>JALRBW010000004.1 GCA_023257625.1 Flavobacteriaceae bacterium | reverse complement strand
TTTTTTTAATGTTTCAGAATTTCCATAATATAATTTCTGGTTCACGATTAGTGTTCCTTCAGAATCACGATATTGAATTAAAATGGGCTCATTCTGTTTTTTGAAATCCTTTAAAAGTTGATACAAACGCGTAGAATCTTTTTCATTCGCATCCCATTTAATATTTCGGATTTCAAGTATACGTTCACCCTCACCCACTTGAATCATTGGGTTTACACCTGTCCGTTGAAGCACCTCAAAAGTTATATTAGACACTTCATTGCCTTGGATATATTCTTTTTGAGCTTTTGCCCAAAGTTCCATTTTAGAACGCTCATCTTCGCTAAGTTTTTCAAATAGGATATTAGTATTCCATAGTATAAGGACAACTATAGAAAAGGCAAATAAAAGCCAACTGTTTTTTAGGTTAAGTGTAAAGCGATTTAACTCGTTCATATTCCTTTTTACAGTTCTAATGTAAGTCATTTTAAGAAAATAGAGTGAAGTACAAGAGAGCCTTAAAAGTTTTTCTATTTTTGTAAAATTGAATGACAGACTATGGAAATTATTGGCAAAATCAAGTGGATAGACGAAACAAAAACGTATGGAACTAATGGATTCCGTAAACGTGAGGTAGTTCTTACTACAGAAGAACAATATCCTCAACATCTTTTAATTGAATTTGTACAAGATAAGTGTGACTTACTGAATAATTTTCAAATTGGTCAAAATATAAAAATTGGCATTAATTTGCGTGGTAGGGAGTGGGTAAACCCCCAAGGAGAGACCAAATATTTTAATTCTATTCAAGGGTGGCGAATTGAGCCCCTAGAAGGCGTTGCAACATCTGAAATGCCACCTATGCCTCCTGTATCTGCCTTTGAGCCTGCAGATGATGAAGCCTTGGATATTGAAGATGATTTACCCTTTTAATTTAACTTCTTCATACCGAAAACAATTGACCAAATGGTCATTAACCATGCCTGTTGCTTGCATATGGGCATACATTACCGTTGGGCCAATAAAAGAAAACCCTTTAATTTTAAGTTCTTTACTTATAGTATCAGCCAAAGGTGTATAGGCAGGGATTTCTCTGTGATGCGAAATATGATGAATAATTGGAGTGCCCTCTACAAAATCCCATAAATAATCTGAAAAGGATATTTTTTTTTCTTTAAGAGCAATAAAAGCCTGTGCATTTTTTACAGCAGCTTCAATTTTTAGGCGATTTCGAACAATAGTGCTATCTGCCATGAGCGCATCAATTTTAGTAGTATTATAAACAGCAATTTTTTCGCAATCAAAATGATCAAATGCGGCTCTAAAAGCTTCTCTCTTTTTTAAAATAGTAATCCAGCTCAACCCAGCTTGAAAAGTTTCAAGTAGTAAATATTCAAAAAGTTTTGCGTCATCAAAAAGGGGAACACCCCATTCTTCATCATGATATCGTTGATAAAGTGAATCTCCTAAACACCAATGGCATCGTTTAAGCTCCATAAATTAAAGATATAAAAAAAGCGCCTAGAAGGCGCTTAATTCGTTTGTGTGTTAATTTCTTAAACTAAAGCAATTCGTTTGAAACCGGTAACTTCAACACCAGCTTCACTTTTTACATATTGCGCTACAGATAGTTTACTATCTTTTATATAATCTTGATTAACTAAAGTATTGTCTTTAAAGAAACGGTTTAATTTTCCTTTTGCAATATTATCTAACATGGCTTCAGGTTTACCTTCTTGACGTAATTGATCTTTAGCAATTTCAATTTCTTTTTCTATAATTGTTTGATCAACCCCTTCTTCGTTAAGAGCAATTGGATTCATTGCAGCAGCTTGCATTGCCACGTTTTTGGCAACTTCAGCAGCATTAACTACATTTTGTGAAAGCCCGACTAAAGTTGCAATTTTATTTCCAGCATGAATATAGCTTCCAACAAATGGAGCGTGTAGCGTCTCAAACCCTCCAATTTCAATTTTTTCACCAATCACACCTGTTTGTTCTGTTAATTTTTCAGCTACAGTCATCCCTTTAAAATCAGCAGCTAAGAAACTTTCTAAAGTAGTGTAAGATAGTGCTAAGTCAGATAGGGCTTCAGCTAAAGCCAAGTAAGAGTCGTTTTTAGCTACAAAGTCAGTTTCACAATTTAAAGATACTATGACTCCAGCAGTTTGCGTCTTGTTTACTTTAGCAAGAACTGCTCCTTCAGAAGAATCACGATCCGCTCGGTTAGCCGCTACTTTTTGTCCTTTTTTTCGTAGTATTTCAATTGCTTTTTCAAAATCACCCTCAGCTTCTACTAAGGCTTTTTTACAATCCATCATTCCCGCTCCAGTAGTTTGGCGGAGTTTGTTTACTTCAGATGCAGTAATATTCACAATATTGAGTTTATAGGGTTAGGCTTCGTTTTCTTCAGCAGCGTCTTCTGTAGAATCATCTACAATAGCCTCTATTTGGTCGTCAGCATCTTCTAAAGCAGCAGCTTCCATAAGTTCGGCATCGTCTTCAGAAGTGCCTTCTTTTTCGCTTTTTCGCTCTTTTAATCCTTCGGCAATTGCTTCAGTGACAAGTGATAAAATTTTGTCAATTGATTTAGAAGCATCATCGTTAGCTGGAATTACAAAATCTACTTCACGTGGATCTGAATTTGTATCCACCATTGCAAAAATGGGAATATTTAATTTTTGCGCTTCTTTAACAGCAATGTGTTCACGGGTTGTATCTACAATAAATAAGGCTCCGGGAAGTCTTGTCATGTCTACAATTGAACCTAAGTTTTTCTCTAACTTAGAACGCAAACGATCAACCTGTAAACGTTCTTTTTTAGATAAGGTTTCAAAAGTACCGTCCTTTTTCATTCGATCAATTGATCCCATTTTTTTCACAGCTTTACGAATAGTCACAAAATTAGTGAGCATCCCACCAGGCCAACGCTCGGTAATGTAAGGCATATTTACGTTGTTGGCTTTTTCAGCAACAATATCTTTTGCTTGTTTTTTGGTTGCTACAAATAGGATTTTACGTCCTGATGAGGCGATTTTCTTGAGTGCAGCACAAGTTTCTTCAATTTTTGCTGCAGTTTTGTAAAGATTGATAATATGAATCCCATTTCGCTCCATATAAATGTAGGGCGCCATATTTGGGTTCCATTTTCGCGTTAAGTGTCCAAAGTGGACGCCTGCTTCTAGCAGGTCATTTACTGCTGGTTTTGCCATAGTGTTTTAGTTTACGTTCCTTCTTTTGAATAGCAACACATCTTTGGATGTGTTTAGATGCTAAACTAACGTCCGCCTTAGCGGTTTAAGCAACTGGGTTAATAAATTAATGAACATGGCCTTGCCGAAACAAAGCCCAATACCAATTATCGTTTTGAAAATTGGAATTTTTTTCGAGCCTTTTTCTGACCAAACTTTTTGCGCTCTACCATACGAGGATCACGTGTTAAAAGCCCTTCAGGCTTTAAATCAGCACGAAAATCTTCATTAATTTTTGATAGTGCACGTGCAATAGCTAATCTAACGGCCTCTGCTTGACCTGTACTTCCTCCTCCTTTTACAGTAACAGTAAGGTCATAGTTACCTTCAGTTTGTGTTAACAAGAAAGGTTGTTGAATTTTGTACTGAAGTGTTTCAGTAGGGAAATAGTCTTTGTAATCTCTTTTGTTGACGGTAATCGCTCCTTTACCTTCGCTAATAAAAATACGAGCTACAGAAGTTTTTCGACGACCAATAGTGTGTAGAGTATCCATTTATAAATAATCTTTAATGTGAAGGGGTTTCGGATTTTGTGCATCATGGGAGTGTTCACTACCACTAAAAATGCGAAGATTTCTAAATAAGTCTGCGCCTAATTTATTTTTGGGCAACATACCTCGCACAGCATTCTCAACCAATTTTGTATCATGTTTTTGATGTAATTGGGTTGCATTGAGTGTACGTTGGCCACCAGGATATCCGGTGTGTCTAATGTACAGTTTTTGATCCCATTTGTTTCCACTTAAGGTAACTTGATCTGCATTGATAACAACAACATTATCTCCACAGTCAACATGAGGAGTGTAATTGGGCTTGTATTTACCACGTAACATATTGGCAATTACTGCAGCTACTCTTCCCAGTGGGAGATCTTTTACATCTACCACAACCCATTCTTTATTTACTGTTTTGGCGTTAGCCGAAATGGTTTTATAACTCAATGTATTCACAATAACTAATTTAAGCCGTTGAAATTTTGATACAACGGGCTGCAAATGTACAATTATAAATGACTTTGAAAAAATATTTTCTTTTAATTTTTAATCTGATAGGTTAGCCTTTAATTTAAGATTAATGTGCCTCTAACCAGTTTGTTCCTACGCCTATATCGACAACTAACGGTACGGCAAGTGAAAAGGCATTTTCCATTTCGCTTTTTACCATTATTTTTAGGGCATCAAGTTCTTCTTTATAGACATCAAAAACCAATTCATCATGTACTTGTAAAAGCATTTTAGAACGCCACTGCTCACTACTTAATCTTTGTTGAATGGCAATCATTGCTAGTTTAATAATATCTGCAGCACTTCCTTGTATAGGGGCATTTACAGCATTTCTTTCGGCAGCTCCACGAACTACAGTGTTTTGTGAATTAATGTCTTTTAAATACCTGCGGCGTCCCAAAACAGTTGAAACATAGCCATGTTCACGTGCAAAATCAATTTGATTTTGTATGTAAGTGCGCAACTTCGGATAACTTGCATAATAGGTTTCGATCAAAACCTTTGATTCGGTTCGGTTTAAATCGGTTTGTTGACTTAAGCCAAATGCAGATACCCCATAAATAATACCAAAATTGACCGTTTTTGCATTGCTGCGTTGTTCACGGGTCACTTCCTCTAGGGGAACATTAAATACTTTGGCAGCTGTTGCTTTGTGAATGTCTTCATTGTTTAGAAAGGCATTCACCATTCCTTCATCTTGGCAAAGCGAAGCTATAATTCGAAGTTCAATTTGAGAGTAATCGGCTGCCATTAAAAGGTGGTCTTCATCTCTTGGTATAAAGGCTTTGCGGACTTGTTGGCCTCTAAGTGTCCGTATGGGAATGTTTTGCAAATTTGGATTATTACTACTTAATCGTCCAGTTGCAGCAACAGCTTGATTGTAAATAGTATGCACACGACCTGTTTTGGGATTGATTTCTTTTGGCAGGACATCTACATAAGTATTTTGTAATTTTTGTAATGAGCGCCAATCTAAAATGTCGGAAACGATAGGATGGTCTTTCGCAAGATAAGAAAGCACATCTTCAGCTGTAGAATACTGTCCAGTTTTTGTCTTCTTAGGTTTGTCTATGAGTTTTAATTTTTCAAAAAGTATGGGACCCAATTGCTTTGGAGAAGCCAAATTAAAGGTTTCTCCAGCGGCAGCATAAATCGATTTTTCTAGTTGATTAACGTCTTCTGTTAAGGCTTTTGACAGTGTTTTAAGAAAAGAAACATCTAGTCGTATTCCTTCGCATTCCATAGCTGTTAGTACAGATACTAACGGCAATTCAACCTTTTGATATAATGAAAGTGTATTTGCACTTTCCATTTCTTTTTGAAAATAGGAACTGAGTTGTAAGGTAATATCTGCATCTTCTACAGCATATTCTGTTTGTTCCGATTCAGAAACTTCTCTCATAGAACGTTGGTCTTTTCCTCTTTTTCCAATCAATTCTGTTATAGATTGAGGACTGTAATTCAAATAGGTTTCAGCTAACACGTCCATATTATGACGCATGTCTGGATTAACAAGATAATGCGCAATCATGGTGTCAAAAAGGGGGCCTTTTACCTGAATATTATAATTGCGTAAAACCTTTAAGTCATACTTTAAATTATGACCTACTTTTTCAATCTCCCTATGTTCAAAAAACGCGATAAATGGTTTTAATAAATTAAGTGCTTGTTGGTAATCTTTAGGTATGATAAGGTAATAACCTTTCCCTTTTTCCCAAGAAAAAGCAATACCCACTAATTCTGCTTGAAGGGCATCTAAGGAAGTAGTTTCGGTGTCAAAGCAAACTTTTTTTTGATCTAGTAAATCTTTAAGTAATAGTTGAGCTGCAAATGGTGTAGAAACTGTTTGGTAGAAATGCGGGGTTGATTTTAAATCATTTCGTTTTGTCGTTGGACTAGTTACAGCTAAACCACTTCCAGGAGCTGCAAAAAGGTCAAATTGTTGTCCTTGAGTTTCTTGTTTTTTTTCTTTAACAGTAGAGGTAGCTACAGGTATTCTGTTTTCAGACTCAACCGTAAAAATTGCATTAAAATTTTCAGCCATTCTTCTGAATTCCAACTCCTCAAAAAGAGCAGCTACTGCTTGGGTATCGGGTTGACTTAATTCATAATCCGCAGCATGAAAGGTAACTGGAACATCTAAAAGAATGGTAGCTAATTTTTTTGATAATAATCCAAGGGATTGATTTTCCTCTATTTTTTCTTTTAGCTTTCCACTGACTTCATTAAGGTTTTCAAACAACCCTTCCATTGAACCATAACATTTAATAAATTTTTTAGCCGTTTTTTCACCTACTCCGGGCAAACCAGGAATATTGTCTACGGCATCTCCCATCATCCCTAAAAAATCAATGACTTGTTCAGGGCGTTCCACTTCAAATTTTTCTTGAACTTCTGGGATTCCCCAAATTTCAATTCCATTTCCCATACGAGCAGGGCGGTACATAAAAATATTGTCTGATACCAGCTGAGCAAAATCTTTGTCTGGAGTAACCATAAACACCTGAAATCCTTCTTTTTCAGCTTGCTTAGCAAGTGTTCCAATGATATCATCTGCTTCAAAGCCTTCTTTTTCTACTACAGGGATGTGCATGGCATTGAGTAACTGTTGTATGTAGGGCACAGCTATTCGAATTGCCTCTGGAGTTTCATCACGGTTAGCTTTGTAATCTGTAAACATTTCGGTTCTACTTACAGATCCACCTTTATCAAAACATACCGCTAAATGGTCTGGCTGCTCTCTTTTAATAACGTCTAATAAAGAATTTGTAAATCCCATAATTGCAGAGGTATCCATTCCCTTTGAATTAATTCTTGGGTTTTTAATGAAGGCATAATAGCCCCTAAAGATTAAAGCATAAGCATCTAGTAAAAAAAGCCGTTTTTGTTCACTCATTTGCTAAAGATAAAAAACGAAATGGGACATCTTCTTATCCCAAGATTTTATTTCGGAATTGGTCAATTTTTTTTGATAATCCTTTGGGATCCAAACCTAGTTCAGAGGTTAAAATATTATAATTTCCATGGTGGATAAATTGATCTGGAATACCTATCAACTCAATCGGAATTGTATATCCATTTTCAGCAGCAAACTCAAGTATAGCACTTCCTGCTCCACCTTTAATGATGCCTTCTTCAACGCATATTATTCCTTTATAAAATTTAAAAATAGAATGAAGTAAAATTGTGTCTAAGGGTTTAATAAAACGAAGATCATAATGGGCGATTTCTTCAGTATCAACCCCATTCTCAAGTGCAAGAGCAACATTTTCAGCTGTATTACCGACACTTATAACGGCCAATTTCGTTCCCTCTTTTAGTTGCCATCCCTTACCCCAAGATAGTAGTTCATAAGAATGATTAACACTTTCTAATTCAGAATATCCCCTTGGAAAACGTAACGCAACAGGAGAAGAAATTCCTTTTTGAATGGTGTATAGAGTATTTTGAAGCTCTCTTGCATTTCGAGGAGCTATAATTTGTAGGTTTGGGATTCCTCTTAAAAAGGCAATATCAAATACGCCATGGTGGGTTGGACCATCATGTCCTACTAATCCAGCCCGATCAATACAAAAAACAACGGGGAGGTTTTGCAATGCTACATCATGAATAATTTGATCATAAGCGCGTTGTAAAAAAGTAGAATAAATAATACAAAAGGGAAGACGATCTGTCGTTGCCATTCCTGCGGCAAGGGATACAGCATGTTGTTCAGCAATTCCTACATCAAAACAACGATCGGGGTATTGTTCAATACATTCCACTAAACCACTACCTGTGGGCATGGCTGGTGTTATGGCCATTATTTTTGGATTTTTTTTAATCAATTCTAAAAGTGTTTTACCAAACACTTCTTGGTATTTGATTTTTTCTATTTGCTCAGGAGGATTTAGTTTTCCGGTTAGGGGATCAAATTTACCAGGAGCATGGTAGGTTACCTGTTGATTTTCTGCAGGGGGTAACCCTTTCCCCTTTTTTGTTACGATATGCAATACGCGTGGTCCCTTTTTTTCCTTTTGATTAGATAAAGCCTTAAGTAACTTAGGAATATTATGCCCATCTATTGGACCTGAATAGTCTAAGTTAAGGGATTTAAAGAAATTTGGAGTTGAAGGAATGTCATTTTTTACACTTTCAAAATATGATTTTAAAGCTCCTACGCTTGGGTCAATACCCATGGTGTTGTCATTGAGTATCACCAATACATTTGCTGTTGTGGTTCCCAAGTGATTTAGGGCCTCAAAAGCCATTCCGGTTACTATAGATGCATCGCCAACTACTGCTATGTGGTGTTGATTTGAATTTTGAGCTTGTCGACTCAATGCCATGCCCAAAGCAGCAGATATGGAAGTGCCTGCATGACCTGTTCCAAAAGCATCAAAAACACTTTCTGCTCGGTTTGGAAAACCACTAATACCGTTGAATTGACGTAGGGAATCAAAAGTATTTTTTCTTCCAGTGAGCAATTTATGGCTATATGCTTGGTGTCCAACATCCCAAATTAGTATATCGTTTGGTGTTGAAAATACATAATGCAAGGCTAGTGTTAATTCAACTGTACCCAGACTAGATCCTAAATGACCTTCACCTTTTGATAAAGTTTCAATTATGGTTGCGCGTAAGGCCTTTGCAATTTCAGTTAATGCTTCAGGTGCAAGCTGACGCAATTCATCAGGATATTCTGGAATGTACGATTTGTCCATTGACATGGCGCAAAGGTACGTAAAACGGAACGTGAAAAATTAGAGTAGATTTGTAATTTTAATTATGGAATTAGACGATCAATATTTCATGCAACAGGCTTTGAAAGAAGCTCAAAAGGCCTTAGAAGAAGAAGAAGTACCTGTAGGTGCAGTAGTGGTTGTAGGAGGTAGAATTATAGCAAGAGCTCACAATTTAACCGAACGTTTGCGTGATGTAACGGCACACGCAGAAATGCAGGCTATAACTGCTGCCGCAGATTTTATAAACGGGAAATATTTGGTTGGATGTACTTTATATGTTACTCTAGAACCCTGTATTATGTGTGCAGGAGCATTATTTTGGAGCCAACTTGATCGAGTGGTTTTTGCAGCTTCTGACTCTAAACGCGGATTTCTTCAAGCGGGAGTTTTTTTACACCCTAAAACCAAAGTCCAAAGTGGACTTTTTGCTAATGAAGCCAAAGTTTTAATAGATAGTTTCTTTTCAAAAAAGCGTAAATAAAAAAAGCACTTCTGAAAAGAAGTGCTTAATGATGAGTACAAAATATATCTACAAAAGGGTTATATCAGAAGCTTGTTTGCCTCTTTTACCTTCTACTTCTACATAATTTACTTTTGCCCCTTCGGTAAGGGTCAGACCATTTAAGGCTGAAATGTGAACGAAAACATCTTCTCCAGAGTTATCATCCGTAATAAAACCAAATCCTTTGGCTTGATTAAAAAACTTGACGGTACCAGTCATAATATAAATTAAAAATAAGCCGCAAGGTACGTTTATAATCTGATTTTCAATGACTTTTACTATATTTATTTCATCATGTTAAACAAAAGGGAAAAATTGAATTTTAAATTACTTCAATTTTACAAGTAAAATCAATACCTACATTTTATTTTGAGGTTTTTTTTATGTTAGGATTACCCTCTCTCATTTTTCTTAAATTTTCTTCTGTTAGGGTATAATCTTGAAGTCTTTTTCCTTTCCAGCGGTGGCATAAAAAGAGGGGTAAAAACAAAAAGGCACTTATTAAGACGTTGAATCCGATAATTTTATCACCAATTTCTCTATTAATATTTCCTTTATAATAAAGCCCATAAAATAGAGTACCCATTAGTAAAACAAAAAATATTCGGAGAAAGGTTTTCATTCTTTTTTTGCAGTTGAAAGAAGAAAAAGCTCTTCCAATTGCTTTTTTTCTAAGGGTGCTGGCGCATCAATCATAACGTCACGACCTGCATTGTTTTTTGGAAAGGCAATGAAATCACGTATGGTTTCTTCTCCTCCTAAAATTGCTACAAGCCGATCTAAACCAAACGCGATTCCCCCGTGAGGAGGAGCACCGTATTGAAAAGCATTCATCAAAAAGCCAAATTGAGCTTGAGCTTCCTCTTTTGAAAAACCTAAAAGATCAAACATTTCAGATTGAAGTTGTTGATTATGGATACGTATAGATCCCCCTCCAATTTCATTGCCGTTTAGCACCAAATCATAAGCATTGGCCAATACCGCTCCGGGATTGGTTTTTAACAAGTCAAGATGGGCGGGTTTTGGAGATGTGAATGGATGGTGCATAGCATGATAACGTTTACTTTCTTCATCCCATTCCAACAGTGGAAAATCAGTAACCCAAAGGGGAGCAAATTCATTGGGTTTTCGGAGACCTAGGCGTTCTGCCATTTCCATACGTAATGCACTTAACTGTGAACGTGAAGTACGAGCCTCACCTGACAGTATTAAAAGTAAATCCCCTTTCGAGGCTCCAAAAGCATGTACCCAAGTGTCAAAATCATCTGGAGCAAAAAACTTTTCTACAGAAGATTTATATGTACCATCGATATTGCATTTTACATAAACTAATCCTTTAGCTCCTATTTGAGGACGTTTAACCCATTCAATTAGTTCATCTATTTCTTTTCTGCTCATTTCAGAAGCTCCTGGTACTGCTATTCCTACAACCAATTCTTGGCTATCAAACACACTAAATCCTTTCCCTTGAGCAAATGCATTGAGTTCACAAAATGTCATCCCAAATCGAATATCAGGTTTATCATTTCCATAGATCCGCATGGCTTCATCGTAACTCATTCTAGGGAACGAATCAATTTCAACCCCTTTAATTTCTTTAAGCAGATGCCGGGTAAGGCCTTCAAATTGGTTTAATATTGTTTCTTGGTCAACAAAGGCCATTTCACAATCTATTTGGGTGAATTCGGGTTGTCGGTCTGCCCTTAAGTCTTCATCACGAAAACATTTTACAATTTGAAAATACTTATCTAAGCCACCAACCATCAACAACTGTTTGAACGTTTGTGGAGATTGTGGTAAAGCATAAAATTGACCCTGGTTCATTCTAGAAGGAACAACAAAATCACGTGCTCCCTCGGGTGTCGATTTTATAAGATAGGGTGTTTCAACCTCAATAAATCCCTGATTAGACAAATAATTTCTTACCTCAATGGCAACTTTGGAGCGAAACATTAATTTTTCTTTTACGGGATTTCTTCGAATATCTAAATATCGGTATTGCATTCTCAATTCTTCCCCACCATCGGTTTTATCTTCGATGGTAAAAGGTGGAGTTTTTGCTTCGTTTAACACCTTAAGTTCTTGAACCAAAACTTCAATTGCACCAGTTGTTAAGTTTGAGTTTTTGGATTCTCGCTCTATAACCGTCCCAACCACTTGAATAACAAATTCACGACCTAATGTTTGCGCCGTTTTAAAGACCATTTTAGGGGTTCGTTCTTCATCAAATATCAGTTGGGTTATGCCGTATCGATCTCGAAGATCTACCCATATTATAAAGCCTTTGTTTCTTAAGCGTTGTACCCAACCTGAAAGGGTTACGTTATTTTTAAGGTTTTTCTCGGTTAGGGCTCCGCAATGGTGTGTTCTGTACATTGGTTTTATTCTTAATGCAAAAGTAAAAAATCCTGTAGCGCTAACCACAGGATTTAAAATACTTTATGAAACCCGTTTTAACCAAAGTTTTATTGAATAAACAATAGAAAAGGTAGCAGGGACAATTACCAAGGTTAAAAAGGTGGCAAATGTTAATCCAAAGATAACTGTCCAAGCAAGTGGACCCCAAAAAATAACATTGTCACCCCCAAGGTAGATATTTGGGTTGTACACTGAAAACAGAGTGAAAAAATCAATATTTAAGCCTATAGCTAACGGGATAAGTCCAAGAACTGTTGTAATTGCTGTTAATATAACGGGACGTAGTCGAGCTGTTCCTCCTTCAATAATAGCTTCTTTTACTAATTCCATAGAAAGCATTTTATTTTCAGGAACTTTTTCCATAATGGTTTTCCGATCAATCAGCAATTGGGTGTAATCTAATAGCACCACACCATTATTAACTACAATACCTGCAAGTGCAATAATTCCCATCATAGTCATTAAGATAACAAAGGGCATTTGAAACAATAGTAAACCTAAAAAAACACCTGTGAAACTTAAAAAGATAGAAAGTAAAATGATTAATGGCTTTGATATTGAATTGAATTGAAAAACCAATAAGAGTAAAATTAAGCCTATAGCTGCCGCAAGAGCATTTGTTAAAAAGGCCATATTTTTTTCTTGTTCCTCAATTTCGCCAGTAAAAGAATAACTCATTCCTCCAGGCATTTCATAATTTGTAAGGGCTAATTTTACTTGATCTACTACTGCATTTGCATTATAACCTGCCAATACAGAAGAGTACAATGTTACTACACGGTTCAACTCTTTATGTTTTATTGCATTAAAGCTTGTTGTATTTTCTTTTTCTATTAGGGCCGCAATTGGAATTTGTTTTATACGCCCTGTTGCCTGATCTCTAAAAATAATATTTTGATTGTAAAGCGCGTTTACATCGTAACGTTGCTCTTTATTAAAACGAACATTAATGTCATAATCGTCTCCTTCTTTTTTAAAGACTCCAGCTTTTGCTCCAAACAGAGAAGTACGTAAAAGTTGTCCAACCTGTGAAGCGGAAACACCTAATTCTCCAGCTTTTTGACGGTCAAGATGAAGTTGGGTTCCAGGTTTATTTTTATTTACATCAATTTTTAATTCTTCCACCCCTGCCACATTTGTTCGGTTTAGAAATTCTTTCATTGATTCCGCTGTTTGGATCATCTCCAAATAGCCCCCTCCTTTAATTTCAATGGTTACTGGATATCCTGCTGGTGGACCTTTAGCATCTTTTTCTACAGAAATGGCTACCCCAGGAAATTTCCCACTAAGTTGGTATTGAATTTCCTCACGTAATGATTCACTGGAAACCCCATTTCTATATTTATATTCTCTCATAGTGAGTGTAATTTTTCCTTTATGCGGTAATTCATTTGTATTTCCATTATCAATTAAAGGGTTTCCTGCACCTTCACCAACTTGAGCTACCATAGATTCTACCAAGAGGCTTTCACCGTTTTCAGTGAATTTAGAGTGTTCCATTACCGTTAATATTTCTCTCTCAATCTCACGAGTAGTATTATTTGTTTTATTAATTGCAGTTCCTTCTGGATATTCTATAAATACAAAAATTTGTTGGGGTTCATTATTTGGAAAGAACTCCACTTTTGGAGGAAAAACTCCCATTAAAGCAAATGATAAAAACAACAATATAAAAGTGCCTCCTAAGAAAAGGTATGGTTTTGCTCCTGCTAGTGCATAGCTCAAGAATTTTCTATATCCATTTTCCAAACGTACTAGAAAGGTATTTTGAAAACTTAAAGCCCACTTTTTTATGAAATATTTATACAACCAAAATAAGGTTGGAATTACAATTAAAATATTTCCAAGCAAACGCCTTTGTTCACCCAAAAAAAGTAATAAAATGCCTGTGCCTCCTAGAGTAAAAGTTAATCGCCATAATGATTTAAGGCTAATCTCACGTTCACTAATATCCATGAATTGTGAAACCAGCATTGAATTAAAAAATATGGCAACAATCAAAGATGAACCAAGTACTACCGACAATGTGATTGGGAAATAAATCATAAATTCACCCATCAATCCTGGCCAAGCGCCTAAGGGAAGAAAAGCAGCTATGGTAGTAGCTGTAGAAATAATTATTGGAAAGGCAATTTCACCTATTCCTTTTTTGGCTGCTTCCCAACGTGAAAGTCCTTCTTTTTCCATTAGGCGGTATACATTTTCAACTACCACAATACCATTGTCAACAAGCATTCCAAGTCCCATAACTAACCCAAAGAGTACCATGGTGTTAAGGGTGTATCCCAAAAAGGAAAGAATCATGAACGACATAAACATGGACATGGGAATAGCAAATCCAACAAATAATGCATTGCGGAATCCTAAGAAAAACATCAATACAGAAACTACCAGAATAACTCCAAAAATGATACTATTTACTAATTCACTTATTTGATTTAAGGTCATGTTGGACTGGTCGTTTGACACCTCAATATCTAAATCATCAGGAAGTCCAATTTCTTGAAGATTTGAAACAATTTCTTTAATTTCTTGTGAAGCTTGAACCAAATTTTTTCCTCCCCGTTTTACTACATCTAGGAGTACGGCTTTTTCTCCAAACGATCGAGCAAAAGAGGTTTTTTCCTTTTCTTTAAAACTAATTTCAGCCAAGTCTCCTAAGTAAACTGGTCCTTTTTCTGTTTTTACTACAAAATTGGCTAGGTCATCGGGATGTTCTATTTCACCAGTCAGGCGAATGTTTCTGCGCTGATCACCAAGCACTACATTACCTCCTGAAATTGTAGTGTTTTCTCTTGAAATAGCATTGATGACATCGTTAAATGATACTTGGGCTGCGGTCATTTTATAAATATCTACAGCAACTTCTACTTCAAACACCTGTATTCCTCTAATATTTACTTCTTTAATTTGAGGGAGTTGTTCTACCCTAGCCTTAAGTAATTCTGCATAGGCTTTAAGTTGTTCAATAGGATAGTCACCATGCATATTAATATTTAAAATGGGTCTAAGTTCTGAGAAATCCAATTCAAAAACATTGGGCTCAACTTTAGCATTGTTAAATACTGGCCAATCAGGACCTGAAGTTACCCCATCAACTAAATCCTTGGCTTTTTGTTTGGCGTCATCAATAGAAATGTTTTCATCAAATTCAACCTCAATTACAGAAAAATCTTCTGAGGAGGTTGATTTGATTTCAACCAAGTTGGGCACAGCCTTCAACGCTTCCTCTAAGGGGTCAGTAATGGCTCTTTCAATATCTTCAGCAGTATTTCCTGGATATATCGTACTCACAAAAACTTTAGTGTCGTTTATTTCAGGGAATGTTTCCCGAGGCATCGTAATATATGAGCGAAGACCAAGTAAAAAAAAGATCACCATGATTACATAAATCACTGTTCGGTGTTCAATGGCCCACGAAGAGGGTAAAAATTCTTTACTATTTTGAGTTTTCATATGGGGATATTCTTATTCTAGAATTCTTTTTACTTTTTGATTTGGAGAGAGAGTAGAAGCACCGTCGTCAACAACAAAATCACCAGATGAAATTCCATTTACTACTTCAATCCATTCTTCTTTTGTTTTACCAAGAGATATGAAGCGCTGTTCAGCTACATAGGTATTATCTTGCTCTGGCTGAGTTAAAACAAACACATAAGGATTGCCCTCTGCATTTTCTCTTATGACCCGTTGTGGAATAATAATAGCAGTTTCATTGCTGTAATCAATTACACTGATTTTAGCATTAAGATTGGGTTTAATAATTCCTTCCGGATTTTTTAATGGGGCTTCGATCCGAAAAGTACGGTTACTTGCTTTAATAAAATTACCCGTTTGACGAATTTCAGTGTCTTGCCCTAGATTGAGTACTGGGATGAATACTTTGGCTTTACTACCTATCTTAATTAGAGACAAATAACTTTCTGGAACGTCAGCTTCAATATACATTTCTTCGAGATTTACAATTCGCATTATCGGACTCATTCCAGGCGTTAAAGTGGCTCCAATCTTTGCAATAATTTCATCAACTATACCGTCAAAAGGAGCATATACTTTTGACTTTGCTAATTGATCATTCATTTGTGAAACTTGCTTTACAAGCGCTTTATATCTTGTTTGAGCTTCTAAAAACATCATTTCAGAGCCTATTTTTTGCTCCCAAAGGCGTTTTGTTCTTTCAAAACCAGTTTTTGCAAGTTCCATTTGTAATTCTAATTGCTCTACTTGATCTTGCATTCCGGAATCATCAAATAAAGCTAAAAGGGTACCTTTTTTTACTTTTTGACCTTCTTGTACTTTAATTTCCTTTAAACGACCACCTAATTCGGGGTAGAGCTCTACATTTTTTCGTGTATTAATATTGGCTTGAAGTTCAATTGCATGATCAAAGCGTTGAGGATTTGCTGTAAAGGCAGATACCAAAATACGTTTTTCATTTCCAGATTTTGCTTCAATTGCAGCATTGATTTCGTTAAGGTTTTGAGTAAGCGTATTAAGTTGAGCAGAGTAGTCTGCTTTTTTATTTTGCAATGCTTCTATGTTCATTTCATCTAAAGATTCAATGGGAGCTGTTTTAGAGGGCTGCTCACAAGCAAGTGCTAGTACGAAGAAACCTGGTAACAAGAATTTATTTTTCATAGTAAAAGTTTTTTTAATTACTTTAATTCTCTTGAGGAGAAATTTATTTTTTGATGTTGTTTTCATTTGGGGTATTCACTAAAGTTTCTAAAGTCAATTTTTTTTGAATTACATTTTGTAAAGCTTGGATGTAATTATTTTGGGCGTTATATAATTGTATTTGCGCTTCTCTTAATTCAAATGAACTGGCTACACCCTCAAAAAATTTTGTCTGGTTTTTTTCTTCAATACGTCCAGCTAATGCTAAATTTTCTTTTTGGGTAAAGTAGGTGTCTACTGAAAGCTGGTAGTCATTATATGCAGCTTGCACTTCTACATAAACACGCTCCTGAGTTTCTTCTAAAGAAGACTGTGCTTGCTCCATAGCTATCTTTGCTTTTTGTGAGAGGGCGTTGCGTTGAAATGAGCTAAATAAGGGCACTTGAAGATTTACGCCAAAAAGTGATGCTCCAAACCATTTTTGATCAGCTTGAGTAAATGAAAATGTTTGACTGTTTCCCGTATAATTACCATTTATAAAGGCTGAAAGACGTGGAATATTCTTAGATCGCTCAAGTTTATAAAGCATTTTCTCAGATAACAAATTGTTTTCAGCAATTTTAATATCAATATTGTTTTCCAATAGAGTATAGTCTGTTGGTTCACTTTCAAAAAGCCCATCGGAAGCTATTTTTTCTAAGGAGTCAGACAGAAAGAGTGGAATTTCAGTTGGAAACCCGATCAATAATTTGAGCATATCAAGAGTTATGCGCTCACTGTTTTTAGCATATCGCAATTGAGTTTCAATTCCTGAAAGGGTTAATCGAATTTGTTCAACGCTTTCTTCTTCTTCAAAACCATTTTGGTAAAGCTGACTAAGTTCAGAAAGTGTTGACTTTAAACTGGCACTATTTTGTTCTAAGAAGGTAATATTTGCTCTTAGTAATAATACAGAAGAATATGTTGTGACTATATTTTTTCGAATTTCTATTACTGTTTTTTCTAAAAGGTTTTCAGAAATAGCTAAATACACTTTGCTAGCTTCTAATCCTACCAGATAGGACCCATCAAAAATCAATTGATCAACTCGAACCCCAGCAATTAAAGTTTGAGGTGTTCCAAATTGAACTTCTGCAAACTCACCTTCTTTTCCTCCAAAAAACTGAGCGGGAATTAACGAAGTAGGCAATTCAATAAAATTTTGATAATTTGCACTTGCACTTATTTGTGGAAGTCCAATAGCAATAGTGCCCCAACGTTCTTTATAAGCCCGTTGCACCTCTCGACTAGCGTTAGCAATAGTTCTATTATTTTCAATTCCAAAAGCAAGGGCTTCTTCTAAAGAAATAGTATCAGGCAGGGTTTGTGCTTGTGTGAGCTGAATAACCACAAAAAGCCCCAAAAATTTAAAGATTTGACGCATCATAAGTTTAGTTCTTGTTTGTATTTTTCTAGTTTTTCGATTCCTACAGAGGTTGATATAGCTCGTAAATGATATTCAGAAAACACAATCATTAAATGATCAATTTTATAGTTTTCAATAGGGAAAAGTTCGATATCTGAAATTCCTCTTATACCGTTAAAGAAGATCCGAGTTACAAAATCGACATCTAAATCGGGGCGGAATAATCCTGTATTTATTCCTTTTCTAATACTATTAGAAAAAAATTTTCCCAATTCTCTAAACTCTCTTTTTTTTAGCCCAACATATATTTTAGGATAAAATTTCTGTAATTGATATTGAGGAGAATTTTTTTCGTTTGACAAATGCTGGGTTGCTTCTTTTTTAAGTTGGTACAGCTCAATGATAGGATCTTTTGCTTGATTAGATATGGTTTTAATTCGGTCGATAATAAACTCAAAATGAGCAATAGCACTTTCTTCAACCAATTGTTCTTTATTTGGGAAATGGTTGTAAATTGTTTTTTTTGAAATCCTCATGTGCTGAGCAATCTCATCCATTGTTACGCTTTTAAATCCGTATTTTAAGAAAAGCGTAGTAGATTCTTTTACAATCTCTTCACGCATAGCAATTTTATTGCAAATATAGAAAAGGAAACTGCAATACCAAATAAAGTTTCCAAAGTTTCTTTTTTTGATAATCAGACAAAAACTTACTTTTGTTAAAAAAGATGACATCGCTTTCGGCCTACCAATTGCTTTTTACTTCTTATTTGGAAGGGTATGCTATTTCAAAAGATCCAAAAGGACTCTATGATCCCGCTCACTATTTATTGACCTTAGGAGGAAAAAGGCTTCGTCCGGTTTTAACATTACTTGCTGTAGAGGCCTATGGTGGTAAAGCTGAACATGCCTTACCTGCGGCTTTGGCTATTGAAGTTTTCCATAATTTCACGTTAATGCACGATGATATTATGGATGCCGCTCCACTACGTCGAGGAAAGCCTACAGTTCATCATCAATGGAATGTTAATACAGCTATACTTTCTGGGGATGCTATGCTCATCCAGTCATATCAACTATTGGAAAAATATCCGGATCCTTTACACGGAATCTTATCACGCCTCTTAAGTTCAACAGCATTAGCAGTTTGTGAAGGACAACAATACGATTTGGATTTTGAAACCCAAACTAACGTTACCTTAGAGGAATATATCAGGATGATCAAGCTTAAGACGGCTGTTTTGTTGGGTGCAGCTCTTGAGATGGGTGCACACATAGCGCATGCTGAGGCAAATCAGGCAATGCAGCTGTATGAATTTGGGGTACTTTTAGGCCTAGCATTTCAAATTCAAGATGATTATTTGGATGCCTTTGGTGATCCTAAGGTTTTTGGAAAGCAGTTGGGTGGGGATATTATTGAAAATAAGAAAACTATTTTATTTCATTTGGCTATGCAAAAGGGAACTTCAAAGGATCATCAAGATTTAAAGCACTGGTTTTCTATATCAAATGATAAAGTTTCAGAGGAAGAAAAAATAAATGCCGTTAAAACTATTTTCACACAATCAGGAGCTACAACCGCTACCTTAGAACTAGTTGAAGAATATACTCAAAAAGCCTTTCATCATTTGGAAAACTTAAAGATGGGGGATGAAGGGAAATACTTTTTTAAAGATTTTGGTACCAACTTGATGGAGCGTAAATTTTAAAAAAGCCGTTTCATTAATGCTTTTAAAAACCAAGAAATTTGAGTAAGAGAATAAGAAGATAAAATTTTTAATTCTTCCCCAAAATGAGTTTGTTCGTCTAAAAATCTAAAAATTTGTTGGGGTGAATTTTTAGTAAACATACGTTCAAATAACTCACTCCCTTTTGCATTGTAGTTGAAAAGGACATCTAAAAAAAGTAAGTCGTAATAGTAAAATCGATTTCGAGAACTAAATTTGTTTAGCGGTTTATGGGTTTTTAAAAATGGAACCAGTTTCTTTACCTGTCGTGTAGTGTTTTTAAAGGTAAAACCTGTACTTGCCTTTGTCCAGCCACCAGCAGTGCCTATATGCAAAAGGCTAGGTGAATTTTGTTTTTCAAAGGGAAAACAGGTCATTGGTATACTTCCGTATTCTTTTTCTTCAATTTGATATGTTGAAATACCTAAGCGTTTTAAATAGAATTCTATTCCTTGTTCATATTCTTCTATGGCTAACTTTTCTGCAGAAAATAAAGTATATTCAAAAAGGGCATGGGTTTTTGATATCGGGAGCATATACATAAAGCGAGTTTCATTAAGTTGAGGAATTGAAAAATCCATAAACTGAATGGAATTTTTATCAAAACACGGGGTTGAAGTTGTTACAAACCAACCAACGAAATGTTGTTGTAATACTGGATATTTTTTTTGATTCAAAAGAATATTTGGATCAAAAACACTATTTAATACAAATTTGGAAATAAAGGTTCCCTTGTCTGTATTTACCTCTGTATAATCAGAAAATGTATTTAACGATTTGATTTCCGCAGTAATTAGGGTTATTTGTTTGAATTTTGAAAATGAATCGTAAAGTGCCCTGTAAAAGGGTTCGGCGCGTAACATTTTATAAGTATAAGGAGCCAAAGAAAATTCAAGTGAGTGCGATGAAGAATCAAACCGCGCTTTGGTCCATTGAGTGACTAACAAATCTTCAAAATCAGAAGATTGATTTTCCCAAAAACACCAAGTACGGTCGTTTGAATTTTTAACCTCTTTTTCAATTAAAGCAATTTGATAATTTTCAAAATAAGGGTCTGCTAATAGCTCTTTTAATAATAGTAATCCAGAAGACCCACCTCCACAAATGATATAATCGAACCTGTTATTTTTCATAGCTGTACTGTAAAAGTAATTAAAACCCATAGAATGAATTGTGAATCCTTAAGAACTCTTTATTTTTGTCATAAATTCTGAATATGGAAAATCTAGTACAGTTTTTTGAATCCCTAGATCCCGTTTTAGGAGCACTTTATGCTTCATTATTCACATGGGGGATTACAGCTTTAGGAGCATCCATGGTTTTTTTTGTTAAAACTATGAATCGTGCTGTTTTAGATGGTTTACTAGGTTTTACTGGTGGGGTTATGGTAGCGGCTAGTTTTTGGAGTTTATTAGCTCCAGGGATTGAAATGAGTCCTGGAACAGGTTTTGTTAAAGTAATTCCATCTATAGTAGGGTTTGGTCTGGGGGCACTTTTTATTTTTGGCTTAGACAGAATTTTACCTCATGTCCATATCAATTTTAAAGAAACGGAAGGGATAAGAACACCTTGGCGAAGAACTACTTTAATGGTAATGGCCATAACACTTCATAATATTCCTGAGGGATTGGCTGTTGGAGTTCTTTTTGGTGGTGTAGCCGCTGGCATTCCAGAGGCATCAATTGCAGGAGCTTTAGCTTTAGCCATTGGTATAGGAATTCAAAATTTTCCAGAAGGTATTGCGGTATCAATGCCGATGAGACGTCAAGGAGTAAGTAGATTAAAGTGTTTTTGGTACGGTCAACTTTCTGCTATAGTTGAACCTATAGCTGCTGTAGTTGGCGCTGTAGCCGTTACTTTTTTTACCCCTATTCTTCCTTATGCCTTAGCATTTGCTGCGGGGGCAATGATTTTTGTGGTGGTAGAAGAAGTAATTCCAGAAACACAACAAGACAAATACACAGATATTGCCACTCTTGGTTTTATTGGTGGATTTATAGTCATGATGACACTTGATGTAGGACTAAGTTAATCCTCTTTATTAAAAGATTGCCATCCTTGTGCTGTAATAGGGATAGTAACCCCTAGTCCGTTTATCAATTGGCATCCTGTTTGTTCTTCAGTTACATGACCAATAATTGTTAAATAAGGATGATTTTTAATTTTTTCATAATCCTTTTGGGAAACGGTAAATAAAAGTTCATAATCTTCTCCTCCATTCATTGCTACAGTGGTAGAATTTAATTTGAATTCTTCACATATAAGAATTACTTCTGGATCAATTGGAAGCTTTTCTTCATAAATATGAAATCCCACTTTTGATGCTTTAGCAAGATGAAGAAGTTCAGAAGATAATCCGTCACTAATATCAATCATGGAAGTAGGAAGAATATTTAATGATTCTAAAAGGTCAATAACATCTTTACGAGCTTCTGGTTTTAATTGACGTTGAATACCGTAGGTATATTGACTTAGGTCGGGTTGATTATTAGGGTTAACTTTAAACACTGCTTTTTCACGTTCTAAAATTTGTAAACCAGCGAAGGCCCCTCCAAGATCACCACTAACAACTACTAGATCATTTTCTTGAGCACCACTTCTTTTTGTAATTTTATTTTTTTGAGCACTCCCTAAGGCCGTAATTGAAATTGTTAAACCAGAGGTACTACTGGTTGTATCACCCCCAATTAAGTCTACTCCATAATGATTACAAGCGGCTGCTAAACCTTCATATAACGCTTCTAGGGCCTCAAAAGTAAATCGATTCGATGCAGCAAATGAAACTGTAATCTGACTTGGCTTGGCATTCATGGCATAGAGATCAGAAACATTAACCACAACTGCTTTATATCCTAAATGCTTTAAGGGCATATATGATAAATCAAAATGAACACCTTCTACCAACAAATCCGTAGTTACTACAATCGTATTTTTTTCGTAATCAAGAAGTGCAGCATCATCTCCAATTCCTAAAAGGCTAGATTTATTTTTAAGAGTGAAGTTTTTCGTTAATAAATCAATTAAAGCAAATTCACCTAAATCTGAAAGTGGGGTTTTCGAAGGGTTTTTATCATCAAACATCCCGCAAAAGTACGTATCCGAATGTAAAAAGAGTGTAGGAATTTGAGATTTTAAATTTTACGGCCCAATACATGAAGCTGAATAGCTTTTATTGAAAACTTATTTAGGATTTGGGCCGGAAAGAAAGGTACTCAAGTTCCTTGTGAAGATGTGCTTTTGATGGATTTCCTTTGTATTCCCATGCCGCCACACAGTTAAAGTTTTTATCGTCATGTAAGGCTTCACCTTCTGCGGTTTGAGATTCTTCTCTGAAATGGTTCTTTTAAGTCGTAAATAAGCAAGAAACCTTTATTAAAGACGAAGGATTCTAAGTATAAATTCTTCGGGGCTTTCTACAAAAACACCTGAATAGGTAAGCCCTACTTCAATCGCTTTTTTACGAAGATAATCACCGTGTAAAAAACTGTGATACAAAACATCAAAGTCTAGATTTCCCTCTGCATCAATGACTTGATCTCCCGCTTGATTAAGTATATAAACAGGGGGATCATCACTATCCATAAAAGCTCTGTAATCAACAGCTTCTAGGTCTGTTTGCGTGGGGGTACCATTGTAAAAAAGTTGAAATATATTTTCAATATCCAAATTAGAATTACGTAATTCATCTAGCTTAAATCCTAGAAAAACGTTTTCCCATTCATATAAATTATAGGTACTTTGGGCGGCTAAAGCGACAATTCCTTGAACTTGATCATTACTCGCCTCACGGTATCCATTCCATTGGGCAATGCCTGCACCAGCAGAGACTCCTGCTAATAAAATTTTATTTTTTGGAATATTGAGTACTTCAAGTTTATTTTTAATAAAGTTAAGTACCATTTCACCATCATTTAATGATGAAATAACTCCAGAAGCATTCGGGCTATTAATTAAAGTATAATTTGCACTAACTATTGCTACTCCTTCATTTAAAAGCTGTAGCATAGTATTTTTTAAAAAATCTGCATAGGCGTCTGACTTATCTCCAGAAACAAAACCTCCGCCATGAAAAAAAACAACTACACCAACAGGTTTTACTTTTTTTGGAAGAAAAACATCTAAAATATTTCTAGCTCCAGAACCGTATGCTATATTTTCAAAAAAAAGTGAATTTTCTCCAAAAGGGGAGGGCGTAGCTGCAATACCTAAGCTATTTTCAAGCAAATTATCTTGGCGATAAGAGGTATTCTCTTTTTGACAAGTGTAAAATAGAAATGTAAGGCAAAGTAAAAGGCTCCGGGTCATGCTTTTTTCAGTAAAGGTATTAAAATGATAGTTTAGGCTTCAAGTCCTTCTGGATAAAGAAAATGATTGTATGGAAAACGTGTTATATGGATACTTCTTATCTCATGGTATACGCGTTTTCGAAAGTCCTCTAAATTTTGTTTATTTAAAGCGGAAATAAATAAGGCTTGTCCATTGGCTTTATGCAACCAGGTTTGTTCCCATTCTTTCATAGAATAATGGCGAGATGAACGTTCCTGAATTAATTCGTTATCGTCCCAAGGTTCTGCGGTGTAGGCATCAATTTTATTAAATACCATAAGAGTGGGTTTATCTAGACTTTTAATTTCTTTTAAAATTAGATTTACAGAGTCTATATGGTCTTCAAAATTAGGATGAGATATATCCACAATATGAAGGAGCAAATCAGCTTCTTGTACTTCGTCTAATGTGCTTTTAAAGGATTCAACTAGTTGTGTGGGGAGTTTACGAATAAAACCAACGGTATCACTTAATAAAAAGGGGAGGTTACCGATAACTACTTTTCGAACTGTTGTATCTAGGGTAGCAAATAATTTATTTTCTGCAAAGACATTGCTTTTGGAAATGACATTCATCAAAGTAGATTTACCTACGTTGGTGTACCCCACCAAAGCCACACGAACTAAAGAACCTCGGTTTCCGCGCTGAGTAGCCATTTGTTTGTCAATAATGACAAGTTTTTTCTTGAGTAAAGAAATTTTGTCTCGTACAATTCGCCGGTCAGTTTCTATTTCTGTTTCTCCAGGTCCTCGCATTCCAATTCCCCCTCGTTGACGTTCTAAGTGAGTCCAAAGGCCCTTGAGTCTGGGCAGTAAATATTCGTATTGGGCTAATTCAACTTGGGTACGTGCGTAACTAGTTTGTGCCCGTTGAGCAAAAATATCCAGTATAAGACCTGTCCGATCAAGCACTTTAATTTTGAGCATTTTTTCAATATTTCCTTGTTGAGCGGGGGTTAATTCATCATCAAAAATTACGGTAGAAATATCATTTTCATGAACGTAAGTAGCTAACTCTTCAATTTTTCCTGTCCCAATAAATGTTTTAGGGTTGGGAAGTTCAATTTTTTGAGTAAATCGTTGTAAAACTTCACCTCCAGCGGTATAGGCTAAAAAGGCAAGTTCATCTAAATACTCTTTTGATTTTTCAGCATCTTGTTGGGAATTGATAATTCCTACCAAAACCGTTTTTTCAACCTCAAGTGATTTTTCTTCTATCATTTAGACTTCCATTCTTTTAAATCAATACGAGTACCATCAAATTCTGCATAGGTAAAATGGGTTATCCAGTCGCCCAAATTGATGTATTTTGATGTAGGAGTTAGATCAATTTCTAGAGGTAAGTGACGGTGACCAAAAATAAAATAATCACGATGTTTTTGGGCTAATTTACGGTGTGCATACTGAACAAGCCATTCTTTATCATTCCCCAAAAAATGAGTGTCTTGATTTCCAGAAAGCAATTTATTTTGTTTTGAAAAATAAAGTCCTAATCGCATTCCAATATCAGGATGAAGCCCTTGAAATAATCGTTTTGCTAAAGGATTTGTAAACACTTTTTTCATTCTTTTATATCCGATGTCATTTGGGCCTAAACCATCACCATGACCAATAAAAAAAGTGGTTTGACCAAAAGTAAAATCACAAGGGTTATGGTGTACTTTAGCTCCAATTTCAATTTCAAAATAATCTTTCATCCATAAATCGTGATTTCCGATGAAATAATGAACTTTAATTCCTAGATCTACAAAGTGTGCTATTTTTCCGAGTACTCGAATAAATCCCTTTGGCACTACCTTTTCGTATTCAAACCAAAAATCAAATAAATCTCCTACCAAAAAGAGGTGTGAAGCATGAGGTTCTATTTTATTCATCCAATCTAAAAAAGAGGCTTCCCGAAGTTTACTTGAACGAGAATCGGGAGCTCCAAAATGATGATCGGAGGCAAAATATATTTTTTTATTTGAAGGGAATATCATTTTAAAGTACCTAGGGCTTGATCTAAATCATCTAATAAATCACGTACATCTTCTATTCCAACGCTTAAGCGAATCAAAGCATCAACCACTCCATTTTTTTCTCTATGCTCTTTTGGAATTGAGCCATGTGTCATACTAGCAGGATGTCCTGCAAGACTTTCTACCCCACCAAGTGATTCTGCCAAAGTAAAAAGTTGTAATTGTTCAACAATTTGGAGGGCTTCCTTAAAGTGGGCTCCTTTTGGAACGAATGAGAGCATTCCTCCAAAATCTTTCATTTGTGAAGCGGCCACTTTATGATTAGGATGCTCTTCAAATCCCGGCCAATAGACTTTTTCTATTTTTTTATGAGCTTTTAAAAAATGTGCAATTTGGGTTGTATTCTCGCAATGGCGTTGCATACGAACATGTAATGTTTTTATTCCTCGTAAAGTCAAAAAACAATCCATTGGGCCAGGAATCGCCCCTGAAGCATTTTGAATAAAAGCCAAACGTTCTGCTATCAAAGGGCTTGAAGTCACTAGCGCCCCTAAAATAACATCAGAATGGCCTGCTAAGTATTTGGTTGCAGAATGCATAACTATATCAGCACCTAAATGTAAGGGTTGCTGAAGGTAAGGAGAGGCAAACGTATTGTCAACAGCTAAATAAATAGAATGTGCTTTACAAATTTTAGCTACCGATTGAATATCAATAACATTCATCATTGGATTTGTTGGAGTCTCCAACCAAACCATTTTTGTTTTTGAATTAATTTTTTCCAAAATGGCCTCTGAGTTTTGCAGATCAACAAAATGAAAAAAAAGACCAAAGCCTTCAAAAATTTTAGTAAATAATCGATAAGACCCTCCATATAAATCATGGGTTGATATAATCTCATCTCCTGGATTTAAAAGTTTTAATACAGCATCAATGGCGGCTAACCCTGACCCAAACGCAAAGCCATAAGTTCCAGATTCAATACTTGCCAATGATTTTTCTAATGCATGTCGTGTTGGATTGTGGGTTCTGCTATATTCATATCCCAAATGAACTCCTGGTGACTTCTGTGCATAAGTAGAGGTTTGGTAAATGGGAGGCATCACAGCTCCATAGGCTTTGTCTGGAGTTTGTCCCCCGTGAATGGTTTTGCTATTAAAGTGGAGTTTTAACTTCATAAAAGCTGACTTTGGGCGGTATAAAGGTATTTGATTTTCAGGAATTCAGCTGTTTTTAAAGAAAATGATTTTCTTTGTACTCAAAGCTTACTACATGTGTGTTTTTTACTTTCTTGAAACCTGCGACACTTGTCAGCGAATTTGAAAAGAATTGAATTTACCAGAAAACGTAATTGAAATAGATATTAAAACACAACCTTTGACTACGCTACAATTAGAGCTATTAAAAGCCAATTCAGGAAGTTATGAAGCATTATTTAGTAAGCGTGCGCAGCTTTATTCACAAAGAAAACTCAAAGAAAAGAACCTTACAGAATCTGATTATAAAAAGTTACTTTTAGAACATTACACCTTTTTAAAGCGACCTATTTTATTTTGTGAAACCAATCTATTTATTGGTAATACAGCTAATGTAATTGCTAAAGCTAAAGCTTTTTTACATGAATAATAGGTTACTTGCCTTACTTGCTGCGTTTACAGCCACTTCCATCTATGGAATTAACCATACTGTTGCAAAAGAAGTAATGCCTCACTATATAGGTGCTTACGGGTTTATTATGTTACGCGTGGTGGGAGCGACACTTTTGTTTTGGGGGATTAGTATTTGGAGACCAAAAGAGCGTATTGACAAAAAAGATTATCCGCGTATATTTTTTGCTGCTCTTTTGGGAATGTGTATCAATATGTTGATGTTTTTTAAAGGACTACAACTCTCAACCCCTATAAATAGCGGTGTAATGGTAACCCTTACGCCAATCTTCATCTTAATATTATCTGCCATTTTTTTAAGAGAAAAAATGACAAATAAAAAATACATTGGAATTACCTTAGGTTTTATCGGAGCATTATTATTGGTATTGTATGGGAATACATTACAAGTTCAAAATGCTCCTAACGTTCGACTTGGAAATATAATGATGTTAATTAATTCAACTTGTTATGGTTCATATCTTGTTTTGGTAAAACCTCTTACTTCAAAATACAGTACGATCACATTGATGAAATGGATGTTTTTGTTAGGGGTATTTTTGACTTTTCCAGTAACACTGTCTGAATTTAGGGCAGTTGAATGGCAAGCTCTTCCATTTGATGCGATTTGGCGTATGGGATTTGTAATTATAGGAACCACTTTTCTTACCTATTTACTTAATGTATATGCACTTAAAACCTTACCAGCTACTACTATAGGTGCTTTTACTTATTTACAACCACTTATAACCATTTTGTATGCTATAATTACTGGGAATGATAGATTAGATGGTATTAAAATCATGGCTTGTATTCTTGTTTTCTTAGGAGTTTATTTAGTTTCCCAAAAAATAAAAGTAAAACAGATTAAGTCTTAGCCTTTATTCAATTCCACTTTCTGCTAAAAGAATTAATAATGCTAATTGGATGGCTTTATACCCCTTCTTGTTTATCCACCATTCATCTAATGCATGGGCATTACCTCCATCTCCACCCCGTCCAATAGTTACTGCTGGAATTCCTTTTGAAATGGGAATATTGGAATTGGTAGATCCTCTTGTTAAATAAGGAGTAGCTCCAAAAAGTGTTGTTGCTGCAAGGGTTTTTTGTATTAATGGCAGATCTTCTGAAAGTTCTCCTGAAGGACGATTTCCAATTTTATCGATACGAAAAGTTAAATCAGGGCCTTGTCGTTTTATTTCATTTTGATGTAAAAGTGCATTAGAAACAGCTTCATTTAAAAGACTTTCCATGGCATCTAATCGTGAGGGTTCAATTGAACGGATATCAATTTCCATAATCGATTCAAAGGGAATTGAATTTATAGAAGTCCCTCCTGATAGCACACCAACATTATAACTTGTTTTAGGACCATCTGCAGTATATTGATCTGCAGCATTTACAAAATTATATATAGCTTCACCTAATGCATGGTGTGGATTGGCTAATCCAAAAGCACCCCACGAATGGCCACCAGGGCCATTAAAAGTAACACGGTAACGATAAGAGCCAAGCCCTTTATTGTTAATTCTTCCAATGGCTCCACCATCAATTGAGATCCAACTGTCTATTTTCGGACCCCCTTCTCGAAACAAATGCTTAACTCCTCTTAAATCACCTAATCCTTCTTCACCCACTGAACCGACAAACAAAATATGGTCTTTTGGGCGAATGGAATTTTGACGTATAGATTCAATAAGGGTTAATACCATGCTCAATCCTCTTGTATCATCACCAATTCCGGGAGCAAAAAGAGTATCGTTTTTAATACGAACGGTTACTTCTGTGCCTTCACGAAAAACGGTGTCTAAATGCGCATCAAGAGCAACAGTTTTATTCCCCTCAGTTCCTTTCATTAGGCCTAAAACATTTCCCACCTCATCAATCCAAACGGAATCTAAACCTAATGTTGTGAAATAGTCAGCAAATCGTTTTGCTCTTTTTTCTTCTTTGAATGGAGGAGCTTCAATTTCTGTAAGTTCAATAAGACGTTCTTGAGTTTTACCTTCTAATTGAACAATGGTTTCAAAGGCAGATTGTAACTGTTTGTTTTTAAGCAACTTTTGAACCACTCGTTCACTTTTTTTATCGATTGGTAAAGATTCTTGAGCACTTGAAATATGGAAGGTAAGTAATAATAGAGTTATGGGTAAATAAATGTGTGGCTTCATTGTTTTAGTTTTTGATCTAACGGAATTGGAATTCTACTGGCTTTACGGGTGTCATCAGGTTGTAAAAGGATATAAGAATCAATTGGGGTTGCATTTTTAAAAAGGGCCAAAACAGTTGAGGGGAGAGTACATAATTTTCGGTTTATTAGATCCATCCAACCCCCCATCATTTCACAACGAGCGAGGTTATTTCCTTCAGGATCAAAATAATTATGTTCGAATTGAAAAAATTTACCGTCTTCACTCATACCCTTAAGCTCAAAAGAAACACGTATCCTTTGGTCAGGAAGCACTTCTTTAAAATAAAATAATTGCTCATTAAAAACGACAGGACCTATTGCCCATTCCTTTAATTTTTTATGAGAAATTCCAAGGTGATTTAAAAAAGCCATACGAGTATCACTGGCATAACTCAAATATGAAATATTGGCTAAATGACGATTTGCATCAAGATCATTCCAGCGAATTTCGAATTCTTTTAAAAACATGTACTCAATTTTCTATAAAACTATTCTTTTTCTATTTTTGAGGAAATTTATTTTCATGAAAAATATACTGGCTGTCTTTGGAATAATGCTATTTATTAATTGTGGTTCCTCCGAAGAAAAGAAAAAAGAGTTTGAATACAATCGAACACAAAAGGAAGAGAAACAAACTTCTACAACAAATAATACTGCAGTTCCGGTTGATTTAAATAACAAAGGAATTGGGCCCATAAGTAATGTTGATTTTGGAGATTCGATTGATTTGCAAATGGCAGCCATAGGTGAAAATGCTTTTAAGCAAAAATGTACAGCATGTCATATGCCAGATCGTAAGCTTATTGGGCCCGCAATGAGCGGAGTTTATAATCGAAGAAGCCCAGAGTGGGTGATGAATTTACTTTTAAATCCTACAGAAATGTTGAAGCAAGACCCCATTGCTAAAGCCTTGCTTCAAGAATACAATAATATTCAAATGCTCAACCAGAACCTTTCCCAAGAAGAAGCTCGTGCGATCAGTGAATATTTAAGAACATTATAAGGACCACGCTTTTCCTCCTGTAGTCTCCATTAAGTCTACACAACCTCTTTGTTCTCCAGGAATTGGAGCGTAAGCCAATACATTTTCACCAATAAATTCATTCGTTTTAAATGCGTTAACTGCAAGGCTACGTATTTGTGTAGCAAACCGCACAGCTTCCTCTTCTGTTTCTTCTGGAGTTCCTTTTAAATATTTTGCTAATTGCGCATCCCAATCAGCACTGTTTAGTGAACTAGCGTCACTTTTTCCTGAGGTGGTTAACGTAGCAGATTTAAATGCATCCCAACTTGAAGTAAAACTTTCTTTTTGTTGGGCATTCCATACAGCATTAATATAGGCATCTGTAAATTCCGGGAGTTTTAATTCTTTTGCTCCAGGAATATCAGTAGCAGGAATTATTAACTCCATAATATCAGCAATGGCATTAAAATCATTGGCTGGTATAAATACAGGGGTATAAGTAGCTGCAGATTGGCAACTTTGAAATAAGCTGATAACGGTTGGTGTTACAGCAATTGCTCCAATTCCTGTTCCAATATTTCGTAAGGCTTTTCTTCTATCCATTTTTGCGGGTATTAAAGGTTCATTTTTTTCAATTCTTCAACAGCATGATTGGCTGCTCTAGCAGTTAATGCCATGTAGGTAAGTGAAGGATTCACATTCCCTGCTGAGGTCATCGCAGCTCCATCTGTAACATATACATTAGGAACAGCATGAAGTTGATTATTTCCATTAAGAACTGATGTTTTTGGATCATGACCCATTCGAGCAGTTCCCATTTCATGAATTCCATTTCCAAGAATATAGTTGGGGTTATAACTTCTAATGTTTTTTACTCCTGCAATATCTAACATTTCAGCTGCTTGTTGCTCCATGTCGATACGCATTTTGTGTTCATTCTCTTTTATTTCAGCATCAAATGTTACTGTTGGAAGACCCCACTCATCAAGTTTAGTGTAGTCAAGCATAATTTTGTTTTCATGATAAGGGAGAACTTCTCCAAAACCAGTTAATCCGATAGACCAACTACCGGGTTCAGTAATAGCTTCTTTAAATCCAGCACCATAGCCTAACTCAGCAACTTTGTCTGACCAACCTCCTCGGCCGCCACCTCCTTGATAACCGTATCCTCTAATAAAATCTTTTTGATTTGTAGCGCCTCCAATATTTCGAAAACGAGGGATATAGATTCCGTTGGGTCTTCTACCAGTGTAGTATTTGTCTTCAAAACCTTCTACAGATCCTGAAGCACCTACTTGAAAGTGATGATCCATAAGATTGTGACCTAATTCGCCTGAATCATTTCCCATTCCATTAGGGAAGCGATCAGATTTAGATTGAAGTAAAATGGAAGTTGATCCAATAGCTGATGCACATAGGAAAATCACTTTGGCAGAAAATTCATAAACTTCTTTAGTTTCAGCATCGATAACACGAACACCAGAAGCCCTTTTCTTTTCAGCATCATACATAATTTCATGTACTACTGAATTTGGCCGTAATGTCATGTTTCCAGTTGCCTCTGCCATAGGGAGAGTTGATGAATTACTGCTAAAATAACTACCAAATGGACATCCTCTTCGGCATAGATTACGGTATTGACAATTGCTTCGACCAGCACCAGGTTTTGTCCCTTCAGTAATGTGAGCAACCCGACCAATGGTAACCACTCGGTCAGTATATTTAGAATTTACAGCAGCTTTTAAAACATCTTCTGCACAGTTTAATTCCATAGGTTTTAAATAATTTCCATCAGGAAATTGTGGGAGCCCTAAATTTTCTCCACTAACACCAATATGATCTTCTACATAATGGTACCAAGGGGCTAAATCTTTATATCGAATGGGCCAATCAACTGCGATACCATCTTTTAAATTGGCTTCAAAATCAAAATCAGTTAAACGGTAAGACTGTCTTCCCCAGGTTAATGAGCGTCCACCAACATGATAGCCACGAATCCAGTTAAAAGGTTTTTCTTCGTTGTAAGGATGTTTTAAATCATTAACGAATAAGTGTTTGGTAGATTCAGAGTTTACATACCCTGTTCTACTTTGTTTAGGCTGTTGTTCACGAATTTCTTGAGTAATCACATCTCCATGTTTATAATCCCAAGGATCGTCATTCATAGTGTTGTAGTCTTCCACATGTTTGAGCATTCTTCCGCGCTCTAGAACTAAGGTTTTTAGCCCTTTTTCACAAAGCTCTTTAGCAGCCCAACCACCACTAACTCCAGTGCCTACCACTATAGCATCGTAATTTGTTTCCATTGATAAAGTCGTATTTTGTTTTAATTCAAGACCCTAAATATACTTAATTTCTCTTGTCATCTTAATAATTTCGCTAATTTTAGAAACCGTTGAAAAAACTAAAGATTAGAAATTGTATTTTTTATGATAATGGTTTTAAATCCAACGGTAGTTATAGAAAGGAAACCAAAAACTGTTTTATGAAACGTAAAGACTTTATTTCAATTATGGGCGCTTCTGGTATTGGGGCAATTACTTTCCCTACCTTTATCGCTTGTCAAAACGAAGTGAAATCAAACCCCTTATTTTTTAAAATTTCTCTAGCCCAGTGGTCCTATCACAAAGCTTTTCGCGGGGGAACATCCCCATATGAATTTGCTCGAATGGCTAGTGAACTAGGGTTTGAAGGGCTCGAATATGTTAATCAATTATATTCTGATGTGATGAAAAGCACCGATAAGTCGGCTGCGATTTCCGCTTTTGTTGAAAAAAATAATATGCTGGCTGCACAATATGGCCTTCAAAATGTTCTTGTAATGATTGACTCTGAGGGAGATCTTTCTAGTTCCGATGAGACCCTACGTCTTCAAGCAATTGACAATCATAAGAGATGGATTGATGCGGCTAGTGCTATGGGATGTAGTGCAGTTCGATTAAATCTTTTCGGTGAAAAGGACCCTGAAAAATGGATTGAAAATTCCATCATAAGTTTATCAGAATTATCTGATCATGCCGCACCTCAAAAAATTAATGTAATTGTTGAAAATCATGGTCGGTTGAGTTCAAATATTCCCTTTTTGATGCGCGCAATCAATGGTACTGCAAAATCAAATTGTGGTACACTGCCCGATTTTGGGAATTTCTGTATTGCAGATGAAGGCTATGGTTCTATTTTTGACGGAAGTTGTTCAGAGGTTTATGATCCCTATCAAGGGGTGTCAGAAATGATGCCTAAAGCTTTTGGAGTAAGCGCAAAAACAAATGATTTTAACTCAGAGGGACAAGAAACAACGTTAGACTATACTCGTTTATTAAGCCTTGTAAAGGAAGCGGGATATACTGGTTTTGTAGGGGTAGAATACGAAGGTAATCGTTTATCAGAAACCGATGGCATTGTAGCAACCAAAAAACTTTTAGAGAAAGTAGGGGCTTTAATTAGTGTATGAAAGGGATAATTCAATTTCGACTTTCACTACTCTTTTTCTTTGAATTCTTTATATGGGGGGGGTGGTTTGTAACCATGGGCACTTTTTTATCACAACAATTTAATGCAAGCGGTAAAGAACTTGCTATGGCCTACGAAACACAATCTATAGGAGCCATTATAGCCCCTTTTATAATAGGGTTAATAGCAGATCGTTATTTTTCTGCACAAAAAATCTTAGGGGCATTGCATATAATAGGGTCTGCTTTATTGTATTATGCAGCTTCGGCTTCGGCATTCTCTAATTTTTATCCATTTGTTTTTTTGTATATGTTACTTTACATGCCCACTTTGGCATTGGCAAATTCTGTTGCCTTTAATCAAATGAAAAACCCTACCAAAGAATTTGCCCCTATTCGGGTACTTGGAAGTATTGGATGGATTGTTGCGGGATTAATAATTGGATATCTTTCATGGGAAGGGGAGAAAGTTCTTAAGTATACCTTTTACATGGCCTCTGGTGCCTCGCTTTTTTTGGGGTTTTATAGTTTTACCCTTCCGAATACACCTCCAAAAGCTGCTGGTAGTAAAAAAAGTTCTTTTAAAGAAATTTTAGGCTTAGATGCTCTAGAACTCTTAAAAGACCGAAGCTATTTGTATTTTTTTCTTGCTTCTATTTTAATTTGCATTCCACTAGCTTTTTACTATCAACACGCTAATCAATTTCTAAATGAAATTGGTATGCAAGCTGCGGCGTCAAAAATGATTATGGGCCAAATTTCAGAAGTACTTTTTCTTTTACTATTGCCCTTATTTCTAAAAAGATATGGTGTTAAGAAGGCTCTTATAGTGGGGATATTAGCATGGACTATACGCTACACTTTATTTGCTTTTGGAAATACAGGAGAACTTACTTGGATGTTGATTTTTGGGATTATACTTCACGGTATATGTTATGATTTTTTCTTTGTTTCCGGGCAAATTTATACCGATTTTAAAGCTGGTGAAAAATATAAAAGTTCAGCTCAAGGGTTAATTACATTAGCTACTTATGGGCTAGGAATGCTTATAGGCTTTAGGTTTGCAGGTTGGTTAACTGATCAATTTGTGCTTGAAAATGGACATTTTTGGCAAGTAATTTGGATTCAACCAGCAATTTTTTCTTTTGTAGTATTAATCTTATTTTTAATTCTTTTTAAAAACGAAACCATTAAAATTAAACCATTATGAGTAAAATCAGATTAGGTGTATTGGGTGGCGGTGGAGACTCGCTCATTGGAGTATTACACCGAGTTGCCTCTAATATGTACGACCGTTATGAAATTGTAGGAGGTGTTTTTAATCCTAACTATGATGAAAACATCAAATTTGCGAAACAAATAGGCGTAAATACAGACCGAATTTATGTTGATTTTGACACCTTAGTTGAGGAAGAACTTAAAAAACCTGCTAATGAACGAATTGAGGTAGTTTCTGTTTTAACACCTAATTTCCTTCACTATCCTATGGCTAAAAAATTACTAGAAAATGGTTTTAATGTGATTTGTGAAAAGCCACTTACAACTTCATTTTCAGAAGCCAAAGAATTGGAAGCCTTACAAAAGAAAAATAATGCCATATTTGCTGTAACCTATACCTATACAGGATATCCAATGGTTCGACATATGAAGCATCTCATTGCAGAGGGTGCTTTGGGTGAAATTCATAAAGTTGACATTCAATATTATCAAGGATGGATTAATCCGGTAGTTCATGATAAAGAAGTGCGCAAGAAAGTATGGCGACTAGACCCTACCAAGGCAGGAATTAGTTCATGTATTGGAGACATTGGAACACACGCTTTTCAAATGGCAGAGTACTTAACTGGAATGGAAGTGTCTTCATTGCTTTCAGATTTAAATACACTTTATGATGATAATCCACTTGATATAGATGGAACCGTACTAATTCGATTTGGAAATAAAGCAAAAGGGGTCATAAGAGCCAGTCAAATTGCAACAGGTGAAGAAAACAACCTAGCAGTTGCAATTTATGGACGTAATGGAGGATTTCGCTGGGAACAAGAAAACCCTAATTTTCTTTACTTCTTGAAAGATGATGAGCCTAGACGAGTAATTAAACCCGGGAATGCCTATGTTTCAAAAGTTGCTGCTGATGGGACTAAATTACCTGGAGGGCATCCTGAAGGGATTTTTGATGCTATGGGGAATATTTATAAAGGGGTAGCTAAAGCCCTTCGTGGAGAAACTTCGTTTAATGGTGAATATCCCACTATGAATGACGGGGTTAGGGGCATGCTCTTTATTGAAAAAGTTGTTGAATCACATAAAAAAGGAAACGTATGGCTACCCATGATAAATCAATGAAAACAGTAAAAGGGCCAGGAATTTTTCTTGCTCAATTTGTAGATAAAAAAGCGCCTTTTAATTCTCTTGAGGGTATGTGTAAATGGGCCGCAGATTTAGGATATAAAGGAATTCAAATACCCACTTGGGAAACCTTTCTTATTGATCTAGATAAAGCAGCTGAAAGTCAAACCTATTGCGATGAATTAAAAGGTAAAATAAATTCCTTTGGACTAGAAATTACTGAATTATCAACGCACCTTCAAGGGCAACTGGTGGCTGTACATCCTGCATATGACCTAATGTTTGATAATTTTGCTCCACCTGCTTTAAAAAATAACCCAAAAGCACGAACAGAGTGGGCTGTAGAGGTAATGAAAAAAGCAGCCAAAGCGAGTAATCGATTAGGTTTAACCACACACGCAACTTTTTCAGGGGCCTTATTATGGCATACATGGCATCCATGGCCACAACGCCCTCAAGGTCTTGTTGAACTTGGATTTAAAGAACTCGCTAAAAGATGGAAGCCTATACTTGATGTTTTTGATCACAACGGAGTTGATGTTTGTTACGAAATACACCCTGGAGAAGACCTTCATGATGGGGTTACTTTTGAACGTTTTTTAGAAGCAACAAATAATCATAAAAGGGTTAATATTTTATATGATCCAAGTCACTTTGTTCTTCAACAATTAGATTATCTAGAATACATTGATCATTATCATGGATTTATAAAATCCTTCCATGTAAAAGATTCAGAATTTAAACCGACAGGTAAAAAAGGAGCTTTTGGAGGTTATGGAGATTGGATTGATCGAGCAGGTCGCTATCGTTCTCCAGGAGATGGTCAAATAGATTTTAAAACCATTTTCACAAAACTTACCGAATATGGATGTGATGTGTGGGCGGTCATGGAATGGGAATGTTGTATAAAAAGTCCAGAACAAGGCGCACGAGAAGGTGCACCCTTTATTCAAAATCATATTATAGAAGCTACACAAAAAACATTTGATGATTTTGCAGGAGGTGATATTGACAAAGAATTCCTTAAAAAAATACTTAATCTTTAGTCCTTACTATGAAAAATTCAATTTTAATTGTGTTTTCGTTTCTTCTATTTACAAATAGTTCACCTTTTAAAACTTTTGATCAAGAACAGGATAATTGGGTTTCCCTGTTTGATGGAGAAACATTAACAGGCTGGCATCGATACAATAAGACGGATTCACCTATGGCATGGGTAGTTAGAGAAGGTGAATTAATCTTAGACCCCACTTTAATTAATAAAGGAGATCATGGGCATGATATTGTGACAGATAAAGTTTTTTCTAATTTTCAATTGTCATTAGAATGGAATATAGCCGAAGGTGGTAATAGTGGAATATTTTGGGGTGTACAAGAGCTTCCCGAATATGGAAGACCCTATGCAACAGGACCCGAAATTCAAGTTCTTGACAACGAAAGGCACCCTGATTCAAAAGTAAATCCTAATTTTCACCAAGCTGGAGCTCTCTATGATTTAGTTCAACCTTCTGAAGAAGTCTGCCTACCTGCAGGAAGTTGGAATCACTTTTTGATTACTGTTAACTATGATGTAAATAAAGGAAGTATTGAACTTAATGGGACCAAAATTGTTGAATTTCCATTATATGGTGAAGAGTGGGATGCCCTTGTTGCCGGATCAAAGTTTAATAATCCTAGGGTTTTTAAAGATTTTGGAAAATTTAGAACCGGTAAAATCGGATTGCAAGATCATGGAGATGTAATTGCGTTCCGTAACATAAAAATCAGAGAACTTTAAATAATCGCCTATGATCCTGTCCATGACAGGCTACGGAAAATCCGAAGTCCAATGGGAAGATAAAAACATTCGCATAGAAATACGCTCACTTAATAGTAAAACAGCGGATATCAATTTGCGAATTCCTTCACATTTAAGAGAATTAGAATCTGAATTACGCAAAAAAGTTACACTTAGACTCTTACGAGGTAAAATAGATGTAAATATTTATATAGAATACAATGGAGAAAATGCACCAACATTAATAAATAGAGGTGTTGTTTCTTCTTATATGAAACAACTTAAAGGCATAGGAGATGCAACAGAAGGCGAACGAATGGCTATGGCACTTCGCCTTCCAGACACATTAAATACACCCCGGGAAGAACTCAATGAAGCTGAAAAGAAAGTGGTTTTAGAGACATTAGACCAAACCCTTGAAGCATTAATTGGTTTTAGAAAAGACGAAGGCGAGGTATTGGAACAAGATTTTTTACACCGAATAGATTTGCTTGAGCAACTCCTTTTGAAAATAAATATTTTAGATCCAGAAAGAAAAGAAAAAGTCAAAGCCAAAATAGCAAATTCTTTGGCTGATTTGAGTCTAGAGGTAGATTCTAATCGATTTGAACAAGAGCTTATTTATTATTTTGAAAAGTTAGACATCACAGAGGAACAAGTTAGAATTCAAAACCATCTTACCTATTTCCAGGAAGTTTTAAAAAACGAATTTCCAAATGGGAAAAAACTTGGGTTTATTACACAAGAAATTGGGAGAGAAATTAATACCATCGGATCAAAAGCAAATCACTCAGAATTACAAAAGTGTGTTGTCCAAATGAAAGATGAACTTGAAAAAGTTAAGGAACAGCTTTTAAATGTTTTATAAAGGTGACAGAAGGTAAACTTATAGTTTTTTCAGCACCCTCAGGAAGTGGGAAAACAACCTTAGTACATCATTTACTTCAGCAAAATTACCCCTTAGGATTTTCCATTTCAGCCACTTCAAGAGCGCCTCGTGGACATGAAAAAAATGGAGTTGATTATTATTTCCTATCTCCAGAAGCTTTTCAATCTAAAATCCTACAGAATGCCTTTGTAGAATTTGAAGAAGTTTATGAGAACACTTATTACGGTACCTTAAAGTCTGAAATTGATCGGTTGTGGTCAGAGGGGAAACACATATTGTTTGATATAGATGTTGTAGGAGGTCTTTCCATAAAAAGCCAATTTCCTGAAAAAACCTTTGCCATATTTGTTCAACCCCCATCTATTGGAATTTTAGAAAGTCGACTACGTCTAAGAGGAACAGATTCAGAGGAAAAAATAAAAGAACGTTTAGCTAAAGCTGAAAATGAACTTTCTTTTGCCAAACAATTTGATTATGTACTGGTTAATGACACTTTAGAAACAGCAAAAAAGGAACTGGTTCAAATAGTTTTACACTTCCTTAATTCCTGAGGGTTGACTACCTTTGTAACGTGAAAAAAATAGGTCTTTATTTTGGCACGTTTAATCCTATACACAACGGACATCTTGCTTTGGGGGAATATTTTTCAACTCAAACCGATATTGATGCAGTATGGTTTGTTGTAAGTCCACAAAATCCTTTCAAGGTTAATGATTCTCTATTAGAAGACCATCATCGTTTGGCTATGGTGCAATTAGCGGTAAAAGCAATTCCTTTTCTTGAAGTATGTGAAGTTGAGTTTACACTTCCGAAACCCAATTATACTATCGATACTCTTATGCAATTAAAAAAATCTTATCCGGATATAGAATTTGTACTTCTAATGGGATTTGACAATTTAGTTACATTCCACTATTGGAAAGAATATGAAAAGATTTTGAATCAAGTTGAACTTTATGTGTATCCAAGAAAACATTCTCAAACACTGCCAGATCAATTTTTAGATCATCATAAGATAAAAATAATTCAAGCACCTATGCTCGACTATGCTTCGGAAACCATTCGAAAGTTAATTCTACAAAAAAAACCTATTCGCCATTTGATGCCATCCCTAAGTTTTCAATACCTAGAAGAGCATCAGTTATACAGTTCGTAATTATTCACTTTTTTTAACCTTTAATGCAAATATTGTAAATGGAACGAAATACTATTTTAATAGGTTCAGGATTAATGCTGGGAATGGGAGTTGGTTTTTTTTACGGAGTAACACATCGGCTTTTGTTGGGTACCTATTTTTAGGTTTAGGACAAGGGCTTTTACTTTCTTCTTTGATTGGCAAAAAAGACTAATAAGACGATTCTAAAATTTGAATTAGTTTTTTTGTTAGTGCTTTTCTGCTCCATTCTTCCAATTCAGGAAAATGATTGACCCATTTTCCTCTCTGAAGGATAGCCTTATGGATACATTCTTCAATGATCTTATTTTGATTGGGTTTTGCCATTAAAGCTGCCGTGCCTTTTTGTAAAAAATGGGCAACTTCACTTTCAGGTTCTCCAATAGATAAAATGGGAACTCCCGTAGCTATATACTCCAATAATTTACCTGAGATCATCGTTTTATCCGCTCCCTTAAAAATAAAATTCAGTAACAAGTCGCCACTCTTCATCAAAGCTACGGCTTTATGATGCGGTAAATAGCCATGGTATATAATGCGAATTTTCGGGAGTTCAGTACGGAAGTATTCTATTGTTTTATGTGCTATTTGTCCTGCAAGTGATAGTTGTATTCTATACAAATTCTGAAACTTTTTTAAGGCTTTTACTAAACTTGTATAGGCTTGATTTTCAGTAAGTAGACCGGTGTATACAATATGGAAATCGGTAAGGGAAGTTTTGGGAATATTACGAAACAAATCCGAATCATAACCATTGGGGATCGCATAAAAGTTTTGCTTAGGAGCTTTTGATTTTAACTCTTCATGAAAGGCACCACCCACTGTGGTTAAAATACGATCTGCATTTAGAAGAATTGAGGCCTCCTCTTCCAAGTCTTTTTCTTTTGCCCACGACATTCTATACATATTTGAATTATAAAATACAGTTGTCCAAGGGTCTCGAAAATCAGCAATCCACTGTATAGAAAATTCTTTTTTTAATTGATTTCCAATCCAATGGGCAGAGTGGGGAGGCCCGGTAGTAATAACATGAGAAAATGAATTTTCTTTAAAGATTTTTTTTGCTTGGTCAAGAGCAAAATGCCTCCACCCTTTTCGAGCATCGGGTATAAAAAAATTCCCACGAATAAATGCAGCAAACTTTTTAAGAAGTCCATTGGTATTGACCTCTCCTTGAGGAATTCCTTTTCGTTTGGAAGCCGTTGTAAATAGTGAGTACCACTGCAAAGGTTCAGAGGTTTGAGTTCGACTTACAGGAATATTGACTACTTCATTTTCTAAACTATAATCTAAAACAGCATAGGAAGCTTTTTCAGGAATCACAGTAATAATATGAGGATTCCACCCAAGTTGTTTTAAATGTTTAGCAAAATACATCCAACGTTGTACTCCAGAACCTCCTGCTGGGGGCCAGTAGTAGCTTATTATTAGAACAGAATGAGTTGAATTATTCACCTTGTTTTTTTGCCTTCATCAAAGGTACAGAAGAACAGGCTTCGCCATAAAAAAGACTTTTTACAACGGGTTGAAGCCTTTGAATGAGCTGAATATATGCATCTTGAGGAATAGTAGGGTCTGAACAGCCTTTAATGATAATAGGTTTATCTATAAAGTTTTCTAGAGGTAGTACAGCTAATTCTTTTTGGAATAAATACCGTTCTAAATCATGAAGTGAACCCAATACAATTTCCTTTGCAATAGGCTGTAAATAGGTAGTAATTAATAAAGATGCCCAAGCTGGAATTAAGGCATCTGTAGAACAACCCAAGGCAATGAACTGCCCGGAATATGAATTCCATTTGACTTCCTTTAAAGTTTGGCGAAATTGTTTTTCTCGCACAATCACTCCCGCTTCTAACCACTGAGAAATATCTAAAAAGGTTCGAATTCCTTTGGGTTTAAGATCCTCTAAGTCAATAGTAATTAATGGGCTTTTAGCCACTTTGTTATGAATGGGCTCTTCCATTTTTATAACATTCCCAATTCTAATTTAGCTTCTTCACTCATCAAATCTTGAGTCCATGGAGGATCAAAGGTAATTTCTACTTCTACACTTTTCACCTCATCAATTGATTTCACCTTTTCCTCAACTTCCATAGGCAGTGTTTCTGCAACAGGGCAATTGGGGGTGGTAAGTGTCATTAGAATTTTGACTTCCATGTCTTCGTTAACAAATACATCATATATTAATCCTAGTTCGTAAATATCTACTGGAATTTCAGGATCAAATATGGTTTTTAATATTGAAACAATTTTTTCTCCTAATGTATGTGTATCTATCGATTCAGCCATTATTTAAGGTTTGAGTTGAGTTTGAAATGCAATTGCATATAGTTTCATTTGTTTTATCATAGAAACAAGTCCATTTGCGCGTGTTGGCGATAAATGTTCCTTTAGTCCAATTTTATCAATAAAAGTAGTGTTGGCTTCAATAATGTTATTCGGATTTTCCCCTGAAAACACACGAATAAGTAAAGCAATAATTCCTTTGGTTAAGATAGCATCACTATCTGCAGTAAATACCAAACGATCTTGATCTAATTCTGCATGAACCCAAACTTTACTTTGACACCCTTTTATAATATTATCTTCAGTTTTGTATTCAGTTGCAATAAGTGGAAGCGATTTTCCCAATTCTATTAGGTATTCATAGCGTTGTGTCCAATCTTCAAAAAATGAAAAATCAGCTACTATTTCGTCTTGTTTTGCTTCAATTGAATTCACATCTAAATGTATTAAATTATTGCAACATGGCTTGAGCCTTTCGAACACCTGCAACTAAACGATCAATCTCTTCTTTTGTGTTGTAAAATGAAAAGGAAGCTCTTACGGTGCCAGGAATTTTAAAATAATCCATAATGGGTTGTGCACAATGATGTCCTGTACGAACAGCAATGCCTAATTGATCTAAAATACTACCCACATCATAGGGATGAATTCCTTCTAAATTAAAAGAAATAACAGCTGTTTTATGGTCTGCTTGTCCATATATTTTTAATCCCTCTATGGCAAGCAATGCAGCTGTGGCGTAGTTGAGCAGATCGTTTTCATAAGCGGCAATGGTTTCAAAACCAATTTTGTTTAGATACTTTAATGCAGCTCCAAAAGCAATACCTCCACAAATATGAGGTGTCCCTGCTTCAAACTTATGTGGAAGTGAGGCGTAGGTGGTTTTTTCAAACGTTACTTCCTCAATCATTTCTCCGCCACCTTGATAAGGGGGTAATTTTAATAACAATGCTTCTTTTCCATAGAGCATTCCTACACCTGTAGGTCCACAAAGTTTATGGGCAGATGTTACATAATAATCTACATCTAAAGCTTGTACATCTGCCTTGATGTGCGGACTTGCTTGTGCTCCATCTATAAGGACATGAGCACCTACCTGATGTGCTTGATCTATTATGGTTTTAATAGGATTTATTGTACCCAATGCATTTGATACATGGTTTACAAAGACCAAACGTGTTTTAGAGGTCAAAAGAGTACCGAAGGCCTCTATATCCAAAGTACCTAAAGATGTCATTGGAATTACTTTGAGTATTGCACCTGTTTTTTCACATAGCATTTGCCAAGGTACTATATTGGAATGATGCTCCATTGCAGAAACTAAAAGTTCATCTTCAGGCTTTAATAAACTTGCATAACCAGAAGCAACTATATTAATACTATGTGTTGTGCCTGAAGTAAATATAATTTCATGGGGATGGAGAGCATTAAAATGGTTTTGAATATAGTGTCTAGAATTTTCATAAGCCTCAGTAGCTTCTTGACTTAAGGCGTGAACGCCACGATGAATATTGGCATTGTATCTGCTATAATAATCAGTAATTACATCAATAACTTGTTTTGGAGTTTGAGATGTAGCGGCATTATCAAAATAAACCAAGGGGAATCCTTTTACCTTTCGAGATAAAATTGGAAAATCTTGCCGAATATGATTTACATCAAACATTTATAAGTCAAAACCAAGGTTAACTCCTAATTTATTAGCAATAAAAGTATTGATCCTTTTTTTAAGTGAGGGGAGTTGAACGCTTTCTAAAACATTATTAGCAAAGGCATAAGTCAATAAAGCCTTTGCTTCTTTTCTAGGAATTCCTCTTGAGCGTAAATAAAATAAAGCTTCTTCATCTAACTGACCAATTGTACAACCATGTGAACATTTAACATCATCAGCAAAAATTTCAAGCTGAGGTTTTGTATTCACTGTAGCTTTATCATCAAGTAACAAATTGTTGTTTTGCTGAAAAGCATTTGTTTTTTGGGCAATTTTATCCACTTTTATCTGACCGTTAAACACACCTTCTGATTGTGCTGCAAAAATTCCTTTATAATCTTGATAGCTTTCACAATTGGGCTGTGCATGCTGAACTAAAGTTGAGTGATCTACATGTTGATGACCATGTAAAATAGTCAATCCTTTGAGTGTTGAGCGAATGTGTTCTCCTTTATGAAAAAATTGAAGATTATTACGAATTAATTTTCCACCTAAAGAAAAGGTATGAACACTAGCGTGGCTGTTTTTTTCTTGAACAATATAAGTGTTATCAATCAATGAAGCAGAGTGTAGATCGTTTTGTAATTTGTAATAGTCAACAAATGCATCTTGATGAACATAAATTTCAGTCACACTATTGGTAACTACAGGGTGTTCTTTTAAACTTTGATGTTTTTCGATTATTTGAACTTGAGCATTTTTATCTATAACAATAAGATTTCTAGGCTGTAACCAAAGTGCACTTTCAATGCCTGATGAAAAATGTATTATTTCAATAGGTTTTTCCGCTACAGTACTTTTAGGAATATAGATATAAGCCCCTTCTTTTGCATAAGAAGTATTGAGAGCTGTAAGACTATCTTTTTCAGAAGCTATTTTGTTAAAATAAGAATCTATTAGTTTACGATACTTTGGTTTTGTTAATGCGGCAGACATTAAACACACATCTAATCCATCATGTGTAGTATTTGATAAAAAAGGACTGTATACACCATCAATGAAAATTACTTTATAGGTGTCTGTATCGTACAAGAAATATTTTTTTACCGCATTGAGGTCAATGCTAGACTCTGCTTTTGGGAATAGGGAGTAATCTAATTGCAGAAGGGCATCAAGAGAGGTATACTTCCAAGCTTCTTCTCTTTTTGTAGGAAACCCTTTTTGTTCAAAAATTTTCAACGCTTTGGCACGAGTTTGATGAACGGAGTCTGACAGATCAAGTCCATCTTCAAAAGCCAAATAAGAAGAAAGTAACTTTTCCTTAAATTCCATCATTATGCCAATTCTTTGATCCAATCATATCCCTTAGCCTCAAGTTCATGAGCCAGTTCTTTTGTTCCTGATTTAACAATTTTTCCGTCGAAAAGAACATGTACAAAATCAGGCACTATATAGTCTAACAATCTTTGGTAATGGGTAATAATAATTACTGCATTTTCTTTACTTTTTAACTTATTCACACCATTGGCAACAATTTTTAAAGCGTCTATATCAAGACCAGAATCAGTTTCATCTAGAATAGCTAATGCGGGTTCGAGCATTGCCATTTGAAAAATTTCGTTTCGTTTTTTTTCTCCACCAGAAAAACCTTCATTTAAAGATCGTGACAAAAATTTTGAATCAATTTCTAATAATTGTGCTTTTTCACGAATTTTCTTTAACAATTCACTTGCGGGCATATCGTCTAAACCTTTGGCTTTTCGATTTGCATTAATGGCAGTTTTAATGAAATTAGTAACCGTTACCCCAGGAATTTCAACCGGGTATTGAAATGACAAGAAGACCCCTAGATGAGCTCTTTCTTCAGCATCTAATTCAACAAGATCGTTTCCTTTGAAAACTAAGCTTCCTTTGGTAATCTGATAGTCTTCATTTCCTGAAATGACAGAAGATAAAGTGCTTTTTCCAGAACCATTGGGTCCCATTATTGCATGCACTTCTCCAGCTTTAACATCTAGGTCAATTCCTTTTAAAATTTCTTTGCCTTCTACAGTGGCATGTAAATTTTCAATTGTAAGCATTATTTTTTTGTTTATCCCACTGATCCTTCAAGGGAAATTTCTAATAGTTTTTGGGCTTCTACAGCAAATTCCATTGGAAGCTTATTGAGTACTTCTTTACTAAAACCATTAACTATTAAAGCAATGGCTTTTTCGGTGTCAATCCCACGTTGGTTACAGTAAAAAATTTGATCTTCTCCAATTTTACTGGTAGTGGCTTCGTGTTCTATTTGAGCACTATTATTTTTTGCCTCTATATAGGGGAAGGTATGAGCACCACAGGCATTACCCATTAAAAGTGAATCGCATTGTGAAAAGTTTCTTGCATTAAGTGCTCTTGAACCAACTTGGACAAGACCACGATAGCTATTTTGAGACTTTCCTGCCGAAATACCTTTAGAAATAATTGTGCTTCTGGTATTTTTGCCAAGGTGAATCATTTTGGTTCCTGTGTCTGCTTGCTGATAATTATTTGTGACGGCAATAGAGTAAAATTCACCAATGGAATCGTCCCCTTTGAGAATACAAGAGGGGTATTTCCAGGTAACGGCTGACCCAGTTTCTACTTGGGTCCATGAAATTTTAGCTCTATTATGACAAATTCCACGTTTAGTCACAAAATTAAATACACCTCCTTTTCCTTCTTTATCTCCAGGGAACCAGTTTTGAACCGTTGAATATTTAATTTCAGCATCATCAAGTGCAATTAATTCCACTACCGCAGCATGTAATTGATTTTCATCTCGCGATGGAGCGGTACAACCCTCTAAATAACTAACATAACTTCCTTTATCAGCAATTACCAATGTTCTTTCAAACTGTCCTGTTCCTGCTTGATTAATTCTGAAATAGGTAGATAATTCCATTGGGCAACGAACACCTTTTGGGATGTAGCAAAAAGAGCCATCAGTAAAAACAGCACTATTTAATCCGGCATAATAATTATCTCTTGGAGGAACTACTGTCCCTAAATATTTTTTTACCAATTCAGGATGTTCTTTTATGGCTTCAGTAATGGAGCAAAATATAATTCCCTTTTCAGCAAGTGTTTCTTTAAAAGTGGTAGCTACAGAAACGGAATCCATTACAATATCCACAGCCACTCCACTTAATTTCTTTTGCTCATCTAAGGAAATACCTAATTTTTCAAATGTTTTAAGCAATTCAGGGTCTACCTCATCTAAACTGTTGTATTTTGGTTTAGTTTTAGGAGCTGAGTAATAAGATATAGCTTGTAAATCAGGTTTCTTATAAGTAACATTGGCCCATTCAGGTTCTATCATTTTACACCAAGATGCATAGGCCTTCAGTCGCCACTCTGTCATCCACTCGGGCTCTCCTTTCTTTTCAGAAATTTTTCGGATTATCTCTTCATTTAAACCATTAGGGAATGTATCAGAATCGATATCGGTATAGAAACCATATTCATATTCCTTGGTTTCTAATTCCTTTTTAAGTTCTTCTTCTGTATATGCCATGCTTAGTTTTTTAAAGTGAAAAACTTTCACCACATCCGCAGGTGCGCTGTGCATTAGGGTTTTTAAACACAAATCCTTTGCCGTTAAGTCCTCCTGAATATTCCAATGTTGTGCCCACTAAATACAATAAGCTTTTTTTATCCACTAAAATTTTAATTTCATTGTCTTCGAAAAGCCTATCTTCTGTTTGTAAATTTTTATCAAACTTTAAATCATAGGATAATCCAGAACATCCACCACTTTTAACACCCACACGGATGTAATCTTTAATAGGATCGAAGCCTTCTTCGCGCATTAAAACAGAAACTTTTTCTTTCGCAGATGTAGCAACCTTTATCATAATAATAAAGAATGGGTCTAAATAATGCGCAAATATAGCGACTTTTAATCGATTTAATCGGTTTTACTATTGTTTTACACTATAGAGAAATTAGCAGTTCTAATGCCATATTGCAACAAATCCATCAGTACCTCCTTGGTTGATTTTAAAATCTCCATTGCTACTAGTTGTAGACCCCACCACTAGTGTGCTACCATCTTCACGAAGCGCAAGTTGATATGCAATGTCTACACCGGAGCCTGAGAGAGTATAGCGGTTTATTTCTGATCCATTGGGTAGAGTATAAAAGAGCACCGCATCATTTTGTAGTGGAATTTGATTATTGATCAAATTTTGAGAAGTTTGATGGCCAATTATTAACATTGTTCCATCAGGACGAATATCTAGATCTAAAGCAGTTTCAAAGCCTAGTGAGCCCAAAGATCGAATTGATTTTAAGTTTCCTTCTTTGGAAAGAGTAGCAATTAGGATATCTGATGAACCTAAAGGCTTTTGAACATCACCGTCATTACTGTATGATTGACCTACAATCACATAGTCTCCTTCAATATTTTCGGCAATAGCTTCCGCACTATCATAAAGGCTTCCACCAATTGACTTTTCCCATAAAAGCTTTCCTTTTGAATTCAATTTAACCACCCAAAAGTCATAGCTACCCTTTGGGGATGAAATGTCTACATCTTGACTTTCACTAGTTCCAACTAAAACGAAATCTCCCTGTGAAGTTTCAATGGCGTCATGGGATCGATCATTGTTGGTTCCTCCAAAATAGCGACGCCATTCTAGTGTTCCTTGAGAATCAACTTTATGGCACCAAAATTCTCCTACTCCATGCTTTTGATTTAGCCTACTTGATTTTCCATCTTGACCTGCACCGTTTGAAGCGGTAACATCTAAAAAACCATTAAAAAATAATCCGCCATCAGAAGTGGCTAGGATAGAATAGGCATGATCATGTCCTAAAAACCCGAAACTTTTTTCCCATAAAATCTCACCTTTAGAGTTGGTCCTAATTAACCAATTATCATGTTGACCTTCATTATTGGAAACATCACCATCATTACTTTTACTATATCCTATAAGGGCAAAACCACCATCCGACAACTCAATCCCTCGATAGCCACGATCATCATCAGTACCGCCATAAGTTTTTATCCATTCTTGCTTCGCATTTACATCAAATTTTATAAGAAAAAGATCACTTCCTAAACGGGTTTTTTGACTAAAGTCACCGTCTGTACTTTCTGTATTTCCCACAATTGCAAACCCTCCATCTGATGTAGATATCACACCATGCGCAAAATCTTCATTTGTTCCTCCAAATGTAATTACTGTTTTCCATTGTCCTTGCACGGGCGGCAAGAAGGTCCAATCTGTATCAAAAGTAGGTGTACAAAAGGTGGTCAAAAGAAATAAAACACACACACACCTTTGCATACTATTCAGAAGCTTTAACTAAAAATAAACCAGAATTTATATCATTTAAAGCAATGATACCACTTTCAAAATAGGGATATATATTCCAAACCCCATCAAATGTGGGATTGTTGTGTTCTTTAAAAGTGTCAAAAAAACCAATTTCAGCCATTTCTTTATCCTCAATTTTACTAATGTCAATAACACGCATTCCTGCAGAATAACTTGCTAAATAAAATTTATTTTTATGGGTATAGCCGTTATGGTCTATTGCCTGAACATCAGCGAAATAATTAAAGTGGAGTTGTGGATTATCCAAATCGGTGAGGTCAAAAACACGGGTGTGGGTGCTTACACCAAACCGAATTTCATCTAATTCATCTCCTAAAAAAAAGTACTGTTGATTTTCTGAGAGTATTCCTTGATGAGTATATCCTCCATTAGAATAGGTAAAACTATTAATTAATTTAGGGTTTTCTTTATCGGTTACATCAACAATTATTACTTGATTGTTTTCTCCGCCGTCACTGTTACTTCCAAACAAAATTTCTTTGTCCTTATAGTCTATATCTGGGCCACTATACAAAATTATTTGTGCATCATGTGTGTAAGAAGACGCTCCATATCCCCCTACAATTTTAGGATCTTTAGGATCGTTAATATTAATAAATACAGGCCCTCCATTGTAAAGTTGAGATCCGATAACATAGGCAAAACCTGTGGCCTCATTTATGGCAATATTATGGGCACTTCCAAAATCGGTTAGGGTACTATCTGCAGAAAAGTTCTGAGGTGATGTTTGATTGCGTAAACGAGTTAAATCAAAAACCTGTAAGCCATGTTGAGCGGCTTCACTTACTACAAAAGCATGATTTTTAAATATTTTAATATCACGCCAAATACTTGGCTCTGATGTGGTGAGAAGCTTCCCCAAGTAAAGAGGATTCTCAGGATCAGATATATCTACAAATGCAGTTCCATTATTAAGGCCAGACAAAACATATTCCTTTCCTGTTTCTGGATCAGTCCATCCCCAATTGTCATTGGCAGATTCACTCTCCAATTCTGCTAAAGTGAGTTGTGCTATCAAATCAAATCCTTTGCAAGGATATAGTCCTGCAAATCCATTTTCACAAGGCACTTTTTGAGTAGTTGATGAGGTATTCAATTTGGGGTTATCAATATTCTCTGAGGTATCAATAACTATATTTTCTTCTTCATTTAGTGAAGTTTTGGAACACGATAGTAGGAGTATTGAAATTAATAAGAAGAGGGTTTTAATTTTCATTTGTAGTTTTTATAAAGTTAGTAAAAAACTATTCTTCCCTTAACCAATCTCTTTTATTGAAAAATGGACTGAAAAAGGAGAGTTAAATTTTAAAAACGTTCCAAAATATTCAGTTTAAAATGAAATACTTTATTCTAACAGTATAAACGAACCCAAACACTATAGATTCTAATTGCCAGTCATTGAAAACTCTAGTTATAGCAATATTTTCTTGTAATATCAAGCGATAGGATTATTTTAATTGATAATTGAAATGTTTTAGGTTTAGAAATGAGCCACTAATAAAATTTCATAAAAAGGAGCTATAATGCTAATTTTTACGGTTTAAAATATAGGCATTTGCTTGTTGAGTAGGAAGAATAAGCATATCTGCAACATTAATATGTTCGGGTGCTAGCGCCATATATAAAATTGCATTTGCAATATCTTCTGCAGTTAAGGGTTTAACTCCTTGATACACTTTTTGGGCTCGTTCAACATTTCCTTTAAAACGGACATTAGAAAATTCTGTCTCAACCATTCCAGGGTGAATACAACCCACTCGTATTCCGAAAGTATTTAAATCTATTCTAAGGCCTTGCGAAAAGGCATCTACAGCATATTTACTACTACAATATACGCTTCCATTGGGGTAGACTTCTTTTCCAGCTATGGAGCCTAAATTAATGATATGCCCTTTTTGAGCCTCTATCATTACGGGTAAAACGGCTTTAGTAACATACAATAGTCCTTTTACATTACTATCTATCATAGCTTCCCAGTCCTCTAAACTGGCTGTTTGAACAGGATCAAGACCATGTGCATTTCCAGCATTATTAATTAAAATTGAAATTTTTTTCCAAGATTTTGGTAAACTTTCAATAGCAGAAAAAACTGCCTTTTTATCCCTAACATCAAAGTTTAAAATATAACTTGTTGACGGAAGTATTTGAGCAAGTTCTTTAAGTTTATGCTCTCTACGACCACAAAGAATCACTTTGGCACCCTGTTTTGAAAAGGCTTCTGCTGTAGCCCAGCCAATCCCACTGCTGGCTCCTGTGATTAAAACAATTTTGTCTATCATGTGAATAATTTATGTAAGTGTACGATGATGAAGAGTTTAAATTTTTGTTGCATTTTAGAAACAATTTTACCCTTTTGAATTAATGTTATAACTTGGGTGTAAATAAATAAAATACATTATTTTCATCCTAAAAATAGGAACAATTAAAGGCTTTTACCAAGGGAATCCCTCTAATTTTTAACCAAATGTTAACAAGGATACGGGCTTTAATTCTTCAAATTTGCAATCCGTAAAAAAAGAAAAAAATCTATGAATACGACATCTACTACGATTGATATCAAAGCAATTAATCAAAAAATTGAAAAGGAAAGTGCGTTTGTAGACCTATTAACCCTCGAAATGAATAAGGTTATCATTGGTCAAAAGCATATGTTAGAAAGTTTGCTCATTGGATTATTAGGAAGAGGACACATTCTTTTAGAGGGGGTGCCTGGCTTAGCCAAAACACTTGCCATTAACAGTCTTAGTCAAGCAGTAAAAGGAAGTTTTAGTCGGATTCAATTTACCCCAGATTTACTCCCTGCAGATGTAGTGGGAACAATGATATACAACATAAAGGAAAATGACTTTTCAATCAAAAAAGGTCCTGTTTTTGCAAATTTTGTTCTTGCGGATGAGATAAATAGAGCACCTGCTAAAGTTCAATCCGCACTATTAGAGGCCATGCAAGAAAGGCAAGTAACTATTGGCGATAAAACATTTCAATTGGACGTTCCTTTTTTAGTAATGGCAACTCAAAACCCGGTTGAACAAGAAGGAACCTATCCCTTACCAGAAGCTCAAGTTGACCGTTTTATGTTAAAAGCGGTAATAGATTACCCTAAATTAGACGAAGAGCAACTCATTGTTCGGAATAATTTAAACCGTCAATCTCAGCAAATCAAACCGGTTGTAAGTGTGAAACAAATTCTAACTGCTCAAGAAACCGTTAGAGAGGTTTATATGGATGAAAAAATTGAAAACTATATACTTAATTTGGTTTTTGCCACTAGATATCCCGAAAATTACAAGCTCGATTCTATTAAACCCTTAATACGTTTTGGAGCATCTCCAAGGGGGAGTATCAACTTAGCTACTGCCGCTAAATGCCATGCATTCTTAAAACACAGGGGATATGTAATTCCTGAGGATGTTCGTGCCGTTATTTATGACGTACTCCGTCATAGAATTGGTTTGACTTATGAAGCAGAAGCTGAAAATATTACCTCTGAAGATTTGATTAGTCAAATTATTAATGAAGTAGAAGTGCCCTAAACAACTTCATTTTTAAGTAAACCTCTACAGGACGCAATGGATACAAAAGCGCTGCTTAAAAAAGTACGTAAAATAGAAATCAAAACTCGTCGACTGAGCGATAACGTTTTTGGTGGAGAATACCATTCTACTTTTAAAGGAAGGGGTATGACTTTTAGTGAAGTTCGGCAATACCAATATGGTGATGATGTTCGATCTATTGATTGGAATGTAACAGCGCGTTATAATGAACCGTTTGTCAAAGTATTTGAAGAAGAACGAGAATTAACATTAATGTTATTAGTTGATGTTAGCGGCTCTGAAGCCTTTGGAACTCAAACCCAATTTAAGCGTGATTATTTAACCGAAATTGCAGCTACATTAGCTTTTTCGGCTCTTCAAAATAACGATAAAGTAGGATTGCTTTTGTTTTCAGATCAAGTAGAACTATTTATTCCTCCAAAAAAAGGGAGGTCACACATTTTGAGAATAATTCGTGAATTACTTGAATTTGAACCTTTAAGTAAAAAAACTAATATTTCAATTGCCTTAGAGTTTTTATCAGGGGTGTTAAAGAAAAAGGCAATAGTATTTTTAATGTCTGACTTTCGAGATTCGGATTATGAAAAAACATTGCGCATTGTATCAAAAAAGCACGATTTGACGGGAATACGAATTTATGATCCAATTGAAGCGGCTTTACCCAATTTAGGAATTGTTCCTATGCGCGATGCCGAAACAGGTAAACTACGATGGATTAATACTTTTTCTAAATCAATGCGTAGAAACTATGCTCTTAATTATGCAAAACACGTTAACCAATTTGAAGAAGGATTTCGAAAAAACGGAGCAGGTCAATTAAGCTGTAGTGTTCAAGAAAGTTATGTTAAAAAGCTATTAGGATATTTTAAAGCAAGGCTGTAAATGAAAAAGTATTTTATTTTTTTGGTCTTATTTTTTGCTTTTTCAACGTTGTCTAGTCAAACAGATGGGATACTAACTGTAACTGTAGATACCACAACCATAAAAATTGGAGAACAACTTAATTATACACTTCAAATTAAAGCTGATAGTTCTGCTCAAGTTGTATTTTCTGAGCAACCCTTGTTTGCCCCCTTTGAGTTATTAGAAGAAAGTATTGTTGATACCCTCCGGACACAAACCCATTATCTCTACACCAAAAAATATGCTTTAATTCAATTTGATTCGGGCAATTATTTTATACCACAACAACAAGTTTTGGTGAATGGATTTTCTAAGATTGCAGATATTATACCCATTCGTGTGAATACAATTGTAGTGGATACAACACAACAAAAACTTTACGATATTAAGCCATTAGAAGAAGTAGCTAAAAATTATGACACTTTAATAACTCAATTTCTCTGGGGACTTCTTATAGTATCTATTCTTGGGGGTATTTTATACGGATATTTCTTTCAAAAAAGAAGAAAAGAATTACGCGAACAAGAGCGCCCTCCATTTGATCGTGCATTAGCCGAACTTAAAGCATTAGAAAGAGAAACCCCTTCCGTTCAAGAAGAATACAAGATCTATTACTCAAGATTGACCGATGTCATTCGAAGATATCTTGAAGAAGAGGCTAAAATAGATGCACTTGAAAGCACTTCTGAAGAATTATTAGTTAAACTAGAAATGCGTAAAGATGCAGGAACTTTAGATTTGGAACACACTACATTAAAACGGTTACGCGAGGTGTTACAAAATGCAGATTTAGTCAAATTTGCTAAATCAACTCCTGAATTCGGCACTGCACTAGCAGACCGTAAAACAATGGAATATGTAGTTATTGAAACTAAAGAAGCTCTTCCAGAGCCAACAGAAGAAGAATTAAAAGCAAAAGCAGCATACCAAGAATATTTGGCAAAAAAACGCAGAAAAGAACAGTGGATATGGGGTGTGTCAGGAATTGGTATAGCTGCCGTTTTAACCCTTGTAGTCTCTATGCTTCTTTACGGTTTTTATCCGGTTAGAGATACCTTACTGCGCTATCCTACTAAAGTCTTAATTAGCGGAGAATGGGTTAAAAGTCAATATGGAACACCTCCATTGTTAATTGAAACGCCTGATGTATTAGAACGTGTTCAAGAAACCCAACCGACCATTCAAGATTTCCGATTGGGAAGTTTTAAAAGTCCTTTCTATATTGATCTTCAATTTGATTTCCCAAAGTCAACGAATACAAATGCTCAAAAAAATGAAGCAGATCCTCAACAAGCAGATTTAGAAAAAGGACAAGAATTAGTCAATAGTATAATTTCAAAATTTGAATCGCAGGGAGCTGTTAATATTTTTATAAAAACAGAGGAAATGACCTTGGCTTCAGGACTTCCCGTTGCTAAAATCTTTGGGACTTTAGATTATCCAAAAAATGGTGAAGACAATTTGGTTCGATGTACTTTTAATGCTCTTTTAATTGCATTTGATCAAGGTACAATCGTAGTTACTATGATGTATGATAAAGAAGACCGATATGCGCCTCAAATAGAACAACGCATTGTCAATAGTATTGAATTGATTAAAGAATTATAAGCATGCTTGAAGGTATTTACTTTGCTAATCATAACTATCTCTGGTTGCTCACAGTAATACCAGTAGCTTTAGCATGGCATCTATTAACATGGAAAAAGAGCCAAGCAACATTAAAAATGCCAGGCCTGATAGGTTTTGAAAGAAAATCAAATTTTTTAGCTCGCCTAGTTCCTTTTTTATTTTCAATGCGACTTATAGCCATGGGACTAATTATACTCGCCATAGCCCGTCCACAAACAGTGGATGTGTCTACTCGAACGAAAACGAACAAGGGAATTGATATTGTAATGGCTATAGATGTGTCTTCAAGCATGTTGGCACAAGATTTAAAACCTGACCGTTTATCAGCATTAAAACAGGTTGCTGCTTCATTTATAGATGATCGTCTATCTGATCGGATTGGATTGGTAGTCTATGCGGGAGAAAGTTATACCAAAACACCCATAACAAGTGATAAATCCATTGTTAAAGCAGCATTAAACGAAATTGATTATCAAGGAATTATTGAAGACGGAACAGCTATTGGGATGGGACTAGCAACAGCTGTGAATAGATTGAAAGATAGTAGAGCCAAAAGTAAAGTAATTATACTTTTAACAGATGGAGTTAATAATTCAGGTTTTATTGATCCTAAAATTGCTACAGAACTGGCAGTTGAATTTGGTATAAAAACCTATACTATAGGATTAGGGAGTAATGGAACTGCAAGGGCTCCAATAGCTATTTTGCCAAATGGAAATTTCCAATACGGATTAACCAAGGTTGAAATAGATGAAGCCTTGTTAAAAGAAATAGCAAATGCTACAGGCGGAATTTATTTTAGGGCAACGGACAATAGAAAACTAGAGGAAATTTATGCTGAAATTAATAAGTTAGAAAAAACAGAAGTTGAAGAGTTTAAATACTACAATTATGAAGAAAAATACCGTATTCTTGTGCTTCTTGCCCTAGCTTTACTTTTAACAGAATGGATAATGCGAAACACTCTTTTTAAAAGCTTTATATAACCATGTATCAAATAGATGCTTACGAATACATATACTATTTAGCACTTTTACCCGTGTTATGGATTGTGTATTTTGGTGTTAGACAATGGAAACGAAATACACAAGCTCGCTTTGCTCAGTCCGATCTTTTGGCTCAACTTAGTCCTCATCGATCCCATTTTAAACCCGGACTAAAATTATTGATGTTGAGTTTAGCCATTTCATTACTCATATTGGGTCTAATGAATCCAAAAATTGGAACCCAATTAGAAACTGTAAAACGTGAAGGTGTTGACATTGTATTTGCTGTAGATGTATCTAAAAGTATGTTAGCTGAAGATGTTGCGCCCAATCGAATTGAAAAGTCAAAACGTTTAGTTTCAGCCATAATAAATCAATTAGCAAGTGATCGGATAGGAATTATTGCATACGCAGCCCAGGCAATCCCCCAATTGCCAATAACTACAGATTATGGTGCTGCAAAAATGTTTTTGCAAGGTCTTAATACTGAAATGTTGTCCTCGCAAGGAACGGCTCTAGATAGTGCTATTGATTTAGCGGGTACTTTTTTTGATGATGAAGATCAAACCAATCGTGTAATATTTTTAATATCAGATGGAGAAGATCATTCTGAAATGGCAACGGATGCTGCTCAAAGAGCAGCCACCTTAGGAATTAAAATTTTCACTTTTGGAGTAGGAACAGAAGCAGGTGCTCCTATTCCCATAAAGCGTAATGGACTTGTTGAGTCCTACAAAAAAGATCAAGAGGGAGAGGTTGTTATTACCAAACGAAATGGATCAATTTTAGAATCTATAGCCCTTGCCACAGGAGGTGTTTATCAAGATGGAAATGATACCCAAGAAGTACTTGATTTTGTTTCGGAACAATTAAAGGCTATGGATAAAAAAGAATTTGAAGCCAAAAAGTTTGTTAGCTATAAAGATCGATTTCAGCCTTTTTTAATTGCTGCTTTACTATTTCTTATAATCGACCTATTTTTGTTTGAAACAAAAACAAAATGGGTCCAAAAATTGAATCTTTTTAATGAGAACAATGAAATATAGTCTGTTAGTAGGGTTCTATTTAAGTCTTTTATCTGCAGTTAATGCGCAAGATAAAAAGGTGAATAATCATATTTATGAAGGAAACTCAAAAGTAAAAGAAGAGTCTTTTATAGATGCAGAAAAAGCATATCGAAAAGCACTTTCATTAGCCCCTGAAGAGTCAAAAGCACTATTTAATTTAGGGAATACGCATTACCAAGAAGAACAATATGAAGAGGCGAGTCAGCGTTTTTTTCAAACCCAAAAAGCAGCCTCTTCCAAAGATGAAAAGCACCGAGCATTTCACAATTTAGGAAATGTTTATATGCAAAAAAAGGAATACGAAAAAGCGGTAGAGGCATATAAAAATGCTCTTAGAAACAACCCCTCAGATGAAGAGACACGTTATAATTATGCACTTGCTAAAGAACTTTTAGATAAGGAAGAGCCGCCTCAAGAGCAAGAACAAGACGATAACAAAGACCAACAAGACCAGCAGGAAAAAGAGCAGGAGCAAGAGAAAGATCAGGATAAAGAGGGAGATCAAGAAAGTGAGAATCAACAAAATCAAGATGATCAACAGGATGAAGGTGAAGAATCTGATAATGAAGGTGATCCAAAAAATGAAGGTGAACAACAAAAAAATCAAAATCAACCCAATAATCCTCAAGAAGAAAAACAACAACCTCCAAAACAAGGAGAACTGTCACCCCAACAAGTACAAAGTTTACTAGAGGCTATGAATAATCAAGAAAAAGATGTTCAAGACAAAGTAAATGCTAAAAAAGTTAAAGGGGTACCGGTTCGAGGAAAGAAAGATTGGTAACCATGCATTTAAAAATAGCAATTCGGTTTTTTTGGAGTTTACTCTTAATGTTCTCCATGCATCTTCAAGCCCAAATTACCTTTGAGACAAAGGTGAGCAAAAAGCGTTTAGGGTTAAATGAACGTCTTCGGGTAGATTTTGAGATGAATGAAAATGGAGATAATTTTAACCCTCCTTCTTTTACCAATTTTCAAGTTGTCAGTGGCCCACAACAATCGGTAAGTCGTTCTTGGATAAATGGAGTTCGTAGTTTTTCCAAAACCTATACTTATTTTCTAACCCCGATAACAAAAGGGAAAATCACCTTAGGGCAAGCAGAAATAACTATTGAAGGGGAAGTGTATAAAACGCTACCAGTAGAAATTGAAGTTACTGAAGCAGTTGAAAAGCCAAATGATCCTAATAATATAGATTATATAACAGACGAAAATATACGTTTAGTTGCAGAAATATCTGACGCAAATCCCTATTTGAATGAGGGAATAACGGTGGTTTATAAACTTTATTTTAGAAATCCTATTTCCATCACTGATGTTCAAGAAATGGAGTCCCCTAGTTTTGGTGATTTTTGGAGTCAAATGATTAATATTGGTAGGGTTCAGGTAAATCCAAGGGGTAATTATAATGGCGAACAATTTAATGAAGTGGTTTGGCGTAAAGTTGTTCTTTATCCACAAAAAACAGGCCCGCTAGAAATAGAACCCTTAACCTTAAACTTAAGCCTTTCAGTACCCACTAATCAAAGGGATTTATTTGGTCGACAAATTCCTGTACAATCCCAAAAAGTAATTACAACGGGTAAAAAGAGAATTAATGTAAAAACTTTGCCTCTCACTGATCAGCCTGCAGAATTTAGTGGAGCCGTTGGTCAATTTGATTTTGATGTGATAATAGATAAAAGTGCTTTAAAAGCATCTGAATCTTTTCAGGTTAAAGTTAAGGTCAATGGGAATGGAAATTTAAAATTATTTAACCTTCCGCAAATTAATGTTCCTAAAACCCTTGAAGTATATGAACCTGAACATCAAGAAGAGGTGAAGGTAACACTTTCAGGAATGCAAGGAAGCGTAGAAGATGTGTATACTATTGTTCCACAATTTCAAGGGAAATACCCAATTCCTGCGGTACAATTTTCTTATTTTGATCCGAAAAGTGCAACTTATAAAACACTACGTTCTCAAGATTTACTCGTTGATGTTTTTGACGGACCAGTAGCTATCGGATCTCAAGGAACACCAAATGCACAAAAATTAAAACAAAATTTACAAGTCTCTGAAAATGCCTTTCGGTTTATTCAACTTCAAACAAAATTAATTCCTATAACCACTCCTGAATTTTGGTGGAGTGTTGCTTTTTGGCTTCTATTAGGCATACCCTTCATATTCCTAATAGCAGGTTATTTGATAAAACGATTAATTATTCAAAAACCTGAAAATATCTCTCTCACAAAACAGCGTAAAGCAGAACAATTATCAAAAAAGTATTTAAGCTCAGCAAAAAAGGCGATTCACAATCAAACGGCTTTTTATGAAGCGTTAGAAAGGGCATTACATAATTATTTGAAAGCCAAACTCAAAATTGAAACTACAGAAATGAGTAAGCCGAATATTAAAAATCTTTTAGTAGAGAAAAAAGTACAAGTGCAAACCGCTCAAGAGTTTATAGAGTGTATTGAAAATTGTGAAAGAGCCCGATATGCACCTGGCTCTATGGTAAATATTCAAAGTGATTTTGAGAAAGCTAGTACGAGTATAGCCTCATTAGACCGACAGTTATGAAAATGAAAATTGCTATTTATCGAAAAATTAAGGTATTATTCTACATTGTTATATTTAGTGGATTAGATTCTTTTCTATTCGCTCAAGCCTCAATGCAACCATTATTTGAAGAAGCAAACCAGGCATATAATGAAGGAGAGTATAGCAAAGCAGTGGCATTGTATGAACAAGTTTTAAAAACGGGACAACACAGTACAGAATTGTATTTTAATCTGGGGAATACCCATTACAGACTAAATAATGTAGCTGAAAGTATTTTTTATTATGAAAAAGCCAAACAACTTGACCCAACAAGTGAACCTGTATTGATAAATAGTGTTTTTGCAAAAAACATGACCCTTGATGCTATAGAACCATTACCCCAAAGCCAACTTCAAGTTTTAGAATCAAAACTACTTTCGCTATTTAGTCTCCGTATTTGGGGGGTGTTTACTATTGTATTATTCTGGTTATTTGTAATGTTGTTTTTAGGTTATCTTTTCGTAGTAAGTTCAATATTAAAACGAACTTTATTTTTCACCTCACTTCTTACCTTATTTTTAGGATTAACTAGTTTTAGCATAGGTTTAGTAAAAAATAATAAAGAAAAAAAACTTAATGAGGCCATTTTATTTTCAACACAAATTGACGTTTGGTCTGAACCCAATGCACAAGGCGAACTTTTATTTACGCTTCATGAAGGAACAAAAATGGAATGGCTTGATACCCTTGAAGAATGGAATAAAATAAGGATTGCAAATGGATCTGAAGGATGGATAAAAAATGCTGAATTAAGAAGTTTAAAAGAAAATCTATTCAAATGATTTTTGTCAGATTCTCCATCGGATAAAGCTGTTCCAAATTTATTAATTGGTTGCCAATTTCATTTAACAGCGGAAAACTGAAAGAGTCTTTAGTAAATGAATCTGGAAGTAATGTAAAAATTGAGTTAACTTCTTGGGCTACTATTATCAATGCACTAAGAATAAGGCTCCATTTAAAAACACCAAATAGACCTCCTGCCAAACGATTCAGCCAACCTAGTGCAACAATCTTCATTGTTTTTGTAATTAGCTTTGCAAGAAAAGATACCCCAATCAAAATTCCAATGAATAGGATAAGAAATGAAATAGTAAAAAGGAGTTTCGGATCCCATGATATATATTTTATGATTAAATTTTTAACAACATTTGCAAATTGGTATGCTCCATAAAAAGCTAAAAGTAAACCAATAATTCCAGCCAATTCTATAATAAATCCTTTGACAAGGCCTCGAATAGCTCCGTAACAAAAAATAATTAAAACTATAATATCAAAAGTGTTCATTACACCAAAATACATCTTTTTAGTAAAAGAAAAAGCGCTTTAAAGTATCAACTCACTCGAATAATAATATTTTTGTGTATGCCAAAATCATCACCTGATCCAGTTCTTAAGTCTCGTTGGGAAAACCTTATAAAAAAACTTACAAACCAATTCTCAGATGGTGAAAATTTAGATGTTGAGGGTATATTATATTTGATTGGATTGCAAGAGTTTGGTAAACCTCATGAACGTTTTAAAAAAGAAGATAATATCAATTTAATTCATATTGGTATTTGCACGGTATTAGAGCCTTATGGCTATTATACGTTTGATTTTATAGATGAACAAGGTTGGCCATATTTCAAAAGTACTATCCCTTTACCTTATTTAAAACCCGGCGAACAAAGTATACTTATGAAAACTGCAATTGTAGAATACTTTCTTAAGCAAGGGCTCATTTCCTAAAACTACTTTATTTTTGCACTATGATTGAAAAAATTAAAGAACATTTAAGTGAAGTCGAAGCATTTCAAAGTTTGGATAGTAAAGAAATTGAATCTTTTCGTGTTAAGTATGCTGGAAAAAAGGGATTACTAAATGATTTTTTTGCGGCTTTCCGCGATGTTCCTGCAGATCAAAAAAAGGAATTCGGACAAGTATTAAATACCCTTAAGAATGGGGTAAATGATAAAGTAAAAAACCTTCAGGCTCAAATACAAAATCAGGGAGGTAAACAATTAATCCCCGACCCTACAAGAACACCTTTTCCAATTCCTTCTGGAAACCGACATCCTCTATCTATAGTCAAAAATAGAATCATCGATATTTTTACTCAAATTGGATTTACAGTATCTGAAGGTCCTGAAATTGAAGATGATTGGCACAACTTTTCTGCGCTTAATTTACCCGAGTACCACCCTGCTCGAGACATGCAGGATACCTTCTTTGTCCAAACGAATCCTGATATTTTATTACGAACCCATACCTCCTCGGTACAAGTAAGATATATGGAAAAAAATCAGCCTCCTATTCGTACAATTTCTCCTGGACGTGTGTTTCGTAACGAAGCCATTTCTGCCAGAGCACATTGTATTTTTCATCAAATTGAGGGGCTTTATATTGCAAAAGAAGTATCTTTTATAGATCTAAAACAAACCCTTGAATATTTCACAGCATCGCTTTTTGGAAATTCAAAAATCCGTCTGCGTCCCTCCTACTTTCCCTTTACTGAGCCAAGTGCTGAGGTAGATATTTATTGGGGACTAGAAACCGAAACGGATTACCGAATTACAAAAGGAACCGGATGGCTTGAAATTATGGGGTGTGGTATGGTAGACCCCAATGTGTTAAAAAATTGCGGTATTGATCCGGATGAGTATTCAGGATTTGCCTTTGGAATGGGAATCGAACGCATCGCCATGCTGTTGTATCAAATTAGTGATATTCGATTGTTTTTTGAAAACGACATTCGGTTTTTAAAACAATTCAAAGGGACCCTTTAAACGAGCTTTTTTGTAAGCCATTTAAATCCTTTTTTAGCTGGTAATCCTTCATGCACAATTCCATATACAGTAGAAAAAATGGGAAGTGAAAGTTTTTGGTTTTGAGCAAGTAAATAAAGAGGTTTTAAAGCGAAAAACCCTTCAGCAATCATTTGCATTTCCGATTGAATCCCTTTTACAGTATAGCCTCTGCCTAGTAAAGTTCCAAACCTACGATTTCTACTAAAAGCAGAATATGCCGTAACAAGTAAATCTCCTAAATAAGCACTTTTTGTAAGGCTCCTTTCTATGGGGTTCAAAGCATATAAAAAACGCTCCATTTCTCCCATAGAATTACTTATTAGTACACTTTGAAAATTATCTCCATACCCTAATCCGAAAGCAATACCCGAGGCAATGGCATAAATATTTTTTAAAATGGAAGCATATTCTATGCCTAGTAAATCACCTGAGTAGTGGCATTGAACATAAGGCACATTTAGCTTAGTTTGAAGTTGGGCCGCTATTGATTCATTTTCACTTACAAGTGTAAGATAAGATAAACGTTCAAGGGCAATTTCTTCAGCATGTGTTGGCCCAGCAATAAGTATAAATTGAGATAAAGGAATGTTAAATTCATCTCGTAAAAAATCACCTAAATGTTTATTTGATTGTGGTAATATTCCTTTCACCCCTGAAACAATAATTTTTTTTGATAGGTCTATTTCAATAGTCTTTAAAATAGATTCAATAAAAGCTGAAGGAATAGCAAAAACTACCCATAAACAAATGTTTAAGGTTTCATTTAAGTTATGGCTTACCTTTATACGGTTGCGTTTAAATTTAACCGATGTAAGGTATTTAGGATTTTTCAGGTGCTTTTTTATATAAATTGCATCTTCTTCTCGATGTATATACCAATGAACAAAAAGTTTACTATCAGTGAATATTTTTACTAATGCGGTTGCCCAGCTGCCACTTCCTATTACAGCAATTGAATCCTTAGGGGCCCAAGGTTTTATGAGTTTCAAATAGTATAGTTGTTAACGTTTTTTAAATCCAGGAATCCCAAGGAATTCTACTTAATAATAATAGAAGTCCTAAACCATAAAACAAGGAAATTCTATTAAACTTTCTAGCAGATGAAGATTGTCTTTTGTGGAGTGACCATCCAATTGTGATAAAAATAATAGCGAGTATGTTAACAATTGGATGTTCAACAAGATACAGTCTAGATTCTGTGTTTTTCATTACACCCATTCCAATGGCAGACCATTGATCAAACCAAGGAGAAACAAAATACAAAAAAAGCCCGATGAGTAATTGTGTATGAGAAAAAATCAACCCAAAAAGGCTTAATCGAAGGTCTTTTTGAACAAACTCTTGATTTGAAAATCGTCCTTTTATGGCATTTAGAATGGCATAAATTAAGGTAATAAAGACTAAAATGGCCCAAAAGGAATGAAGAGATTTTAAAATGGCGTACATACTTTTTTTTGTAAAAGTAATCCATTTTGTTGATTTCAAAAGAGGGATGAACCATTGTTGATATGAAACCAAAAAGTTACCTTTAAAAAAACATTGAAATAGTTCTTGTTTTGACTTTTATAAATGAAGTAAAATGAGAAATAAAACGCAAATCAATCACTAAAACAACACAAATGAAAAAGATATACTATCTATTTGCCCTTCTCCTCTTAACGGGATGTAAAGAGTCTGCTGAGATTAAGGAGGATTCTGCACCAACATTTGGAATAGTAATACACGGGGGTGCGGGTACACTTTTGCGTTCTGAAATGACAGCTGAAATGGATGCAGCTTACCGAAAAATCCTTACCCAAGCCATTCAAGTGGGGTATTCAATTCTAAAGCAAGGCGGAACAAGTCAAGAAGCAGTTGAAAAAACAATTCATGTTATGGAAGACTCCCCCTTGTTTAATGCAGGAAAGGGAGCTGTTTTAACAGCAGATGAAACTATAGAACTTGATGCGTCCTTTATGAATGGAGAAACATTAGATGCCGGGGCCATAGCAGGAGTTAAACATGTAAAAAATCCAATTTCAGCGGCTATTGCCGTAATGGAAAAATCACCTCATGTCATGTTATCTGGTGCAGGAGCAGATCAATTTGCACAATTACATGGACTTGAATGGGTACCCTCAGAGTACTTTTTTACTGAACGTAGAATCAATTCTCTAAAAAGGGTAAAAGAGGCTGAACTTAACCGTCAAAGTCTAATTGAACAAAGTAAAGATCCTTTTATAGTTCAACAACGTATGGGTACTGTAGGATGTGTAGCCCTTGATCAACATGGAAATTTAGCAGCAGGTACTTCAACAGGGGGAATGACCAATAAAAAGTGGAATAGAATTGGCGATGCTCCAATTATTGGGGCGGGAACGTATGCCAACAATGCTACATGTGCTATTTCTGCTACTGGATGGGGTGAATTTTTTATCCGTTCTGTAGTGGCTCATGATATTTCCGCTTTAATGGAGTACAAAGGGTTGGGTATTGAACAAGCAGCCTATCAAGTAATTCATGAAAAAGTGGGAGCGCTAGGAGGAGATGGTGGTATTATAGGTATTGATTCTAAAGGCAATATTGCGATGGAAATGAATACTACTGGTATGTATCGTGCCCATATCAACTCTCAAGGAGAATTAACAGTTAAAATTTATAAGGACGAATGAAAGCAAAAGGATATGCAGTGTTTTTTATAAATCAATTAGCTGAAAAGATTATTTAACCTATCACGGATTTGCCACCGAATTGCATAAGGAGGTAACCAAACAACCTAGATTTTTAGGAATGGAAAGTTATCGAAATCAAGAGGGTACTGGAATTACCATAAGCTATTGGGAAAGCAAAGATGCCAATGCCCAATGGGAAAAACATACTCTACATCAAGCAGCTCAACACTTTGGAAAAGAAAAAGCCTATGCTTGGTATAAGCTTCGGGTGTGTACGATTGAACATGAATATCATTTCACAAAATCCAATTTAACCAATGTAATTTAATTCTTCAATGCAGGAACAACTTACTACACGCAAAATAATTCATATTGATATGGATGCTTTTTTTGCCTCAGTAGAGCAACTTGATCACCCTGCTTGGAAAGGAAAAGCTATAGCCGTTGGTGGTGGAGGAACTAGAGGCGTGGTGGCTGCTGCAAGTTATGAAGCTAGAAAACATGGTGTGCGAAGTGCAATGAGTGGGGCAATAGCGAAATCGTTATGTCCTCATTTAATATTTGCAAAACCACGTTTTGATCGATATAAAGAAATTTCAAATCAAATTCGAGCTATATTTCACGAATATACAGCAATGGTTGAGCCGCTCTCTCTTGATGAAGCCTATTTGGATGTTTCTGGAACCTCTTCTGCTACGCTTATTGCCACTGAAATAAGAGAAAAAATTTTTTCTAAAACGGGATTAACAGCCTCAGCAGGAATTTCTACTAATAAGTTTTTAGCAAAAATTGCGAGTGATTGGAACAAACCGAATGGACAAAAAACATTATCTCCTAATGAGATTTTACCCTTTCTTGAATCGCTTGATGTAAAAAAGTTTCAAGGAATAGGCGCCAAGACAAAATTAAAAATGTATAAGCTCGGCATTTATACTGGAAAAGATTTAAAAGCGCAATCAGCAGAATTTTTATCAATACATTTTGGTAAAGCAGGAATGCATTATTATAACGTAGTTAGGGGCATCCATAATAGTCCCGTAAGACCCTCTAGAATACCCAAATCAGTTGGTGTAGAAAAAACATTTGAATCCAATTTAAGCAGCGAATTATTTTTGGAAGATAAACTGAAAACACTCTCATCGCTTTTAGAATCAAGATTAAAAAAAAATTATGTATCAGGAAAAACCCTCACTCTTAAATTAAAATACAGCGATTTTAAAATACACACGCGAAGCAAAACTGGCGATTATAATATGTCTTCAAAAGAGCTACTTTTTGATAAAGCTAAAGAACTACTTTATCAAGAAAAATTACAGAATTCTGTTCGTTTAATTGGAATTTCTGTTTCAAATCTAAACACAAGAGCAACGCCAAAAAAAGAGTCAATTTCTGTAAAAAATTCTCCTCAACTGGTAATTCCTTTTTAACTAAACTATTGACACACGAAGGGTATTAACCATCCCTCTAGATTCTATGGGCATAGCTGTTAAATTCACTAACATATCTTCTTTTTCAACATATCCTTTTTCTAAAGCAATATTGTTGATTTCTTCCACAGTTTTATCAGTACTTTTAAGATTGTCGTAATAAAAGGCTTTCACACCCCAAAGTAAGTTTAATTGGTTGAGAATACGTCTATTTGATGTAAATACCAAGACATGCGCTAAAGGTCTCCATGCTGATATTTGATAAGCTGTATACCCACTATTGGTTAAGGTACAAATTGCCATAGCTTTGATATCATTTGCTAAGTGAGCTGCATGATAACAAATAGATTTTGTAATAAACCTTTTGGTACGAAGGGTAGGTGGTTCTTGAGGTACCCGAATTAATTCAGAATTTTCAACAGATTTCAGGATGTTTGACATCGTTTTAATCACTTCTACTGGATATTTACCCACTGACGTTTCTCCTGAAAGCATAACAGCATCAGCGCCATCCATTACAGAGTTAGCTACATCATTCACTTCCGCTCGAGTAGGAGTAAGACTATCGATCATAGTTTCCATCATTTGGGTAGCAATAATTACAGGAATACGAGCTTTTTTAGCTAAAAGCACTAAACGTTTCTGAATTAAAGGCACTTCTTCTGCTGGTACTTCTACTCCCAAATCACCACGTGCAACCATTAGGCCATCACAATACGCAATGATTTTATCAATATTTTCAATAGCCTCGGGTTTTTCAATTTTTGCTATTATAGGAATTTTAACCTCAGTATGCTTTTCCATTAACTCTTGAAGGTCAATTAAATCTTGACTATGGCGAACAAAAGAAAGTGCAATCCAATCGACATCCTGCGTAAACATAAATTTTGCATCTTCAATGTCTTTTTCTGTTAGTGCAGGCAATGAAATATTAGTATTTGGCAAATTGACACCTTTATTTGATTTAAACGCACCTCCTTGAATAACAACTGCTTTTACTTCATTTGATTTGTTGGTTTCTTTTACTTCAAAAATTAACTTCCCATCATCTAATAAAATTCGCTCACCTGGTGAAACATCTTTTGGAAAATTTTGATAATTCATGTAGGCCTTTTTTGCACTGCCAACAAAGGGGGTATCAGTTAAAAAAACTACCTCATCACCTGGATGAACAACTGCTCCTTCTTCCATTTTTCCAACACGTAATTTAGGACCTTGTAAATCTCCCAAAATAGCGGTATTGGTATTTAGCTTTTGGTCAACATTTCGAATCATTTGAATCCGTTGGGCAACATCATCATAATCTGCATGTGAAAAATTGATTCGAAAAACATTAACCCCAGCAACTATCATTTTTTCAAGAACCTCTTCAGATGAAGTTGCAGGTCCTAAGGTTGCAACTATTTTAGTTTTTTTTATTGAATTCATGAATCAAAAATTAGATGGGATCGATTTTTAAATTGGGCTACAGACACTGGATATGCCGTTGAAACTATGGGTAGTAATTTTAGTGACTCAAAAAGTGCCTCTTTAGCGGTTTGATCATTAGATACTATAAAAAAATCAACCTGTTTAAATTCAGGAAACAAATATACTTGATTTCTTACAGGAAGGTCAAATAATGCGTTATTATTTATTGAGGGAACTGTAGTTTCGATTTGCTTTTTATTAGAAAGTAGGGTGAATTGAGTATCATAAGCATGATTTTCCCAGATAAAACGAGAAAAAAAAATCTTTTGAGAGTTGCAAATGTCTTGTTTACTTCGCTTAAAAAAGGTATTAAATCGTTTGTTTAAATTAAAAGCAAGCTGGTAATCTTCTGCTTCACTATGAATGGCCGTAACATAAAGCGTTTTAGCGTCTTCCTCTAAAGTCAAAAAGTGTCTTTTAATGGCCATTTATAGGGAGTCGTTTAATTTTTAAAGCGTGGGTAGCAATTCGTGCTGCTTTTTCCTCAGCCTTTTTTTTAGATAGTGCCCTTGCTTTAGCAATAGCATTATCTTCAATTAAAATTTGGCATGAATAATTTACATTTGGATCAAGGCCATTATCACTTGAAGTTTCAAAGTATATTTTTTTCTTTTCCTTTTGCCCCCATTCAATTAAAAGTGCTTTGTAACTTAAAACGATAGCCTCTAAATTTTCAATATCAATAAAGGGATCAACAATATATTGCAGGATAAAAGCTTTTGTTTTTTGGTATCCTTGGTCAACAAATAATGCTCCAACAAGAGCTTCAACTAAATTACCATGAATATTATCCCCTGTTTGAGAATGACGTGGGGCCAATGTGGCAAGTTCTATAAGTCCCATTTCTTTTCCTATAAAATTCAATTGTTTTCTACTTACAATTTTAGCTCTTAACTTAGTTAATGCCCCTTCTTTTGATTCGGGAAACCTAAAAAACAAATATTCAGCTATAATAGTATTTAATAGTGAATCACCTAAAAATTCTAAACGTTCATAATTTAAAGAATTACCCTTATCATTTTTTAAGTTTACTGAACTATGGGTAAAGGCTTCTTTATAAAGGGTCTTTTTTTTTGGTTTAATTCCAAGTTTTTTATGGAGCTGAATAAAAAAATCCCCGGTGGTTTGTTTTCGGGGATATTTGAAATAGTGTAAAATTTTCACTGGGTTTTAATATATCTTTTTAAACAAGACACAGGCATTGTGTCCTCCAAACCCAAAGGTGTTAGAAAGTGCTACATTTACCTCTCTTTTTTGCGCTTTATGAAAGGTAAAATTGATTTTTGGATCAATATTTTCATCTGCTGTTTGATGATTGATGGTTGGGGGAACCATACTGTGTTTTATGCTTAAAATTGAGGCAATTGCTTCTACAGCTCCTGCTGCCCCCAAGAGATGGCCTGTCATAGACTTAGTTGAATTGATATTCAATTTGTATGTATGCTCTTTAAACACTTGTAAAATGGCATTGGATTCTGCAATATCTCCTAAAGGGGTTGAAGTACCGTGCATATTGATAGCATCTACATCAGTAGTTTTTAAGTTGGCATCACGCAAGCAATTTTCCATTACTTTAATAGCTCCATGTCCGTCAGGGTGAGGAGCTGTCATATGATAAGCATCAGCAGATAATCCACCACCAGCAATTTCAGCGTAAATGGTTGCATCTCTAGCTTTAGCATGTTCATAGGATTCAAAAACTAACGCACCTGCACCTTCACCTAGAACAAATCCATCTCTGTCTTTATCAAAAGGACGAGAAGCAGTTTTTGGATCATCATTTCTTTTTGATAACGCATGCATAGCATTAAATCCACCAATTCCTGCTTTTGTAACAGCAGCTTCTGACCCACCTGTAATAATAATATCTGCATATCCTAAACGTATATAATTTAGAGCATCTATCATCGCATTTGAAGATGAGGCACAAGCAGAAACAGTTGCAAAATTAGGGCCTCTAAAACCGTATTTTATTGAAATTAACCCAGGAGCAATATCGGCAATCATTTTCGGAATAAAGAAGGGGTTAAATCTTGGATTCTCTTCAGAAGCAGCAAATTCAAGTACTTCATTTTGAAACGTTTCAAGACCACCTATACCGGCACCCCAAATAACACCAACACGATCCTTGTCAAGTGCATCTAAGTCAAGATGTGCATCTTGAAGTGCTTCCTCAACTGAGACTAAGGCATATTGAGCAAATCTATCGTATTTTCTTACTTCTTTACGATCAAAATAATCTAAGGGGTCAAACCCTTTTAATTCGCATGCAAATTGGGTTTTGAAAAGAGCTGGATCAAAATAGGTAATTGGAGCAGCTCCGCTTGTACCTGATAACAAGCCCTCCCAATATGCTGAGAGGGTGTTTCCAATGGGTGTTAAGGCTCCCAATCCGGTAACGACTACGCGTCTTGGTTCCATAAACCCTAATTACTCAGCTTGTTCAATAAATTTAATGGCTTGACCTACAGTAGAAATATTTTCTGCTTGGTCATCAGGAATTTGAATGTCAAATTCTTTTTCGAATTCCATGATTAACTCCACGGTATCCAGTGAATCAGCTCCTAAATCATTAGTAAAGCTTGCATCATCAACAACTTCATTTTCATCCACCCCTAGTTTATCAACTATGATGGCTTTTACTCTTGCAGAAATGTCTGACATAATAAGTTTAATTTGATATTAAATGTAATGACAAAAGTATAAAACTTTAAAGGAATACAATAATTAGTAATTGAATTCTGCAAATTTTTGATGTGCCCTAAAAAAGACCTTTCTGGCAATACCTTATCTTTAGCCATTGAAATGTAGAGCTAATGGTAAAAAAAATTTTGTTTTTTGCATCAGGTAACGGAACGAATGTCGAAAATATTGTGCGTTTTTTTGAACATGATAAAAAAGTCAAATGGCTTGGGGTGTTCACAAATAATCCTCAGGCAGGTGTTATAGAAAGAAGTCTTAGGCTAGGCATAGAGGTTAGAATATTTTCTAAAAAAGAATTCTCCAATGGAAATTTACTTGAAGAAGTCCAATTATTAAATCCTGATTTGATTGTTTTGGCCGGATTTTTATGGAAGATAGGTCCTGAATGGATCGCCCATTTTCCTAATCAAATAATAAATATTCACCCTGCATTATTACCAAAATATGGTGGAAAAGGGATGTATGGAAATCATGTTCATCTTGCAGTAAAAGAAAATGGAGAACAAGAATCGGGAATCACTATTCATTATGTTAATGAAGAATATGATAAGGGAGCTTATATTCATCAAGCAAAAGTAACCTTGGATGCATCAGACGACGTTGAGCAGATTGCGGCTAAAGTACACGCGCTTGAATATGAGCATTTTCCTAAAGTAATTGCTGCTTTAATTTATGAACAGTAGAATGGATAAAAAGGTTAACCTCTATACAGATGGTTCGTCATTGGGAAATCCTGGCCCTGGAGGATACGGAATAATTTTAGAATGGACGGGTAAAGGTTACCAAAAGGAATTTTCTGCAGGGTATTCACGAACGACAAATAATAGAATGGAGTTATTAGCAGTTATTATTGGACTTGAAGTATTAAAAAAGGCCCCAATGGAGGTTACCGTTTTTTCCGATTCAAAGTATGTAGTTGATGCTGTAGAAAAAAGTTGGGTTTTTAATTGGGAAAAAAAAGGATTTAAGGGAAAAAAAAATGTTGATTTATGGAAACGATTTTTATTCTCCTTTAGAAAACATAATGTCCGTTTTATATGGATTAAGGGACACAACCATCATCCACAAAACGAACGATGTGATGCACTTGCGGTTCAAGCAGCCAAAAGCAATGATTTAATGCTTGACATTGGATTTCAAGCTATAGAATTGATCCAAAAAGGCAATTGAAATTTTTGTTCATTACAAATTGTAAATGTTGGTAAAATATTGACTGTAGCCCATTAGAGTTTTTTATTTTTGTGGAATGAATACTAAATTGTTGGCCCTAGGCACCATGGCTTTTGATGCCATAGAAACTCCCTTTGGTAAAACAGGGAAAATTTTAGGTGGGTGTGCTACCTATATTGGCTTAGCGGCTTCACAATTTAAAGTTGACTGTGGATTGGTGTCTGTGGTGGGTGAAGATTTTGATGAAGCTTATATTTCACTTTTAAAATCAAAAGGGCTAGACTTAACAGGAGTTGAAATTATTAAAGGAGAAAAAACTTTTTTTTGGAGCGGTAAATACCACAACGATTTAAATACGAGAACTACATTAGATACGCAACTCAACGTATTAACAAAATTTAAACCTATTGTTCCAGAACACTATAAAGATGCTAGTATGATTCTTTTGGGGAATCTGGATCCAAACCTTCAGCTTTCTGTTTTAGAACAACTTAAACAACCAAAACTTGTAGTAATGGATACTATGAACTTTTGGATAGAGGGTTATAGGGGGAAATTAGATGAAGTAATTGCTAAGGTAGATATACTATCAATTAACGATGAAGAAGCACGTCAAATTTCAGGGACACACTCTTTAGTAGAAGCTGCAAAAATTATTCAAAATATGGGTCCCAATTATGTTATTATTAAAAAAGGAGAACATGGAGCACTACTGTTTCACGGAACCCAAATATTTTGTGTTCCCGGGTTACCACTAGAAGAAGTTTTTGATCCAACAGGTGCAGGCGATAGTTTTATTGGCGGATTTATTGGGTTTCTAACTCAAAATCAAACATATTCGTTTGAAGCTATGAAATCAGCCATGGTAGTAGGTTCTGCTATGGCCTCTTTTACTGTGCAACAGTTTGGAACAAAAGCCTTAGAGTCCTTAACTGTAAAACAATTATACCAAAGGATAGAAGCTTTTAAAGCCCTAACCGAGTTTGAAATAGAAATCACCTAACGCAAAATACAATGAGCGATGCGATTAAACACGAATGTGGAATTGCCCTATTACAGTTAAAAAAACCGCTGTCTTTTTATAAAGAAAAATACGGAAGTGCGTTATATGGAATCAACAAAATGTATTTGTTGATGGAAAAGCAACACAATAGAGGGCAAGATGGAGCTGGCTTTGCAAGTATTAAATACAACATGTTGCCAGGGCAACGATATATAAGTCGTGTGCGTTCTGCTGAAAATCAGCCCATTCAAAAGATTTTTAAGATCATAAACTCTCGAATACAAAAACAATTAGAGTCAAATCCAAACCTATTAGCAAATCCAGAACAACTTAAACAGGAAGTGCCTTATGTTGGGGAGTTAATGCTTGGTCACGTTCGCTATGGTACGTTTGGGAAGAACAATATAGAAAGCGTTCATCCCTTTTTACGTCAAAATAACTGGATGCATAGAAATCTTATTGTTGCAGGAAATTTTAATCTTACTAATGTAAATGAGCTTTTTAACAACCTAATTGAATTAGGTCAACACCCAAAGGAAAAAGCAGATACAGTTACGGTCATGGAAAAAATTGGACACTTTTTGGATGACGCTGTAGCAAAAATTTACAAAAACTTAAGAGAGGAAGGTTATTCAAAAATGGAAGCTTCACCCTTAATTGCTGAGCGATTAAAAATTTCCAAAATTTTGAGAAAATCTGCAAAAAATTTTGATGGAGGATATGCGATGGCCGGTTTATTTGGGCATGGGGATTCTTTTGTTTTACGAGATCCTGTTGGGATTCGACCAGTTTATTATTATACTGATGATGAAATTGTTGTTGTAGCCTCAGAGCGTCCAGCAATACAAACTGCCTTTAATATACCTTTTTCAAGTATTAAAGAACTCGATCCAGGAAGTGCACTCATTACCAAAAAAGGAGGTGAAGCTTCAGTTAAACAAATAATAGAACCTAAAGAAAAAAGAGCCTGTTCTTTTGAAAGGATATATTTTTCAAGGGGTAATGATGCCGAAATCTATCAAGAGCGTAAAGATTTAGGAGATGCTCTTTTCCCTTTAGTGCATAAATCTATTGGGGGCGATTTAGAAAACACAGTCTTTTCTTTTATTCCCAATACTGCAGAAACCTCATTTTATGGATTAATTGGTGCGGTTCAAAATCATGTTCGATTTAAATTTAAAGAGACTCTTACAAAAGAAAAAAAACCAGATTTAGAGTCCTTAACAAAACTGTTAAATCTTAAGCCTAGAATTGAGAAAATAGCAATTAAAGATGTTAAACTGAGAACTTTTATTGCTGAAGATAGCGGTAGAGATGATCTTGTGGCCCACGTATATGATATTACTTATGGAATTATTGCTCCCACTGATAATTTAGTAATTGTTGATGATAGTATAGTTAGAGGTACAACCCTTCAGAAAAGTATTTTACGAATGTTAGATCGGCTTGGGCCAAAAAAGATTGTAGTAGTATCGAGTGCTCCCCAAATCCGATATCCTGATTGCTATGGTATAGATATGGCTAAACTAGAAGAGTTTATAGCTTTTAGAGCAGCATTAGCTTTGCATGATGAGGTTGGAAATAAAGACAAAATAGTAAATGCTATTTATACAAAATGTTTAGAAAGCAGTAAAAATAAAGAGTTTGCGCCGCCTAATTATGTTAAAGAGCTTTATGCTCCTTTTACTGCGGAGCAAATTTCTAGAAAAATGGCTCAAATGCTAAAAAACGAAAGCATTAAAGCTGAAGTAGAAATTATTTTTCAAACGGTAGAAGGTCTTCACAAAGCTTGCCCTAAAAATTTAGGTGACTGGTATTTCACGGGTAATTATCCCACACCAGGAGGGTGTAGAGTAGTAAATCAAGCCTTTATTAACTTTGTCGAGAAAAATAATCAAAGGGCTTATTGACATATTATCGACAAAATATGCATTTAAACGAATTATTAAATTGAAATTGATTTCTTAAACCATCTTTGATATACCAGAACATAAGTAGGTTAAGTTCATGGTAAGATTTGGGGCAAAAAGGAGGAATTTATTCCTCCTTTTTATTTTAAGGCCTAACCCTAAATATTCACTTTAACTAATAAAATTTTATTTAATCGAGTTTGAGAAATTACTCAATACATACACTAATATATTCGTAGTACCAGAACATAAGTAGGTTAAGTTCATGGTAAGATTTGGGGCAAAAGGGAGGAATTCATTCTTCCCTTTTATTTTTATAAAAAGTTTAAGCTCCTTGAGTATAAAGAGTTGCAACTGCATCCCAATCAATCACATTAAAAAAAGCTTCAATATAATCTGGACGTCTATTTTGATAGTTTAAATAATAGGCATGTTCCCAAACATCAAGGCCAAGTATGGGAGTTCCTCCACAACCTATTCCTGGCATTAGAGGGTTGTCTTGATTGGCTGTGGCACAAACTTTTAATACCCCATTATTATGGACACAAAGCCAAGCCCAGCCAGAACCAAATTGTGTAGCTGCAGCTTTAGAAAATGTATTTTTAAAATCTTCGAAAGAACCAAAAGCATTATCTATGGCTTTTGCTAAAGCTCCTGTAGGAAGCCCTCCTTTGTTTGGACCCATAATATTCCAAAAAAGGCAGTGGTTGAAGTATCCGCCCCCATTATTTCGAACAGCCTTATTATCTAAGTCCAAATTTTTTAAAATGGATTCAATTGTTTCATTCTCAAGTGCAGTACCTGCAATTTCGTTATTTAGGTTTGTCGTATATCCATTGTGGTGTTTGCCATGATGGATTTCCATAGTACGCGCGTCTATATGCGGTTCTAATGCGTTATAATCGTATTGTAAGTCGGGAAGTGTAAAAGCCATTTTATATTTTTTAAAGTTTAATGCAAAAATAAAATTTCTTTTTGGAATCAAAGGGAAGCCTGTAAAAGCCTTATTTTTAAATAAAAAACCTTGAATAAAAAAGGCTTTCATATCATTCAAGCATCTGCAGGTTCTGGTAAAACCTACACTCTTGTTTACCGCTATTTGAAGTTTTTGTTGGAATCAACTCTTCCGCATCCCTACCGTCATATGTTGGCGTTAACCTTCACTAACAAGGCAGTTAACGAAATGAAAAGTAGAATTTTAGAACAACTTTGGAAAATTTCAAATGAAGCATTTAAAGAATATGAGATTCGAATTCATTTAAGTAGAGATCTTACAATTGAACCCCTTGAAGTGCAACGGCGGGCCAAAATTATTCTAAGAAATCTTATTGCTGAGTATGGCTCATTTGATGTAATCACATTAGATAAATTTGCCCATCGTATTGTAAGGGTTTTTTCAAATGAATTCAATTTACCTCCAGGTTTTGATGTTGTTACTGATTCAACTCCAATTTTACAAGAAACTGTTCAATCGATAATTCAAGACGTAGGAAATGATCCCTTTATCACCTCACTATTAACCGAATTCAGCATTGAAAAGGTAAGACAAGATAACAATTGGGATATTCAAAATGAATTAGATCAATTTGCTGCATTATTCGTTAATGAAAATGATCAAATTCCTTTAGCGGCCATTCAAAAAAAAACCAAAGAAGATCATTTGTTGGATGTAGACATAATAAAGCAGGAAATTAGTAGATGTGAACAAGAAATCAGAAATCAAGTTAATTCAATACGGAAACTTTTAATCCAAAACGATTTGGATTTAACAGATTTTAAAAGAGGAGTTTTTAAAAATCATATTGAAAAACTGCAGCAAAGTAAATGGGAAGGATTATACAAAAATAAAATAGAATTGTCTTTAAAGGGAGAAGAGGAATTGTATAATAAAACAACTCCACTAGAAAAAGCTTCAAAAATTGACTTAATTCAACCACAATTATTAAATCACTATTTGAAAATTAAAAATTATGTATCAACCATACTTTTACTAAATAAAACCTTAAAAAATTGGACTCCAAGAGTATTATTACATTCAATTCAAAATAGACTAATAACTCTACAGTTAGATAAAGAAATTCAGTTGCTATCTGGCTTTAATCAAAAAATTAATAGTTTAGTTCAGGGACAAGATGCTCCTTATATTTTTGAGCGAATGGGCGAACGTTACTCCCATTTTTTTATAGACGAATTTCAAGACACTTCAAGATTACAATGGGCAAATTTAGTTCCTCTTATTGCCCATTCTTTAGAAAGTGAAATGAATTGGGGAGAATCAGGTAAATTATTGATAGTTGGTGACCCCAAGCAAGCGATTTATCGTTGGCGAGGTGGTGATTTAGATCAATTTGTGGATTTATTACAATTAAAAAGCCCCTTTCAAATTCAACCTGAAGTAGAAAATTTGAGTTTTAATTATCGTTCTGGAGAAGAAATAGTGCTTTTTAATAATGCTTTTTTCAAATCTGTTGCAACTTATTTTAAATCTGATTTTCTAAAAAAGGTTTATGGTGAAGACAGTCAACAAAAGATAAAATCTCCTGGAGGATATGTTAAAATAGAATCCATTTCTGAAACAAAAACAAAACCCGAAAGAATTCCTCTTTATTTAGAGAAAACAATAAAAGCAGTAGGTGAAGCTCATGAAAAAGGATTTTACAGTAATGAAATTGCTATTTTGGTTAGAACAAAAGATCAGTCAGATGTTATTGTATCATATTTGGCTGAAAATAAAATTGCTACATTATCTTCCGATGCCCTACTTGTAGGAAAATCAATTCAGGTTAAAGCTCTATTAGCTCTTATAAAACTGAGTATTCAACCCAATGATGTGGAACAACATAAAATTATTTTTGACGCCTATTGGGTGCTAAACAAACTTTCATATGAAGAATACCATTCAGTGCTTAAGAAAGTGATATATCTAAACACCCACTCTTTTTTTATCTCATTGTGTTCCTTAGACCAAATCGAATTTGATTGGAATGTTTCAAAAGGGCTTTTGCTAATAGATAGCTTAGAATATTGGATAGAACATTTACCCTTCTTGGATCTTTCTGATCCCTTTGTGCTTTCTTTTTTAGAGGAGGTAACGGTTTTTAGTTCTCAGGATACCATGAATTCAAGTGCTTTTCTTTCTTACTGGAATTTAAATTCATCAACTATTAAAGTAAGTATGCCTGAACAAATAGATGCAATATCCGTAATGACAATACACCAGGCAAAAGGGCTTGAATTTCCTTTTGTGATTTTACCCTTCTTAGATAGTAGTTTGTTACCAAATCGAAAAACCATGGTATGGTATCCTTTTCAAGAAGGGAATCTAAGTACAATTAAATGGAGTTGGTTTGCCTTTTCTAAAGATCTAATGGAGTATGGTGCTAAAGGAAAAGCACTTTATGATAAGATATGCATAGAAAGTGCAATGGATGCAGTAAATGTACTCTATGTAGCAATGACAAGAGCAGTAGAACAACTATACATAATAACACAAGAAACCAGTAAAGAATCGGCTCCTTCATATGCTCAACTTATTTACAACTTTATTTATTCAATACAAAAAAATTGGGATGAAGGAGTAATAACTTTTGGAAACCCCATGAGAAATCCAAAGCAAGAAGAGGTTTCTGAGCATAAAGATAAAGTGAGCCGAGATTTAATATTTAGAAAATCTACTTTATGGAAAAAACAATTGGTTGCCTCAAAATCTAAAAGCTTAACATCTCAAATAGCGCAACAGCATGGACTTTTTTTACATGCAATGATGGCTAAAATAATTACAGCCAATGATATAGAAAATACATTTCAAAAAATATTTAAGCCTTATGATTTAACCATTGAAGAAATAAAAAATGTTAAAACACAATGTTTAAAAATTGTTTCACACCCCCTGATAGAACACCTCTACGACGGAAGTGGAGAAGTATTTTGTGAAAAGGAAATTCTAATTCCAAAGGGAGAAACGATTCGACCTGATCGAGTTAATTTATTCTATGAACAAGGTAAAGCGTCTATTATAGATTATAAAACAGGAACTCCAAAGAAGGAAGATAAAATTCAAATTATGAATTATGCTAAAGCAATTGAGTCAATGGAATTCGATACAATAGAAAAATATCTGATTTACATTGACAAGGACATTATGGTTCAAAAAATTGAAGATTTTTAAATATTCTAATAAAAATGAAAACATTTTTAAGTGATGTAGCAAAAACAATAACTCCCGCTTTAGATATTCATCCTCGGGTTAAGATTATACTTCCTTCACGTAGAGCTATTTTGTTTTTAAAAGAAGAATTTAAAATAACTATAAAAAAAACACAATTTTCTCCCGAAATAATAAGTATTGAAGAGTTTGTAGAAGACCTTTCGGGGTGCTCTTTAGTTTCCAAAATTGAGCTTTATTTACTTTTTTATTCCCTTTATAAGAAACAAACTCCAGTTGATAAAAGAGTTTCATTTTATGTTTTTTTAAAGTGGGCTTCGTTAATGATAAGTGAGTTTAATGAGATAGACAATCAACTAGTAGAACCTAAAGATGTATTTCAATTTATGTCAGAGGTTGAAAAATTAGAACAATGGAATAGGACATCAAACAAAACAGAAAAGAATTTTACATTCCAACAAACTATACCAAAACTTTATTACAGCTTATATGATGCTCTAATTGAACGTGAAATGGGGTATTCTGGGATGCTTTTTCGCGAAGCGACTCATCAACTTGAGCATTACATTGCCTCATCACCACACTATCACTATTTTGTTGGATTTAATGCACTTACTACTGCTGAATCTGTTCTTATTCAAGAATTGATTTCAGTGGATAAGGCTGAAGTTTTTTGGGATTTGGATCGGTCTTTTTTTTCTGATCCTCATCATAGCGCAGGACATTTTATCCGTAATCACTTTAAGCAATGGAAAGGTTTGAGAATAAAGGATCAAAATCAATTTGAAGACCATTACTCTCAAGCAAAAAAAATTGAAATTATTAGTGCAATTAAAAATCAGTCACAGGCCCAACTGGCTAGTCAATTAGCACAAGAAAATTATCAACTTAACCCAAATGAGTCAGTTGCACTTGTCTTAGGAGAGGAGACTCTTTTACAAGCAGTATTATCAGGACTATCTGAATCAGATATACCATGGAATGTTACTATGGGTTATCCCCTTAAAAACACTGTGAGTTCCAGTTTATTTTTAGATTTTTTTAGACTGCATTCAAATATTTCTGAAAAGGGCTACTTATATGAGGATCTAAAAAGACTATCGAATTATTCAATTTTTCAAGAAATAATTATTAAAAGCTCTTTTTCTTTCGATACCTACCTAAAAGAATGTGAAACTAAAAACAATCCATTTGTATCCTTATCAAAATTAAATAAGGGAAATTTAGGAAACCTTATTTTTTCACCTTTTGTAACGGTTGAAATGTATATTAATCGAATGATTTCGTTAACGGAATTATTCATTCAACATTACTTAAGTCTGTCTTCTTCTCAAATTGAATTATTTTCCAGCCGTCAATTACTTTCTATATGGACTTCCTGTAAGACACTTTTTAAAACCTACACTCCAGGTTCAACATTGTTAGAGGTTAAAGAAGTTTTTAATCTACTTCTTTCACAACAAACACTTGATTTTAAAGGTGATCCACTTAAAGGTATTCAAATAATGGGTTTACTTGAAACCCGAGTTTTGGACTTTGACACCGTAATTATAACTCATGTTAATGAGGGTATTTTACCCCTTGGTAAAACCCCTACACCTTTACTTCCATTTGATGTTAGAAAAAAATTTGGGTTGAATACCTTCATAGAACAGGACCATGTGTATGCCTATCATTTTTTCAGATTATTACAAAGAGCAAAAAAGATCTATTTAATTTATAATAATGCATCAGAAGGTTTATTATCAGGAGAAAAAAGTCGTTTTTTGGTTCAATTGGAATATTTTTCACCCCCTTTACACAAAGTTTCAATTAGTAATCTAAACGTTAAAATACCAACACTCTCAACAGTTCCAAAAAAAATAGAGAAAACAAAAGACATTTTAAAAGATATAGAGGCTCTAGGTTTGAAAGGATTATCACCTTCTTCTTTGGCACTATACATAAGAGATCCTTATCAATTTTATGAGCAAAAGGTACTTCGAATAAAGCCTATTGAAAAATTTGAAAACTATTTAAATGCAGCTGAAAAGGGAACCGTAATGCATGCTGTTTTGGAAGATTTATATACTCCTTTTATTGGAGTAAAGCTTTCTCAAGTTCATTTAAATAAAATGATTCAAATGATGCCAAAAGTATTGTTGGAAAAGATAGAATTTCAGTTAGGTGATAATAATTTTTTGACAGGAAAAAATTATTTAATCATAAAAATTTTACAAAAGGTCTTGTATCATTTTTTAGATAATGAAAAAAGATTAATCTCATCTGGTAACTCGATTGTTATAAAAGCACTTGAATACAAGTTTACCAAAAAAATAATTCATCCAAACACAGGTAATGAACTATTACTTAAAGGTATTGTAGATAGAATTGACTCTTTTAATGGTGAACACCGAATTATTGATTATAAAACGGGAATAGTTACCCTTAATGATTTAGGATTTTCCTCTTGGGAAGAAATCATATTAGATCCAAAAAAGAATGCTTTGTTTCAAGTTCTTTTGTATGCATACGCAATTAATGAAAATTTTAATGATCAACTAAATTGGGGAGGAGTAATTTCTTTAAAAAATTTTGATGCAAATTATCTCCCTATTCATAGAATAGAATCTCGATCAAAAAAAAACAATTTGTTAATTAATAAAGACACTCTCACTTATTTTGAAATACAGTTATTTAATTTACTGAATGAGCTTTTTGATCCAAACAACCCTTTTATTCAGAAGATTAATTAGAAAAGACTTTACATTCTTTTATAGTGAAATAGTAAATTAAACAGATGCAGTACTTTCCGAAATTATTTTTAAATTTATTTAGTGCAAAAAATAATGAACAAAGAAAAAGACAAAAAAGAATTGAATTGGTTCATTCGCCTCTTTACTTTAGGAGAACGATTTGATATTCAAGATTTTTGGGACAGATTAAAAAAATCTGCAGTTCAATTTATACTATTGGTATTTGGTGTAACAGTTTCCTTTGGAATAGAACAACAAGGTGGAGATTCTGATGATAGAGAGGATGCCATTGAAAACCTTACTAATTTAAGGGAAGAAATAGATTCTCTTTTAGTATATACTGAAAATTATATAGAACAAATTGATTGGGTTTCAGAAATGTATTTAAAACAATATACTCGTTGGGAGGATGACTATGATAGTGTTTATATTGATTTTATTTTAGACGAAGAGGAACCTAATGGGAAATATTATTTTGCTCCAATGGGAAGGTACAATCAGAGGGACCCTTTTGATCCTCCAAGGGTAAGTTTTGACGCTATAAAATTAGATGGTACATTTCGTTTACTTCCAAAAGAAGTGGGCCTTCAAATGACTAAGATTTATGATGGTTCAGAGCTAAAATATTTAATAGAAAATACAGGAAAAGTTGAAGAACGACTTGTGACTCAATATATTGATCGAATTGCTAATAAATGGGTTTATGATTTGCCATGGGTAGATATTGATGACCCCGTATTTTGGATTAAAAACCGAAAATACATCCAACAGGATAAATTTGTAAAATATAATTTGTTTAAGCGAGTAGAACTATGGGAATATTCTATAAAAGAGCAACTTATAGAATATAAAAACTCACTAAATGAAAGTATAAAAATGTTAGATTCAGTTTTGACTGTTCGCGATAGTGAAATTGAAATCATTTGGTGGGTAATTAACCCTAAAGATTAATTTTAGCCAATCAAATCTGACACTAGTTTTCCTGAAATTAAAGCCGGAGGCACACCTGGTCCAGGAACTGTAAGTTGGCCTGTAAAATAGAGATTTTTAACTTTTTTGCTTTTTAATTTGGGCCTCAAAAAAGCAGTTTGTAATAATGTATTGGCCATTCCATAGGCATTGCCTTTATAAGAGTTGTAATCTGAAACAAAATCATTTACACAATAAGATTCTGTAAATAGAATGTGTTTTTTGATGTTCTGTTTAGTTATTCTTTCCATTCTTTCTAAAACAATTTCAAATTGTTCTTTTCTCATTTCAGGAGTATCTTTTATTCCAGGTGCAATGGGAATAAGAATAAATCCTGTTTCTTTGTTTTTAGGGGCCATAGTTGGATCAGAAATAGAGGGAAAATTTGCATAGAAAAGGGGTTCTTTAGGCCATGAGGGTGAATCATAAATTGTTTTTGCATGGGTATTGAAATCAACATCAAAAAACAAATTATGATGTAAAAGGCGCTCTACTTTTTTATCAATTCCCATGTAAAAAAGTAATGAGGATGGAGCAAATACTTTTTTGTTCCAATATGCATCACTATACGCACGATATTTTTTATCTAAAAGGGATTCACTATGGTGATAATCCGCTCCAGAAAGAACTATATCTGAAGGTATATCTACTCCATTAATTCGAACCCCAACAGCGTTACCTTTAAAATCTACATTTATTTTTTCAACGGCGGCATCAGTGTTGAAAACAACACCTAGTGATCTTGCAATAGAGGTCATAGCTTTCACAATACTATACATGCCACCCTCTGGGTGCCAAGTTCCAAGGCCAAAATCAGCATAATTCATGAAATTGTAAAACGCAGGAGTATTTTCAGGTTTCGCTCCTAAAAAAAGAACTGGGAATTGAAGGACTTGTCTAAGTTTATCACTTTTAAATTGTCTATAAACTTCTTTTTGTATGGTGCTTACAAAGAGGTGAATTTTTCGAATTGTTGAAGGAGTAACTAATTCTAAGGGAGAAATTCCTGGCCGATACACTAAATCTTTGATAGCAATCTCATAATTTTCTTTTGCTTCAGCCATAAAATTTTCCAGCTTTTTATGACTTCCATTTTCTTCATTTTCAAAAACAGAATAAATTTTTTCTAAGGAACCTCCTATGGGCATAAAATCTTCTTCACCAAAAATCACTTGGTATCCAGGATCCAGCCGGTCTAGTTTGTAGAAGTCAGAGGTAGTTTTTCCAAAATCATTATAAAAAGATTCAAAAACATCGGGCATCCAATACCAAGATGGCCCCATATCAAAAGTGAAACCGTCTTTAGTAAATTGTCGAGCTCTACCCCCAAGACTAGAATTTTTTTCAAAAACTTGAACTTCATATCCTTTTTTAGCTAAATAGCTTGCTGCAGAAAGCGATGAAAATCCAGAACCAATTATGATAATTTTTCTTTTCATAACACCACAAAGATATTATAAAAGAATACGGAACGGAAGCATTAATTTTAAGAGTGGTTAACGAATAGCCCAAGTCGCTCCTCTAGTGATGAGGGTCCAAACTTCTTCAATATCAAAAAGATCTCCAGAGTGTCCGATTGCTGAATAAAACACCTTTCCCTTTCCGTAAGTTTTTTTCCAAACTACAGGCATAACGACTCCATTTATCCTAGGGTCGTGTACGCCAGTAAAAGTTGTTGTTGCCAAAACATTAATTGAGGGATCAAAATGCATGAAATATTGTTCTGTATGTAAATTAAAATTTGAAAGCCCTTCTGTTACCGGGTCGTTAGTATCTAGAATTGATACTGTATAGTCTATTTGTCCCCCTGGGTGTTTTACAAATTGGCCACCAACCATGTACTGATATTCTGTGTCATTTCTAAAAGAATCTCCTAATCCACCATGGCATCCTGCAAGTCCGGTACCTGAAGCAATTGCATTTTGAAGTCCACGAGAAGCCTCATTACTAATTTCACTCATTGTTATATGATTAATAACTAAGTCAACTTTATCCATATAGGCTTTGTCGGTGTAAATTTCTGTGTCTTGGGTAACATTAACATTGGCTCCTTTCGATAAAAACCATTCTGCAATTTTTTCTCCAAAAATATTCGGATTGTGACCTTGCCAACCTCCATAAACAACTAGAATATTTTTATCCTTTAGCGAGTCATTAATTGTTTGAGACCATCCGACGATGGAAATAGTAAATAGAATGAGGAAAAATATCTTTTTCATAAAAATGAATTGAATTAAGTTAATTCTTTTTTTTGGCATTGTGAATTTCTTCAACAAAAGAAGCGCTTATAATCCCTGTTGGAATTGCTACAACCCCAATACCTACGAGTGAAATTATAGCTGCAAAAACTTTTCCCCACACTGTAATTGGTACTACATCACCATATCCAACTGTTGCAAGAGAAACTGTTGCCCACCAAATTGAAGCAGTGATGCTTGAAAAAACCTCTGGCTGAGCTTCGTTTTCTAAAAAATATATTGCAGAGGCCGAAAATAATATCGTAAGTAAAGAGAGGAATAAAGTAAAAAAAAGCTCGTTTCTTACAGCACTTAGCGCTTTGATAAATAGTTTTAAAGATTTACTTCCTCTACCTAATTTAAAAATACGTGTCAATCTAAATAAGCGTAGAATTCTGAAAAACCTACCGTCAAGTAGAACAAATTCTTTAACATAAAAAGGCAGAATAGATAACAAGTCGATTAGACCAAAAAAACTAAAAACATAGTTTTTTACTCCCTTCCATTTTTTTTCTTGAAAGTTTAAATACAATCTAAAAAGATATTCTAAGGAAAAAATCCCAATGGAAATTGCTTCAAATAAATTAAAAAATGAATCGTATTTAAGTTTCAAGGCTACATGCGACTCTAAAATCATAGCAATTATATTTGCAATGATTAAAGAATAGATAAACAGGTCTAATTTTTTAAATCTTTCCATCTGTATTTTACAAAATTCTACATTTTTTTTATAAAAAGAAAAATTAATTATTTTAAAAGTTAAAGCATTGATAATCAATTATATAAAATAAAATATTAGCTATAAAAAAAAATTCACAAAAAAATTAATTTCAAAATCAAATTTTGTTTAAAAATAAATCATTATCTTTAAACAAGTTTAAATTCAATTTGGTTTCAAAACGTCTCTGAAGTTTTCTTCCATAAGTAGATTCTAAAATCCTTATCAGAGACGTTTTATTTTTTTAGTTAACTTGATATCACTTAATTCGATTTCTAAATATCATTGAAGCCAATTACTACTATTACTTTTTATTACTTTAAATCAAATCGATTTTGGGCTTTTCAACAAATGGGTCTAAATCCATTAAAAAGGAATGATATACCAGGGCTTACTTTTTTCAAATTTCTTGGAACAGGAGGAGGAAAAGGGTTTAGTCTTTGGCCTGATTTTTCTACATATGCATTTTTAGGAGTATGGGAAAATAAGTTAATGTTTGAAAATTGTATGAATCATCATCCTGTTTTAAAAATGTTTAATTCCAAATCTCAAAAGCAAAGAACACTTATTTTAAAATCAATTAAGAGTCACGGAAAGTGGAACGAAATTAACCCCTTTCAGGGAGAAGAAAGTATTGAAGAAAATCATCTACCTGCTGTTGTTCTAACTCGGGCAACTTTACGGTGGAACAAACTTTTTTATTTTTGGTGTGCCGTGCCCAAAGCCAGTAAAGCCATTGAAAAAGCAAAAGGAGTTCAATTTTATAAAGGAATAGGAGAATGGCCATTAATTCAACAAGCTACTGTAAGTATTTGGGATAATTTTGATTCGGTACAAAAATTTGCCTATCGAAATCAAGATCATAGTACTATAGTTAAAACAACCAAAAAGGAAAAATGGTACCAAGAAGAACTTTTTTCAAGATTTGTTTTACTTTCAGATGAAATTAATGAAAGGTAGATGAATAAAGTTGCTATTGTTGGTGCGGGTATTGCTGGTATAGCTACAGCCGTAAGATTGGCGATTAAAGGTTACAAAGTAGATGTTTTTGAAAAAAATAGTTATCCAGGGGGAAAATTATCTGCTTTTGAAAAAGATGGCTTTCGTTTTGATGCAGGCCCCTCACTTTTTACAATGCCTCATTTTGTTACTGAATTATTTGAAAAAGCCGGAGAAAATCCCCAAGATTATTTTCAATATTCTAAAAAAGAAATTGCTTGTCAATATTTTTGGCAAGACGGTACCCGATTTACAGCATACAGTGATAGAGATCGGTTTCTAGATGAAGTAGAAACGGTTTTTGGTGAATCTTCCGAACGTGTTAAAAAATATCTTCAAAGAGCCAAAAAAAAGTATGATCTCACAGCGCCTTTATTTTTGAATCAATCCCTACATAAAACCAAAACATTTTTTTCATTAGATACCCTAAAAGCCCTTTTACAGCTTCCCATTTATGAATTAGAAAAAACGTTACACAGCGCTAATTCAAAGGCTTTTTCATCACCTCACTTAATACAACTTTTTGATCGATATGCAACCTATAATGGTTCAAATCCATATAAAACATCAGGAATGATGACTTTAATTCAGCATTTGGAAGGGAATTATGGCACCTATATTCCTCATGGAGGAATGATTTCCATAACAAATGCTTTGGTTCAATTGGCAGAACGTAATGGGGTTACTTTTCATTATGAAAAAATTGTAGAAGAACTTTATGTCAAACATAATCGCGTAACCAGTATAAAAGTGAACAAAAAAGAAATACCCTATTCATTGGTTATTTCAAATATGGATATTTATTACACTTTCTCAAAATTGCTGCCTACTCAAAAGCGTCCTGAGAAAATTTTAAGACAAGAGCGATCTAGTGCAGCAGTAATTTTTTATTGGGGTATTTCCCATTCTTTTCAAGAGTTAGATTTACATAATATCTTTTTTTCCAAAGATTATAAAAAAGAGTTTGATGCTATTTTTAATTTAAAAACAATTGATGAAGATCCGACAATTTACATAAACATAACTTCAAAAGATGTGCCTGAAGATGCCCCAGAGGCCTCAGAGAATTGGTTTGTGATGATTAACACACCCGCTGATTTCGGTCAAAATTGGGAAGAAGAAATAAGCCGATTAAGAAAAATTGTTATTAAAAAACTATCAATGCAATTAAACATTGATGTAGCATCCCTCATTAAATGTGAAGATGTATTAACTCCACCAATGATACAAACTAAAACAACCTCCTATTTAGGGGCTCTTTATGGGGCTTCAAGTAATAAAGCTATGGCTGCTTTTTTAAGGCATTCTAATTTCTCAAAGCAGTTAAAAAACCTTTATTTTTGCGGAGGAAGTGTTCATCCAGGTGGTGGGATACCCCTATGTTTGCTTTCTGCCAAAATAGTAGATGATCTGATTCCTGAATTCAGCCCATGACAAAACAAATTCCACTAGGTAAATTACAACTATCAATCGGCCTTATTTGGCTATTCCATTTGTCAGGAATTATTGGAATAATATATAGTGATAGCGAATGGTTTATTCGAGCTACTCCTTTTAATTTAGTACTTAGCTTTTCACTTTTGTTAGTAAATACTAAAATAAATTTAAAAACCATTTTAATAGTTATTATGACTTTTATTGTGGGCATGGGTGCAGAAATTTTGGGAGTAAAATACGGCTTATTATTTGGGCAATATTCTTACGGAAATGTTTTAGGAATTAAATTCCTAGATGTCCCATTACTTATTGGAATTAATTGGTGTGTACTTGTATTTATAACTGGTCAAATCGCAACTTTTTTCACTACAAATTTTTTGATTAGGAGCCTAATTGGAGTTGGGTTGATGATATTTTTAGATTTGGTAATGGAACCCATAGCTCCACAACTTGATTTTTGGACTTTTGAAGGAGGAATTGCGCCTATCCAAAATTATTTGGGTTGGGCATTTGTTGCTTTTCCTTTACAGATTTTATATCACAGGGCACGTCCTGCAGTTAAAACAATTTTTGCATTCCATCTTTATTTCCTTCAATTTTTATTTTTCACTCTCCTTCTCATGCGCTTGAATTCCTTGTAACTTAGATCAATGAAAAACAAGAACCATTTCTTTCTAGTGCTTTGTTTTCTTATATCCGTTAGATGTAATCAGACAGAGACAGATACTTCTCAATTTAATTCCACATCTACAACCTCGAATAGCTCAACACTTGAGTTGCCTATGGTTGAATTGGCACCTTATCCAGAAGGTTTTTTAAAAGACAATGGCTTAGAAGAATGGGAAGATTTTTCTAAGTTGTATGAATCAATGGAACGTTTAAAGGAGCTTAATTTTAAAGACGTAGAAGTGGATTTAATCGCTTTATCCTCTAGAATAAATAAGCTAATTTTAGCTGATTTACCACCACCTTTAGAAGTTCCCCAAATTCGAAGTCGCTTTAAAGTAGTTCAAATGCAAGTGCTAAAATCTAGGTACTTTACTCAGCACTTTAAATCAGATTCTTTAACTCCTTCAATTGTCTTAATCTATGACTATTACAATGCATTAATTTCAAGATTTAATACGCTTTATGAAGGGGAAGAGGGAGTTGATTTTGAAAGTATACATTTAAAAAATTGAGTGTATTCTACTTTTGGAGGCAAAATTATCTATGAGAAATTGATTCTTTTCGATTGCATCTTTAATTTTCTCACAGGCACTGAAAAGATCAATTTCTGATACTGATTCAAATTCAACTTGAATCTCATTGTATTTTTCAAGTAAATAGGCGTCAGATTGTATACATTTTTCAATTGCTGAGACTTGAAGGATATCAATGGAAGATATTAACAATTGGTCAAAATTAAATCGGCTAATAACAAGGTTATCTAAAGTCATTCCAAGTCGATGAAGCTCTTTAAGTATCTCTTGAAAAAAACGATTTCGCAAAATAGCTTGTTGATTAAGATGCCGCTTGTGTTCTGAGTTGTTAAGTTGGTCTGCCGCCTTTAAATACTCAAGTTTAGTGTTTTTTAAATGTGTAAGTAACCCTTCTAACCTTCCTATATATTGGTTTTTTTTTGTCATAAAAAATTATGTACCATTAATTTATAAAAATCAGTATTGGTATTTTTTAAGACATTCAAATTTATATTAACAGATTATTGACAGTATATTTAAACAAACATAGGCGTGTGATTTTGTCGCCTTTTACGATTTTTCTTATTCCTTCATCAGATGAAAATTTAGGGGAGGGATAGCCAAACTTTTGGGCCGCATAGGTATAGTATTCTTTTCGTGTAGGATGGTGAGGAGCTACTAAATTAAATACTCCTGAAGCATCTGATAAAAGGAGACACAGTAAGCCTTCTACAGCGTCATTTTGTGGAATAAAGTTGATAAAGCCATAGGGATTCCCAATGGGTTTATTTAATAATGATTTTATCGGATTTCGGTCTTCACCTATTAACCCCCCCAATCTTATTACTACACTATTTTTAAAGGAATCAATTACTAATTTTTCACTGGCAACCAATTGTTTGGCATTTTCTGTTTCAGGGAAAAGTTTTGATTGTTCTGTTTTTGCACCCGATTGATTTCCGTATACTGATATACTGCTAGTGAAAAGAACTTTTGTATTTGATAAAGAAGGGATTTGCTCAAATAAATTGAATATACTTTGATTTAATTTAAAGCTTAGATTTTCCTGTTTTGGAGGAATACAAATAAAAAGAGCTTCGATAGAATCAAAAAAAGTTAGGTCGCCATTAATTTTATTTGACTGTAAAACAACTACATAACCCTTAACCCCAAGTTGTTCAATTGCCTTTACTTTTTCTAGAGAAGTAGATGATCCTTTTACTTGATACCCTTTTTCTAATAACTTTTGAGCAAGTGCCTTTCCAAGCCATCCACAGCCTAAGATGCCTACAGTTTTCAAAATCAATTTTTGACAATTATAATGATATATTTTCAAAAAAATGCCATAATAAATAAGATAACCATAGTTTTATTGCTATTAAAATGTTATATTTATAAAAATCAATCTCAGTAAACAATGCCAGTAAAAAGTTTTCAAGGAGAACGAGCCAAAATTGGAAGAGTCACTCCAAGTAAATTGACTGTTGCCGATATAATGACTCGACAACTTGTTTTATTTCACCCAGAACAAACTATTCACGAAGTGATGAAGGCATTTGTAAAACATCGAATTTCAGGAGGTCCTGTGGTTGATATTGAGGGAAACCTTGTAGGTGTAATATCAGAAGCTGATTGTATGAAACAAATTTCAGACAGTCGTTATTTTAATATGCCAATATTAGACAAAACAGTAGATCATTTTATGACGATTTCAGTTGATACAATAGACTCTCAATTAAGTATTTTTGATGCAGCATCAAAATTTTCAAAATCCAGTAGAAGGCGTTATCCTGTGATGGAACATGGTAGACTTGTTGGTCAGGTAAGTAGAAAAGATATTGTAGTTGCTGCCATCAACTTGAAAAGCCATACTTGGCATCAAGGCTAAGTATAAATTTTTTTAGCTTCACGGTAGGTATTAGCATGGGCTTCAATTATAACTTTAAGCTCTTTTGAATAGCCCCCTCCCATACTGCATTGTAGAGGGATTCCTTTTTTTTTAGAAAACTCAAATACAATACGATCACGGATTTTACAACCCTCTAAACTCATTCCCAAACGACCCAATTTATCAGTTGATAATACATCAACTCCACTCAAATAAAAAATAAAATCGGGTTTAACTTTATCAATTAAATATGGAATTAATTTTTCAATATGACTTAGGTAAATAGCATCATCAGTATTGTCTTCTAATGCTAGATCAAAATCACTTTTTTCTTTTTGGAAGGGATAATTTTTTGCACCATGAACTGAGAAGGTAAAAATAGATTCGGTTGTCTTACAAATCTCTGCGGTTCCATTTCCTTGATGAACATCTAGATCTATAATAATTACTTTTTTGACCTTTTTATTTTGAATTAAGAAATGAGCTGCTATTGCCTGATCATTTAAAAGGCAAAAAGCTTCTCCTTTTGATCGAAACGCATGGTGTGTACCACCAGCTATATTAAATGCGATACCCGATGACATTGCTTGTTCAGCACCTGAAATTGTTCCTCCAACAATTAAAAATTCACGCGTTATTAATTCTGAAGTTAATGGAAAACCAATACTTCGAATTTCTTTTTGGGTTAGTGAAAGATTGAGTAGTCGATGAATATAGTTTGTGTTATGGGCAAGCTCTAAAATCTCTATAGGCGGAGGGGTAGGTTCAAAAAAATCAGAGGGAATACAGGTGCCTTCCCGTAAAAGTTGTTGAGGAAGTAACTCATATTTTTCCATAGGAAAACGATGCTTTTCGGGTAATGAAAGTTTGTAAGAAGGATGAAATGCTATTGGGAATGGGCGTATCAATACAATTAATTAATATCTAATCCAGTATGAGTATTGGAATCTTCAGGAGAAACAAATACCAATTTTCCTTCTTCATTTTCACCTAATAGAATCATTCCTTTACTTTCAACTCCTTTTAATGTTCTAGATGCTAAATTGGAAAGCCAAGTTACTTTTTTTCCTATGAGTAATTCTGGTTCATAATCTTCTGCAATGCCAGAAACTACGGAATGAACTTCTTGTCCTACTTCAAGCGAAAGTTTCATCAGTTTTTTGGTTTTTGGCACCTTTTCAGCCGCTATTATTTGACCAACTTTTAGTTGAAGTTCATTAAAAACTTTAGGATCAATATTTGGTTTTTCAGGGGCAATAGAGAGAGAAATTGAGGCCGCCCCTTTTTCTGTATTTTTTAACTTTTCTCGTTGAAAATCCATTTGGGCATCATCAATTTTTTCAAATAATAAAGAAGCCATTTCAATTTGATGATTTGGAGAGAGGAGTTCTTTTCCAGATATTAATGAATTCCACAAATCAATTTTTGAATTTAATCGTAGCATTTTTTGAAGTTTTTCACTTGTAAAAGGTAGAATGTGAGTGCTTAAAATACTCAAGGCTGTTGTTAATTGAAGAGCAGTATTTAGGATTGTAGATACACGATCAGGATCAGTTTTAATCAGCTTCCAAGGTTCAGTATCAGCTAAATACTTATTACCTACACGGGCCAATTGAATAAGGTGTTGACTTGCCTCACGAAAGCGAAATTTTTCAACAGATTCAGAATATTGAATAGGAATAGTTTGAAGAGAGGCTAAAGTTAGATTATCCTCAGGATACAGGGTTTTAAGATCGGGAACTCTGCCCTCAAAATATTTATGTGTTAATACAAATACTCGGTTTACAAAATTTCCGAAAATTGCAACAAGCTCATTGTTGTTTCGTGCTTGAAATTCCTCCCAAGTAAAATCATTGTCCTTTGTTTCTGGAGCATTGGCAATTAGCACATAACGCAATACATCTTGTTGTTGTGGAAATGCTTCCAAATACTCATGGAGCCATACTGCCCAATTTTTAGAGGTTGAAATTTTTTGTCCTTCCAAATTCAGAAATTCATTAGCAGGAACATTTTCTGGAAGTATATACTGCCCTGTAGCATGGAGCATAACGGGGAAAATAATACAATGAAACACAATGTTATCTTTTCCAATAAAATGAATAAGTTGGGTTTCAGAATCACACCAATAAGGTTTCCAGTCTTTTCCAATTTTCTCTGCCCATTCTTTGGTTGAGGAGATGTAACCTATTGGTGCATCAAACCATACGTACAATACTTTCCCTGTTGCGTCAATCAATGGCACAGGAATTCCCCAATCCAAATCTCGAGTTACAGCTCTTGGTTGTAATCCAGAATCAACCCAAGATTTAACTTGCCCATATACATTCGGCTTCCAGTCATTTTTATGGCCCTCTAATATCCATTTTGTGATAAATTCTGAGTAGCGATCAAGGGGAAGATACCAATGTTTGGTTTCTTTATATTCAGGCTTGGCTCCACTTAGGGTAGATTGTGGATTAATTAATTCTGTTGCATTTAGGCTACTACCACAACTTTCACATTGATCTCCATAAGCCTCTTGATTTTGGCAAATTGGACAGGTACCAATCACAAAACGATCAGCAAGAAACTGTTTGGCTTCGGGATCATAGAGTTGGGCTGTAGTTTTTTCTTCAAAAACTCCTTTTTCATGTAAAACTTGAAAAATCTCTTGCGCTGTTTTATGGTGAATGGCTCTTGAAGTACGTGAATAATTGTCAAATGATATACCAAATGCCTCAAATGAAGAACGTATTAACGCATCGTAATGATCAATAATTTCTTGAGGTGTTTTACCTTCTTTCTTAGCTTTGAGAGAAATAGCTACTCCATGTTCATCACTACCACAAATAAAAGCAACATCGTGACCTTGACTCCGCAAATAGCGTGAGTAGATATCTGCAGGGATGTAAACCCCAGCTAAATGGCCTATATGAATGGGACCGTTTGTATAAGGTAAAGCTGCTGTGATGGTGTAGCGTTTGGACATAAATTGTTTTCAATTTTTATCAAAAATAAACAAATCTTCACCTTTTCTTTGGGGAGATACTATCTTTAATAATCCCTATTTCATGAACAATGGCTGAACACAACATTTTTGGTAAACTTGCCGAAGAGAAAGCTTGCCAATATTTAATACAAAATGGATACCGTTGTATTGAAAAAAATTACCGTTTTGGAAAAGCAGAAATTGACTTAATAATGCAAATTTAAGAAACCCTTATTTGTGTTGAAGTAAAAGCTCGTAAAACAGAATATTTTGGAAAACCAGCCTCTTTTATTAGATCCACAAAAATAAAACGTCTCTGTTCAGCTATGGATTATTATATAATGGAAAATAAATTACAAGTTGAGGTTCGATTTGATGTTATTGAATGTTTAATTCAACAAAATCAATGGATTATAACTCATATTCCTAACGCCTTTTATTCATGGGAGTAGATCTTTGCAGACACTATTACTAAAATTTGTTATATAATATGTAAATTTGTTATAAATAAAACAACTTTGTTAAAATACAACAAATGACAGTTGCAGCTGCGGTATCTCAATACATAAAAAAGAAGCCTTATCTCTCTTCTGCGCTTTCAGATGGAATAATAAATCTAACGTCATTAGCACGCCATATTCAAGTTGATATTGAAAAAAACTTAAGAAAGCCTGTAAATAAAGGAGCCATCATTATGGCTCTAAAGCGGATTCAATTTGAAACGGAAATGAATACTTCTCGAAAAATTGTTAAGGTATTACGTGCCATTGGCGATATAACTGTTCGATCAAATTTAACAGATTACAGTTTTAAAATTTCAGACACTTTACTGGATGCACAAGCTCGGTTTTTAGAAGAGGTAAAAAATGATCCTAATATTTTTTATACCTCATCACGTGGAGTAACTGAATCTAATATTATCGTAAATAGTGATTTAACATCAAAGATTGAAACATATTTTAAAAGAGAAATTTTAATTGAAAAAACAGACAATTTATCGTCTATTTCTATGAAATTACCCATTGAAAATGTTACCGTTCCGGGGATTTATTATTTTATTTTTCAACGCTTATCTTGGGAGGGAGTGAATATTTTTGAGGTCATATCAACGTCAAATGAATTTACAATATTGGTAGGTGAAGATTATGTAAATGTTGCTTTTAAAGCGATAAAGGAACTCAAATCACTCTAAATCAGGAAGTGCAGAAAGAGCCTCTGAAACTGAATTTATTTTAGTAAATGATAATTGTAAACGAAGCCCTTGAGGGGTGCTTTTCTCTTTCATCATTACTTTGCCTTGATGTTTATGTACCCATTGAAGTAGTTTGGTAAATAATGAACTTTGAAAATAAGGACTATCGGGATTAGAAATAAAATAAGCAACCATTCGCCCTTTCTTTAGCAGAATACGTTCCCAACCTAAAGACTGTCCTTTCCATTTTAGGCGAACACTATTGAGTAAGGCTTGGGCTTGATGGGGTAATGGACCAAATCGATCTTCTAAATCTTTTTCAAATTGTATTAACTCAGCTTCATTTTCGACATTACTTAGTCGATTATACAACGACAATCGCTCTTTTACAATATTTATATAATTGTCAGGGAAGACAACTTCTAAGTCCGTATCAATTTGAATATCCTTAATATATGAAGATGGGGTTTCACCTTTTCCAAATAGTGATTTAAATTCATTTTCTTTGAGTTCAGTCAAGGCTTCTTGTAATATTTTTTGATAGGCATCAAATCCAATTTCATTGATAAATCCACTTTGTTCACCCCCTAAAATATCACCAGCACCTCTAATCTCAAGATCTTTCATGGCAATTTTTATTCCAGAGCCTAATTCTGCGAAATGCTCAATGGCTTGAATTCTTTTTTGCGCATCACTTGAAAGGGCACTTAAAGGTGGGGTAATAAAAAAACAAAAAGCCTTTTTATTACTTCGTCCAACTCGACCTCGCATTTGGTGTAAGTCACTAAGTCCAAAACGATGAGCATCGTTTATAAAAATTGTATTGGCATTTGGAACATCCAAACCATTTTCAATTATGGTAGTTGCAACTAAAATATCAAACTTGCCTTCCATAAAATCCAGTAAGTTTTTCTCCAATTGTTTTCCCTCCATTTGACCATGACCAATTCGAATTTTTGCATCGGGAACTAAGCGTTGAAGCATTCCAGTCAACTCTAAAATATTCTCTACCCGATTATGTATAAAAAACACTTGACCACCCCGTTGCATTTCATACAAAATACTATCGCGAAGGATAACTTCATTAAAACGAATTACTTCACTTTCAATTGGGTAGCGATTTGGTGGAGGGGTGGAAATAACAGAAAGGTCTCGTGCCGACATTAAACTGAATTGTAATGTTCGAGGAATAGGAGTAGCGGTAAGGGTTAACACGTCGACATTGGTTTTTAAATCTCTAAGTTTTTCTTTTACAGCAACACCAAATTTTTGTTCTTCGTCAACAATTAATAATCCTAAATTTTTGAAATCAACTCCTTTTCCAACGAGTTGATGGGTTCCTACAAGAATGTCAATTTTTCCTTCTTTTAGATCCTTTAAAATAGCATTTTTTTCTTTTGAAGTACGAAAACGATTTAAGTAATCAACCCTTACAGGTAATTCTTCTAAGCGTTTTGAAAATGTTTTAAAATGCTGAAAGGCAAGAATGGTTGTTGGAACTAAAACGGCCACTTGAAGTCCATTGTCTACTGACTTAAAAGCCGCACGGATGGCAACTTCAGTTTTACCAAAACCAACATCACCGCAAATGAGACGGTCCATAGGACGTTCATTTTCCATATCTTTTTTTACTTCCTCAATTGCTTTAGTTTGGTCTGGAGTATCTTCAAATAAAAAAGAGGCTTCTAATTCATACTGTAAATAAGAATCTGGTGCACAAGCAGTTCCTATTTTTTCTTTTCGTTTGGCATATAAATCAATTAAATTGAAAGCAATTTCTTTTACGCGTTTTTTGGTTTTCTGTTTTAAAACTTTCCAAGCGTTTGAACCAAGTTTATAAACTTTTGGGGGTTTACCTTCCTTACCACAAAACTTTGAAATTTTATGAAGAGAATGGATACTCAAATATAAAATATCTCGTTCGGCATAGATTAATTTTATGGCTTCTTGTTGATTTCCTTCTACTTCAATTTTTTGAAGTCCACCAAACTTTCCAATTCCATGATCAATATGGGTTACGTAATCACCAATTTCTAAATGGGTAAGTTCTTTTAGGGTTAACGCTTGTTTTTTGGTGAATCTTGATTTGAGATGGTATTTATGAAATCGTTCAAATAACTGATGATCTGTAAATACTGCAATTTGAGCCTCTAGATCTTCAAATCCCTCAAATAAGGGAAGTACTTCCGTTTTGTAATTCGCGTCTTTTTCTAATTCTTCAAAAATGGCTTTTAATCGTTGGACTTGCTCAGCAGAAGCACAACAAATATAATTTACATACCCTTTTTCATGATTGTTGTGTAAATACTCAAGTAAACGATCAAATTTTCTATGAAAAGCAGGTTGTGGACTTTGTTTTAACGTTACCTGAAGTTGTGTTTTTATTTCTTCAGAAGGAAGTAAAGTGACCCATGAAAGTAACTTTAAATGTGAAAATAATTCAAATTGGTTAAGAAATAAGGAATCAGGAGGCAAGGGTTTTAGTTCACTAGTTATTGCGGCATAATTTTTCTGTGCACTTTCATATAATTTTTGTAAATCTTGTGCACAACCATCAATATTTTGAAAAACAACAACACCCTCTGGAGCAATACTTTCAAGAATACTTTTTCGTATAGCACGTTTAAATCCTTCAGAGGTATTTGGTAATAACTGAATTTGATCTAAAGAAGCAATGGAAAGTTGAGTGGCTACATCAAAACTACGTAAACTTTCTACTTCATCATCAAAAAACTCAATTCGGTAGGGGTATTGATTTGCAAAAGAAAAGACATCAATAATACCTCCCCGAACGGAAAATTCTCCGGGTTGTGATACAAAATCCACCCGTTCAAAATTATATTCAAATAGTGTTTCATTAATAAAATCTAAAGACAATCGATCCCCTTTTTTAATTTCTAAAGTATGTTTTCGTAGGGTAGATTGTGTAACTACTTTTTCAAAAATAGCTTGAGGATAGCTTACAATTACTTTAGGTTTTTTGGAAGTACTTAGAGCATTGAGTACTTCTGACCTTAGTAAAACATTTGCGTTATCAGTGGCTTCTGTTTGATAGGGCTTTCTATAACTTGAAGGAAAAAAGAAAACTGTTTCATCTCCCAGTAGGTTTTCAAGATCATTGAGGTGATAAGCAGCTTTTTCACGATCTTCACAAACAAACAAAGTGGTTTTAGGGTGTTGAGTAAAGGCAGTGGCTATACGGAGATTTAACCCAGAACCAACAGCCCCTTTTAAGTGTAAAGACACACATTTTCCGGAAAAAACCTGATTTAGGAGTTTCTGAGTAGGGGTTGATGCGATGGTATTAAATAGCGGTTCGATTCCTTTTTTCGCAAAAGTAAGAGATTCCTAGTTTTTTTTCTCAATTTCAAGTACTGCATTTTCTGTGATAGCATATACCTGATCTTCTGTTGTTGGGGATACCAAATGAAGCCCTGTAAATGATCCAAATGCGGGCAGAATTAATTTTTTCGGCGTTTGATAAAAGCAAGGTAATTTTAATTGTTGATGTCCAATTCCCATAAGTTTTGCTCCAGGATGTAGGTGACCACAAAATACAAAATAGGGTTCTTTTTCGATAGGGTAATGTGTAAAATAAAACTCATCCTCTTCAAAAGAATCAACTACTGTTAGCCCCAATATCTTAAATTCTTTAACGGGTATGATATCATGATTTCCTTGTATTAAAATCAATTTAGCCTTTTGTTTATTTACCCAAGCTTCAAACAAATACCATTCATTGTTTTGATAACTATGAAATAAATCACCTAAAAAAATTACACGCTTTGAAGGAAATTTTTTTAATAGTCTATCTATCTTTTGATAAAATATTCCTTCTATCTTACGAGGAACAGCAATTCCATGCTTACGGAAATGAGCAACTTTCCCCAAGTGAACATCGGCTAAGAGCCATGTTTGGGTTTCTTTCCAATAAATTCCCCCACTTGGGTGTAAAATAAAATGTTGTTGGTGAATCACAATTTCTATCATCGACTGGCTTTTTCTAATTGGAGATACATTTTTTTAATTCTATCTTCTATATTTTCTGATGATAATTTTGTACGCATTCGGTCGGTAATTATTGGGAAAGATAAAGGGGTGGGTTGATTACATTCCTTCCATACAATATTTTGCCTTTGAATGGCTTCAAAAACCTTAAGTAATCTACCTCGTTCCATTCCATGGTCATAAGTTTCTTCAATAGCTTGTTGGTAAAGTAAATTATCGGGTTCATAATCTTTAAATACATTGTAAAACAATTGAGATCCACTTTGTAAATGTTTTGTTTTTGTAGGTTTATTAGGAAAACCTTGAAATACTAAACCAGAGATAACAGCAATGTCTCTAAATCTTCGCCTTGCCATTTCTGAAAGATTGATGCTTTTTTCTAAATCCTCTAGTATATATTGTGTAGTGAAAAGATCATTATCTAAAAAACTTATTTTATCAAATGCTTGATCAGAAAGTAATTCAAATCCATAATCATTATAAGACATTGTGAATGAAATAGGCCTCAATAAGCTGATTCTATAGGCTATTAAACTCGCCATAGCTTCATGAATTGCATAGCCCTCAAAAGGGTAAAAAAGAGTATGACAACCCTCTTTAGTATGAAACCGTTCAATTAAAAACTCATGGGGTTTGGGTAGAATAGATTCTTTCTGTTGTTGCCTAAAAATCGGTTCCAATGCTACAAATTCAGGAGAGTTTTTATGTGTCTTATTCTGAAGAGTCAATTTTAATAAATCACTTAAATGAGCACTAAAACTCATCCGACCCCCCATCCATGCGGGGACTTTTGCTTTTTTTATTTTTGATTTTTTTACAATAACTTCCATATGCTGCAGTCGGATGAGTTCTAAATTGTGACCAGAAAAAGTAAACACATCTCCTGGATTTAATTTAGAGACAAACCATTCTTCAATTGCGCCTAAATACCCCCCCTTTTGATAACGAACTTTTAAATCAGCATCACTAACAATAGTTCCCATTGACAAGCGATGCCTCATTGCTATTCCTTTGTGGGTAACTTGAAGTAATCCATTGGCCAAAACGTTAACTTTTTTGTATTCATCATAATGTTCAAGACTTTGGCTACCCTTCACTAAAAAATTTAGCAACCAATGCCATTTTTTTTGATCTAAGGTTTGGTAGCAAAATGTTTTTTTTATGACAGGGAATAACGTGTCAGGATAAAATCCTGACCCTACAGCTAGGGTCATCAAAAATTGGAGCAAGACATCATAGGCATTTAGATAGGGAATCCGGTCTTCAATTTTTTGCTGTTTTATTCCTTCTTGAAGTGCTACAGATTCTATCAATTCCAAAGCATAGGTTGGAAGAAAATAGATTTTACTAGGCACATTAGGGCGGTGTCCACTTCTACCCGCACGTTGAATAAACCGACCAACCCCTTTAGGACTTCCTATTTGAATACAACTTTCTACAGGGCTAAAATCAACGCCTAAATCTAAACTAGAGGTACAAACAACAACTTTCAACTCTTCTTTTCTTAAAGCATCTTCAACCCACAAGCGAATTTTTTTATCAATACTACCGTGGTGCATGGCTATTGAGCCTGCTAAATCAGGATTTCCCTCTAAAATTTTATGAAACCAAATTTCACATTGTGCTCGAGTATTTGTAAAAAGAAGTGTTGTTTTATTTTTTTCAATCAATTTTAAAACTTCAGGCAAAAGATGAATTCCAAGATGTCCCCGCCAAGGGAATTGTTCCATTTTATTTGGAATAATGGATATAACTTTGATTTCTTTTTGAATCTGTGCTGTGATTGAGGTATATTTTTTTGTATTACCCAACAAAATTTTACGAGCTAATGTCTTGTTTCCCAGAGTAGCAGAAATCCCCCAAACTTTTAATTTTGGCAAAAAAGAACGCAAATATGCAAGGGCGAGTTCAATTTGAACTCCCCTTTTGGAACCCAATAATTCATGCCACTCATCAACTACAATTATCTGTAAATTTTCAAAATATCTTTTATGCTCTTTGTTACTGATTAATACATGTAAACTTTCAGGTGTAGTTATTAACCCAAAAGAAGGTGAACGTTTTTGTCGGGTTCGTTCACTTTGTGGACTATCACCGGTTCTCAATTCCACCTTCAATCCAGGACAAAGATCAGTAGTCATCCGTTGGGTTGCTTTTTGAATTTCTGTCGCTAAGGCCCTAAGTGGAGTAATCCAAAGTACTTGAAGCCCTAGAGGGTATTGTTTATTTTTTATTGTGTCCTGAAGTATCGCACCCCAAAGAGCATAAGTTTTACCGCTTCCAGTGGGGGCATGTAACATTCCATTTTTCCCCTCACTGTAGGCAGTCCAACATTCTATTTGAAAGTCTTGAGGTACCCATTTTTGCCCTTTAAACCATGAGAAAAGTTCTTTCATAAGAGCAACTTTTTTAAATCTACAAGTGAATTAGCTTCGTTACTTTTTTTATCATGACGCCAGCGTAAAATGCGTGGAAATCGAACAGCTACTCCGCTTTTATGTCGGGTAGAAGCAGCAATACCTTCAAAGGCAATTTCAAAAACCAATTCAGGTTTTACCTGTTTAACAGGCCCAAATCGGTCTATCGTATTTTGCTTTACAAATCGATCTATTTTTTTAATTTCTGCATCCGTTAGTCCAGAATAAGCCTTTGCAAAGGTCACTAATTCATCACCCTCCCAAAGTGCAAAAGTGTAATCTGTATACAAATTTGTTCTTCTTCCATGACCCCTCATAGCATATGTTAATACTGCGTCAATAGTTTTTGGATTAGACTTCCATTTCCACCAACCTCCCTTTTTTCTACCCACTTCATAAGGAGCATTTTTTCGTTTAAGCATTATCCCCTCACTTCTTTTTTCAAAAGCGCGCTCACGTTCTTTTGTTACTTCATCCCAACTAGAAAAGGTCATGGGTTCTGATAATAGTAAGGGCATATTTTTAGTGCTATAGTTTTTATAGAGTTTAGCCAAAATTGTTTGTCTTTTGTATAAAGGAAGAGAACGAATATCTTTTCCATTCCATTCCAAAATGTCATAAAGCATAAGTCGAATGGGAATCTCTTGGAGTAATTTTTGGGAAATTGTTTTTCTTCCAATTCTTTTTTGAAGTGCATTAAAATAACCAATTTGATTGTCATTATAAGGTATAAGTTCACCATCTAAAACTGTACCTTCAGGAAAAGTTTCAGCAAGACAGGCAAATTCTGGAAATTTATCAGTTATTAGTTCTTCTCCTCGACTCCATAAAAAATGTTTTCCTTTTCGAAGAATTAGCTGAGCGCGCATTCCATCCCATTTATGTTCAATTCGATAATCATTACAGTTTTCATTTTTCATGATTGAATCCTCTAATGCATATGCTAGAAAAAAAGGGTAAGGTTGTGCAATTTGATCTTCAGGATTCGGATATAGAATTAACTTATCAAACGTAGTTGTAAGCGGTGACCATTGACCCATTAAGCGATGGGCAATTATGTTTTGATCAATACCCAAAGCTTTAGATAAAGCTCGAGTCATTAATTTTTGACTTATTCCAATACGAAATCCGCCTGTAAGTATTTTATTAAAAACAAATCTTTCTGAAGTTGTAAAAGATTCCCATTGTTTTAGAATGTATTCCTTTTTTTCTTCCTCCGTTTTCGGTTTTAAGTCAATAATTTCTTGAATACACTGGCTTAAGGAAGAAGTGGTTCCATTAGATTTTTGTTGAACTAGTAGGGCAATAGTTTCTGCTAAATCTCCAACAATATGATATGTTTCTTCAAAAAGCCAGGGTGGGAGTTGCGCCACTTCTGCCGCCCACTCTCTCATAAGTGTTGTGTTAATAGGTCTTGAGGGGCGACGATGTGAAAATAAAGCGACAGCCCATAAAACATCTTTTTTAGGTGCTTTTTCAAAATATGCAGTCAACGCAGCAACTTTTACATTGGTTTTATTACTATTATCCAACTGTTCTATTAAAGCGGCAAAACGTTTCATTCTTCAGTGCTATTTTCTAGGGTTTCTCCTTCGTATTGAGTTTTTTCTGTTTTGGCATTCCAGCCATTAGCACTCAGGTATTGCGCAAATAGGTCGGTATAGCCATGCGTAGTAATTACATTTTCACAACCTGTGGCTTTAATTGAACTTAGTAGCCCATTCCAATCTGCATGATCAGATAAAACAAAAGCTCGATCTACGGCTCTTCTTCTACGTGCTCCTCTAAAGGCCATCCAACCCGAAGCATAGCCAGTTGATAGGTTACCTAGTTTCTTAATCCAGGTACTTCCCATTACTGCAGGAGGCGCTAGAACCAAGTTACCTTCAATTTCTTTTTTAGATGTTTCTGCTGTTATTCTTTTTGTGGCGGGTAAATCTAAATACGCTCTCAATACCATGGTCATTTCATCTGTAGCCCCATGAGTGTATATGGTTCCAATTGAGGGGTCAAGGTGCTTTAAAAGGCGTTGAATTTTACCTAACGAGTAGCCCATTAAAAGACTGGTTGTTTTTTGAGCTTGATTTTCAGCCCACCATATATTTATTTTTTCATGTATTCTGTATGGTTCCTCCCATTGAAACACTGGTAATCCGAATGTTGATTCGGTGATGAATGTATGGCATTTTATGGGTTCAAAAGGAGTAGAAATACCATCGGATTGTACTTTATAATCACCAGTAAAAACCCAAACCTCTCCTTTGTATTCTACTCGAATTTGTGAGGCCCCAGGAACGTGCCCCGAAGGATGAAAAGAAAACTGTACCCCATTAATGTTAAAGGGATCACCGTATCTTTTTCCAACAACTGATATAGAGCCTAGTCGATGTTTTATTATAGGAACATTTAATTCGTGGGTAATATAATGTTGGCTACCCCAACGGGCATGATCAGAATGACCATGAGTAATAAGGGCTTTATTCACTCCGCGCCATGGATCAAGATATACGTTAGCTTGTGAGCAATAAATTCCTTTTGAGGTAAATTCCAATAGCGGCATTTTTCTTTTTTCTTTTTATTGGGAAGGTACAAATACAATAATTTATTTCCACTTTTTACTTGGTTTTATCCTCTATTAATTGATTTAAAAACAGCTGATACGGAAGAAATAAGTTTATAATAAGAATAATAGAAAGCCCTTTAAAAACCGTTAATAAGTCACAATAAATCCTTTTTCTTTCACAGCAATAATTTCCTACTTTCGTTTTAATGTTTTTAATTTTTGATACCGAAACAACAGGTTTACCCAAACATTGGGATGCCCCATTAAGTGACAGCGAAAATTGGCCGCGATGCATCCAAATTGCATGGCAAATTCATGACGAAGCGGGCGAGTTACTTACTCATGAAAATTATTTGATTCAACCCGATGGGTTTACCATACCCTATGACTCAGAAAAAGTACATGGAATTTCTACCGCCTTGGCTGAAACTCAGGGAATACCCTTAGTTGAGGCACTAAAAAAATTCACTAATTCCCTTAAAACAGTATCTTTTGTAGTGGGTCATAATGTATCCTTTGACCGTAACATAATTGGAGCCGAATATTTACGATTACACTTAAAAGATGAATTAGAAGGGAAGTACATTTTAGACACCTGTACTGAAGAAACGGCCAATTTATGCCAGCTTTCCGGAGGGCGAGGTGGAAAGTTTAAGTTACCTACACTTTCTGAACTTTATCATTTTTTATTTGATGAGTATTTTGAAGAAGCTCATAATGCAACAGCAGATGTTGAGGCTACCTCTAGGATTTTTTTAGAACTGCTAAGACGTGATAAAATACATCCAGAAGCATTTGAAAACCAAGAGATCCAAACGGAAATACTTAAAGCACGCACCTCACCTTTCTTGCTATTTGGATTACATCATCAAAATTTAAAAAAGGCTTCTGAAATACTTGCTCAAAATGAAGAGGATTCAATGGCTTCTAAACCAACAAAAGAAATAACTGCTGCTCTTTTAGACGCCCCTTATATTCATTTACATAACCATACTCAATTTTCTGTGCTTCAAGCAACTACAAGAATTCATCAGTTAGTTGAAGCGACAGTTTCAGAAAAAATGCCTGCCGTTGCAATTACAGACATGGGAAACTTGATGGGAGCTTTCCATTTTATTAAAGCAGTATCTAATCATAATAAAGAATCAGAACATCAGATAAAACCAATAATTGGTTGTGAATTAAACGTTTGTGATAACCATAAAGATAAAACGAGAAGGGATGATGGGTATCAAATTGTCTTCTTGGCAAAAAATAAAGAAGGATATCACAACTTAGCTAAATTAACCTCTGCTGCGTATGTAGATGGATTTTATTATGTTCCTAGAATTGATAGATCGTTAGTGGAGCGTTACAAAGAAAACCTGATCGTACTCACAGGGAACACCTACGGAGAAGTTCCATCAAAGATTTTAAACGTTGGAGATCGGCAAGCAGAAGAAGCCTTGCTGTGGTGGAATAAACATTTTGGGGATGATCTTTACATTGAACTTATGCGCCATGGCGAAGAAGGAGAAAATAGAGCAAACGAAGTATTATTGTCCTTTTCAAAAAAACATAATATTCCAGTTATTGCTTCAAATAATACCTTTTACATAAAAAAAGAAGAAGCCAACGCACATGATATTTTACTGTGTGTAAAGGAAGGTGAAAAACAGGCTACACCTATAGGTAAGGGAAGAGGGTTTCGATATGGTTTTCCTAATCAGGAATACTATTTTAAATCACAAGCGGAGATGAAGGCTTTGTTCCAAGACATTCCTGAGGCCATATTCAATTTAAAGGGCTTATTAGATAAAATTGAATCTTTTACATTGGCGAGAGATGTTCTACTTCCAAAATTTGAAATCCCCTCTGATTTCCAAGTTATTAATGAAACACAAAGCAACGAAGGTGAAAATAAATATTTACATTATTTAACTTATAAAGGAGCTCAGGAAAGATATCCAGAACTCTCTAAAGAAATTTCAGAACGTATAGATTTTGAGCTTGATGTAATAGCTAATACAGGTTATCCAGGCTATTTTTTAATTGTTCAAGACTTTATAGCTGCAGCCCGAAGAATGGGAGTATCAGTAGGTCCTGGAAGAGGGTCTGCTGCAGGCTCTGTAGTTGCATATTGCTTAAAAATTACCAATATAGACCCTATAAAATACGATTTGCTTTTTGAGCGTTTTTTGAACCCTGATCGAGTAAGTTTACCAGATATCGATATTGATTTTGATGATGAAGGAAGAGGAAAAGTTATTGATTATGTAATTCAAAAATACGGTTCTAATCAAGTTGCTCAAATTGTAACCTACGGGACAATGGCCGCAAAGTCATCTATTCGCGATACAGCCAGAGTATTAGACTTGCCACTTGGTGAAGCTGATCGAATCGCGAAATTATTACCTAATATTAAGTTGAGTACTCTTTTTTCAACTGAAGAAAGTAAATTAAAAGAGACGCTACGTTCTGAAGAGATTTTACGAGTTAATGAAATAAAAAACATTGCAGATGAGAACAGCATTGCTGGTCAAACCATACAACAAGCAAAAGTTTTAGAGGGCTCACTTCGCAATACGGGAACACATGCCTGTGGAGTAATTATTACCCCAGATGATATCACACAATTTGTACCTGTTGCAACGGCTAAAGATTCTGAACTCTTCGTTACTCAATTTGATAATTCAGTAGTTGAAGAAGCAGGATTATTAAAAATGGATTTTTTAGGTTTAAAAACATTAACTCTAATAAAGGATACTGTTGAAATTGTAAAATACAAACATAATATAGCTTTAGTCCCAGATCAATTTCCACTTGACGATAAAAAAACATATGAACTCTTCCAACGAGGAGAAACAGTAGGAATATTTCAGTATGAATCAGCAGGTATGCAAAAATACCTTAAAGAATTAAAGCCCACCGTTTTTGGAGATTTAATTGCCATGAACGCCTTATATCGCCCCGGTCCATTAGAATATATCCCCAGTTTTGTAGACAGAAAAAATGGAAATGAAGAAATACGCTACGACCTTCCTGAAATGGCGGAATTTCTTGAAGAAACTTATGGGATCACTGTATATCAAGAGCAGGTAATGCTATTGTCACAAAAATTGGCAGGATTTTCTAAGGGTGACGCCGATGTCCTTCGAAAGGCGATGGGTAAAAAAATATTTTCTTTACTGCAAAAGTTAAAACCTCAATTTATTGAGGGAGGAAATGAGCGAGGGCATCCAGAAATTATTTTAGAAAAAATTTGGAAAGATTGGGAAGCTTTTGCTGCATATGCATTTAATAAATCTCACTCTACCTGTTATGCATTGATTGGTTATCAAACAGCATATTTAAAAGCCCACTACCCGGCAGAATATATGGCAGCTGTTTTGTCAAATAATATGAACGACATTAAACAGGTAACCTTCTTTATGGAGGAATGTAGACGTATGGGATTACAGGTATTAGGTCCTGATGTGAATGAATCATTTTACAAGTTTACAGTAAATGAAGATCAAGCAATACGATTTGGAATGGGAGCTATAAAAGGGGTAGGTCGAGGGGCTGTAGAAACAATAATTGAAAACCGAAAAGAGACTTCGTATGAGTCACTTTTCGATTTGGTAAAACGTGTAGATTTAAGACAAGCCAACAAAAAAACACTTGAAAACTTAGCATTAGCAGGTGGATTTGATTCATTTAAAGGAATTCACCGTGCTCAATACTTTAATCCAGACGGTGATGGTATTACTTTTTTAGAGAAAGCTATTCGCTTCGGATCCAAATTTCAAGAAGCCATTCATGCTTCACAAATGAGTCTTTTTGGTGAAACTACCAATCAAACATATCAAGATTTATCAATACCAGATTGTGAACCTTGGTCAAATTTAACCCGTTTAAAAAAAGAAAAAGAGGTAGTTGGTATATATATATCTTCTCATCCTTTAGATGATTTTAAGCACGAAATAGATTTTTTTGTAACCATTTCACTAAATCAGTTATCAGATTTAGAACCATTGCTAAATAGAGAATGTAATGTAGCAGGAATCGTGAATGAAGTGCAACATTTAGAAAGTAGAAGCGGAAAAGGATGGGCCCGATTTAGTATTGAAGACTTTTCTGATCAATACGAGTTTAGAATTTTTGGAGAAGATTACTTGAAATACCGTCATTTTTTAGTTATAAATCAATTCATTAGACTTCGATTTATGGTTCGTGAAGGTTGGGCAAATAGGGAAACTGGAAAAGTGGGTGCTCCACGAATAGACTATTTGTATTTTGAAATGTTGCAGTCGACCTTGGAAAATAATGCTAAAAAATTGACTGTTCAATTAGACATACAACATTTAGACTCAGAAAAAATTATAGAGTTACAAGAATTATTTAGATTATATAAAGGAGATAAAGCTCTATTTTTTAATGTTTACGAAGATTCAAAAAAAATAAAATTAACGTTAAGCAGTAAACGTCAAAAAATAAAAATTACTTCATCGTTATTGAAAGATTTAAAAGAAAAACAGTGTCATTTTAAATTAAATTAAAACCATTAGTAAAATACATGGAGGCATAAGCAAATTTGATTTTTACAACCAATCACTAGCTCAAAAATAACTACATTTGAATGCTTAAATTAATAACAATGGCATTAGAAATAACAGACGCAACTTTTGAAAAGATTGTTTTAAATTCAGATAAACCTGTATTAGTAGATTTTTGGGCAGCATGGTGTGGTCCATGCAGAATGGTAGGACCCATTATTGAAGAATTAAGTGATGATTATCAAGGTAAGGCTGTAGTAGGTAAAGTAGATGTAGATGTAAATCAAGAATTTGCTGCGAAATATGGAGTGCGTAACATACCTACTGTATTGGTTTTTAAAGGTGGCGAATTAGTTGGTCGACATGTAGGGGTAGCTCCAAAAGCTACATATATTGAAGCACTAGATGCGGCACTCTAAAATAAAAGAATATGTAGTATAACTCACTTTTCTTTTTCCTAATAAATGTTTGGCAAAAACAAAATGTGTGTATATTTGCACACGCTAATTAGGTCTGGTAGTTCAGTTGGTTAGAATACATGCCTGTCACGCATGGGGTCGCGGGTTCGAGTCCCGTCCAGACCGCACTTTTAAGAAGTTGTGTGTTGTTAAATTGGCAAAAAATCCAATATTTTCAACCAGTGAGAAGCTTTCCAGTGAAATGGAGGGCTTTTTTGTTTTTACGGTATTTGAACGTTAAATTATTTTTAATCTTAAATCTTCTTAAAATTTCTTAATCCAAATAAAAGGGGCGAAGGTTTTAAAAAACGTTTTTAGTCAAGGGGAGTAGTTTTTAATTTTTATTTAAACTCAAATTAAAAAATACCTCCAATTATCTTTAATTCGCATTGAGCAATACTAGAATCTTCAACTTTTATAAGTACACCTAGGTTTTTTATGTAATTATATTGATTTAAACTCCATCAAAAAATAGTTACATAATGATACAACTAAATTAATTTTAAAGGAATTAAAGATTGTCATAATTTGAAATTGTAAAATCAATTCTGTTATGAATCAAGACATAAAATTGTTTGGAATAATGGTCATATTAGCCATAAGTTTACTGGTTTTATTTTATTTTATTAAAAATTAATCTAAGGAAAACAATACCTACAATTTATTAGCAAAGTTACTATTGCATAATCTAGTTAAAAAACTATTCAAAATGTGTTTTAAACATATTAGCAAAAACTGTAGTAAAAAAAGTATTTTTTCAATTTAATGCGTAAACTCTAAATGGAATAGAAAATTTTATAACAACCCCTTAAGAGAACTATAAACTTTCTTTGGTTTATTATTGAATTAAAACAATTAAAAGTTATTTAAATAAAATAGGTTGATTTTTTATTATAAAATGGGTTCATTTTCATCCAATAAGTATTCAAATTGATAATAAATCTTAATATCATTTTGAGAGTACTTTTAATTCGAACTTAACTTATTTAATTTTTTTATTAAATGAGCAGTTTTATGATTCCCCGTATGACTCCATCCAGGGGGATATAATATATATTTTAGTTTATTTAAAATACCGGGTGCTTTTAGCACATCTTTGATAAGTAACAAGATTTCACCAAAATAAACATCAACAAAATTTCCAGATTTTATAGATCTTGTGACACCATATTCAATTTCAATTTCAGGATCTTCTTCTTTGTATGTTCCAAAAATACGGTCCCAAAAATTTAAAAGATTACAATAATTGGTGTCAATATAAATTGGATTTCGAGAGTGGTGTACTCTATGATGCGAAGGAGTTAATATAATGGTATTCAAAATTCCAAAACGAGCATCTTTAATTAAGTTCTCCCCAATATGAATAAAGGCACCATAAGTGCCATCAATAAACATAATGGTAAATAAAAGAATAGGTTCAACCCCCATAAGAATACAAATAGAAGTTCGAATAAAATCAGCATAGGGTGCTTCTAAGAAAAAATGAGCATGAGTAACGCTTAAATTCATTTCTTCTGGGCTGTGATGTGTGGCATGTAAACACCAAAATAAACGCACTTTGTGGGCTAAAAAATGATAGATGTAATGAGCAAATTCCCAAACAATATAGCCGTAAATGAACCAATACCAAGTCAATTCGGTTTTCAGAATAGTAAAAGGTTGTAGCCATCCAATGCAAAACGAGACTACCCCAAGTGCAATAAAACGACCAATAAAGCGGTTAAATACATAGGTAAAAAAGACTACTGTATACACTTTAGTATGGCGCTTTTTATATACTATTCCCAATATAAATTCTAATACAATTAGTAATGGAATTATTGGAATAATTAATGCAACAAGGCCATCGTAGGTTAATAATCGTTCATATTCACCTATTTGAAGAATGGTGATAAAATTTTTAAGGCCAAAAAAGCCTGTAAGTTCATTCCAAATAGTTTCTAAAAAGGTTGTCATCATAAAACATTTTAAACCTTTGCTAAATTTTTTTGTCTATTAAGACATTAATGTAAAAGATTATTTATAACTAAACAATCTTTTGTCAACTTATAATAGCTTTGCACCAAAAATTGTAAAAGAGTTCATAATTAAAAAGATACGCCAATAGTACTAAATCTATAACTCTTGGCTTTTATCACACTTCTTCAAAATGTCAAAAATTTCAGCCTTAAAAAACATAAGAAAAGGGATTTTGTTAATCCTTGGTTTCCTTGTAATTATAACCTCTGTTTTTCTTTCTCAAAAAATTGCAAATAGTAGTCCACCTCCTCGCAAAAAAGCAGATAATATTGTAAAAGAAGTATATACTATTAGGGTAAAGAATGATACATATAAAGTTGAAATACCCACTGAAGGGATACTAACAGCATACCAGCGAGTACAGTTAACAGCTAGAGTTCAAGGAGTAATGTTAACTATTAATCCATTGTTTAAACCCGGACAATTTTATAAAAAAGGGCAAACCTTATTAAAAATTGACCCTTCTGATTTTAAGGCCAATGTAACCGCTCAAAGAGCAGCATTGCTAAACCAAATTACTGCAATTTTACCAGATCTTGAGTTGGATTTTCCTAAAGCCTATCCTAATTGGAGAAACTATGTAATGAAATTTGTTTTAGACCAACCCACTCTCCCACTTCCAGAAATGGAAGAAAAAGAGCGATTATTTGTGTCTGGGAGAGGTATAATTTCAAGCTACTATTCACTTCAAAATTTAGAACAAACATTAGCATATTATTCAATTCAAGCTCCTTTTGATGGCATTTTAGTTTCTGCAACTACAACAGAAGGATCATTAATACGTCCTGGGCAGTCTTTAGGTGAATTTATTGCTCCTGAAGTATATGAATTAAGAGTAGCATTACCTAAATCATACATTCAAAAAGTTGAAGTTGGTGCTCAAGTGAAATTACATTCTATAGATACTGACCAAATTTTTATGGGTACAATTGTAAGAATTAATTCTAAAGTGAACACCCAAACACAATCTGTAGAAGTTTTTATTCAAGTAAAAAATAAAAATTTAAAAGAGGGAATGTTTTTAGAAGCAAATATTAATGCTGTTGATTTCGAAAATGTTTTTGCATTAGATCGCGGATTACTTAATGGCGATCAACAATTGTATATTGTTGAAAACAATAAACTAGTGCTTCGGCAAGTGGTAGCCATCCATTTTACAGAAACGTTAGCCATTGTAAAAGGACTTAAAGACGGAGAAATTATTATTGCTCAACCTCTAATTGGAGCTTATGAGGGAATGGAAGTGCTTTCTCAAGAATTACCAAAAAACGAATAAGCGCCTTCAATGAGAAATATTATTAATTATTTTATAAAATACCATGTGGCAGTAAGCGTGGTTATTTTGGCCTTTTTCCTTTTTGGAATCATAGGGGCAACTTCTTTGAAATCATCATTCTTTCCACTAACAGAATCTCATATTATACAGATTACAGTTGTCTATCCGGGTGCCTCACCTCTGGAAATTGAAGAAGGAGTTGTTTTAAAAATTGAAGATAATCTCAAGGGCCTAGAAGGAGTAGAACGAGTGACATCAATTTCAAGAGAAAATAGTGGCTCTATAACAGTAGAGGTTGAAAAAGAAAGAGATATTGACTTCATGTTACTTCAAGTAAAAAATGCAGTTGATCGTGTACCAAGCTATCCATCAGGCATGGAACCCCTAGTGGTATCTAAACAAGAACAGATTCGACCCACAATTAACTTTGCTTTAAGTGGAGAAAATATTCCATTGCTCACACTTAAAAAAATTGGACGTCAAATAGAGAACGATTTGAGATCGATGAACGGAATTTCACAGATTGAAGTTACGGGCTATCCTGAAGAAGAAATTGAAATTGCCGTAGAAGAAAGTAAACTACTTGCTTACAATTTGAACTTTACTACTGTTGCACAAGCAGTTGCAAGGGCAAATATAATTGTTACTGGAGGTCAGGTAAAAACAGATGCAGAAGAGTTTTTAATAAGGGCAAAAAATAAATCTTATTACGCTGATGAACTCAATCGAATAATTGTTTCTGCTCAACCAGACGGTACATTAGTTTACTTACAAGATATTGCTCAGGTCCGAGATCGATTTTCTGAAACCCCTAACGCATCCTTCATTGATGGTAAATTATCTGTTACTATTAGTATTAATTCAACCAATACAGAAGATTTAATTTCATCTGCCCAAAAGGTTAAAGATTATATAAATGATTTCAATACGAAGCATACAAACCTTCAATTGGAAGTTTTAAATGACCAATCAAAGGTGTTAAATGAACGAACAGAGTTATTGGTCAAAAATGCCATCCAAGGGATGCTTTTGGTTTTGATCTTTTTATCGTTATTTCTCAACACTCGCTTAGCTTTTTGGGTTGCCTTTGGACTTCCTATTTCTTTTTTAGGAATGTTTATTTTCGCTCCTCTTTTTAACGTTACCATTAACATTCTTTCTCTTTTTGGAATGATAATTGTTATTGGAATTTTAGTAGATGACGGAATTGTCATTGCTGAAAATATATATCAACAATATGAAAAAGGAAAGTCTCCCTATCGTGCTGCAATTGATGGGGTTATGGAAGTTATTCCACCTGTAGTATCCGCTATAATTACCACTGTTTTAGCCTTTTCATTATTTCTATTTTTAGATAGTAGAATTGGTGAATTTTTTAGCGAAGTTTCAGTTATTGTAATTCTAACTTTGGTGGTGTCTTTGTTTGAAGCTCTAATTATATTACCAGCACATTTAGCACACTCAAAAGCTTTAGTTAAGATGCGTAAAAACCCTGACACTCTTAAAGAAAAAATATTTTCTAAACTTAGGGCAATAAATCGGTTTGGGGATCAATTAATGAAAACCATGCGCGATAAACTTTATGCTCCGTTTTTAATTTTTGCATTACGTAATAGATTTTTAACTTTTTCCCTTTTCATAGCCGCACTAATGCTTACAATGGGTTCTATTTCAGGAGGAATTGTAAGAACTTCTTTTTTTCCAAATTTAGCTAGTGATCGTGTTCAGGTTACCCTTACTATGCCTAATGGAACAAATGAAACAGTAACAGATTCAATCATAAGTATGATTGAACAAAAAACAGTCTTAGTAGAGCAAGAGTTAAATAAAAAATATTTGGAAGGAACTGGCAAAACACTTTTTGTTAATACAATTAAAACGCTGGGTAATGGATCTTCTCGGGCAACTTTAACAATTAATTTACTCCCTGGTGAAGAACGTCCTGATGAATTGCGTGCAGATATTGTTTCTTCACTACTTTCAGATTTGGTTGGTCCTGTTATTGGCGTTGAAAGTTTAGTTTTTGGGTCGGGTGTAAATTTTGGAGGAAGTCCGGTTTCAGTATCATTACTTTCAAACAATATTGAAGAACTAAAAGCAGCAAAAAACGAATTGAAACAAATATTGCTTGCCAATGCCTTGTTAAAAGATATATCTGATAATGATCCGGCTGGGATAAAAGAAATAACATTACAGCTCAAAGATAATGCGTACGCACTAGGCTTAGATTTACAATATGTTATGAATCAAGTTCGAGCAGGATTTTTTGGAGTACAAGCACAACGCTTCCAACGCGGACAAGATGAAATTAGAGTTTGGGTTCGATATAAAAAAGAAGACCGTTCTTCAATTACTCAACTAGAGGATATGAAAATTGGATTGCCTAATGGAGAACGAGTTCCTCTAAAAGAGATTGCAAATTACACAGTTCAAAGAGGAGAAGTAGCTATAAATCACCTTGATGGGAGAAGAGAAATTCAAGTTTCTGCTGATATAAAAGATATTAAAAGCACTTCTGCCACAGATATTATGAATGACTTGAGGATTAATATAATTCCTCAATTACTTGCAAAATATCCCACAGTAAGTCCATCTTATGAAGGGCAAAATAGGGAAGCTGAAAAGCTTTCTAATTCACTCGCAGGAGCTGGTATTCCAATATTAATTTTAATTTATATGACAATTGCGTTTACCTTTCGCAGTTTTTCTCAACCCGTTTTACTGATTCTTTTAGTACCACTCAGTATTACAGGAGTAGCATGGGGTCATTGGATACATGGATTTCCTTTGAATATTACTTCAGTTCTTGGAATTATTGCGCTTATAGGTATTATGGTAAATGATGGATTGGTACTCATTGGTAAGTTTAACATCAACCTAAGAGATGGTATTTCGTTTGATGAATCCATTTTAGAAGCTGGAAAATCAAGATTTAGAGCAATTTTTTTAACTTCAATTACTACAGTTGCAGGGTTAATGCCCCTTTTGTTAGAAAAAAGCAGGCAAGCTCAATTTTTAAAACCAATGGCGATATCAGTGTCTTATGGCATTGCTTTTTCTACCCTACTTACACTTATGGTGCTCCCAATCCTTTTGTCTTTCAATAACGATTTAAAAGTTTATTTTAAATGGTTGTTATCAGGAAAATTCCCTTCTAAAGAAGAAGTAGAAAGAGCGTTAATTGAGCAAAAAGATGAACACCATATGATGTTAGGACAAACTGAAAATGAAGTGGAGAAATTATGAAACAATTTTTTTATTTATTTATTTTTTTTACAAGTCATTTGGTGGGTCAAAATACACTTACCAAAGAGACTGCGTTAGCTATAGCTCTTGAAAAGAATTTCGGAATTTTAATGTCAAAAAATAACTTAGAAATTTCAAAGAATAATTCAAGCGTTTTAAATTCTGGGTATTTACCAAATGTAACTTTTTCTAGCGGAGGAAACTTTACAGCATCTGATTCAGAAATTGTATTTCCAAATCAATTTTTAGATGATGGAACACCGCGCCCTAATCGAAACTTAAATGACCAGGAGTCTCGAAGATATAACGCGGGGATAAATTTAAATTATACCTTATTTGACGGATTGGGAAGAAAATTCAATTATCAGCGACTCAAAGAACAATATGCGCTGAGTGAATTACAATTACGTGAAACCATAGAGGAAACCATTCGACAGCTTTATGCCGTCTATTTTAATGTTGCTCAATTAACAGAATCAAATAGTATTTTTCAGGAGGCATTAGCGATTTCAAAAGACCGTTTGAAAAGAGCTGAAAGTGCATATTCTTATGGTCAAACTAATAAACTTGCAGTTTTAAATGCACAGGTTGATGTAACCAATGACAGCATTAATTTACTTCAAGCCAAACAGCAGTTAGACAATGCTAAACGGGATTTGAATTTACTTTTAAATCAACCAATGGATACCTTTTTTATAGTTGAAACACAGGTTCAATTTATACCATACTTACAGATTGAGGAGTGGCTAAATACTGCAGAAGAATATAATGTAACTATTTTAAAACAAAAAAGTAACGTTCAAATTAATGCATATGACATTAAAGTAAGTCAATCTGGCTATCTCCCTGTTGTTGGATTAGTTGGAAGCTATGGATGGAATTTGAATCAAAGCCCTGCTTCTGCTTTTTTCCCAGGTACCGATAACACTACTTATTCTTTAGGATTAGGAGCAAGTCTTAGTTGGAATATTTTTGATGGAGGAAGGACATCTACTCGTGTACAAAATTCAAAAATTGCACTTGAAAACCAAACTTTAATGGAACAACAAGTTGATTTAACTTTTTCACGAGATATTTTAAATGCTAAACAGAATTATAAAAACGCATTAGAAATCTATTCGATTCAACAAAAGCAAGTAGAAACTGCAACTTATAATTTTCAACGGTCACAAGCACAGTATGCTATCGGAGCAATTACTGCTATAGAATTTCGCCAAGCACAAATAAATTTAAGAAATGCACAAAATCAGAATGCCATTTCGAAATACCAAGCAAAAATATCAGAAATTGAATTGATACAAATTACGGGGCAATTAATAAATGCGGATTTGTAGTTTAGAATTTTATTGAATGAAATTCCATAGCATCATGAAATTCTAGCAATTTTTTCCGCTTTTCACAATATTCCTGATAACCTTCATTAATAAGTTTTTCTCTTGGATATTTTTTTGTTTTTGAAAAAAAATCCATGTAGAGTAAATTTTCTTCTAAATCTAGATGCGTCATACTCCAAACGGATATTTCAAATAACACCTTACCTAAATCTACTCCTTTATCTGTTAAATAATAATGTTTTATTTTATTGTCATTTCTGTCTTTTATAAATTCAATTATATTGTTTGAGATTAGTTTTTTTAATCTATCACTAAGTATGTTTGTAGATATATTTTCTCCGCTACTCTCAAGTAATTGAGTAAAAGTAGTGCGTTCTAAAAAAAGATCTCTAACGATAATCAATGACCATTTATCACCAACAATATCTAAAAAACTTGATACCGTACTATTTGATCTGATGGGATTTTTCATTAGCAATTCAAATTTAATCTAATTATTAATGTAAAGACTTATTTTTAAGACAGATAATTATCAAAAGAGTTTAATTTATAATTATCTAAAACGAGAAAAATTAAAATTTCGTTACTTCCTAAAATAACTACTGAAGACAATGCAAATCCATTACTAGAAAGGACAAAAACTACTTTAATTTTGATTAATTTTGTGCAAAATTTAAACATACTATTATGGCTTTCGACATTGACATGATAAAAAAGGTATATGAACGTCTACCTGGACGGGTGGCAGAAGCTCGAAAAATCACAGGAAAACCTTTAACTGCTGCAGAGAAAATTTTATATGTACATCTTTGGGAAAGTCAAGAAAAAAAAGAATTTCAGCGCGGTGTAGATTATGTTGATTTTGCACCAGATCGTATTGCTTGTCAAGATGCAACCGCTCAAATGGCGTTATTACAATTTATGCAATCCGGAAAATCTAAAGTTGCTGTTCCTACTACAGTTCATTGTGATCATTTAATTCAAGCAAAAGAAGGTGCTGCAAGTGACTTGAAAACAGCAAATTCTTCTTCTAAAGAGGTATTTGATTTTTTGGAATCAGTGTCCAATAAATATGGAATTGGATTCTGGAAACCAGGGGCAGGTATTATTCACCAAGTAGTCCTTGAAAATTATGCTTTTCCAGGAGGAATGATGATAGGAACTGATTCACATACCGTAAACGCTGGTGGTCTAGGTATGGTAGCCATTGGTGTTGGTGGAGCTGATGCTGTAGATGTAATGGCAGATATGGCTTGGGAATTAAAATTTCCAAAACTCATTGGGGTAAAATTAACGGGCCAACTCAATGGTTGGACCGCTCCAAAAGATGTAATCCTAAAAGTTGCTGGAATACTTACAGTTAAGGGTGGTACAGGTGCCATTATAGAGTATTTTGGTGATGGTGCCGAATCCTTATCCTGTACAGGAAAAGGGACAATTTGCAATATGGGTGCTGAAGTAGGTGCCACAACTTCAACTTTTGGGTACGATGCTGCCATGGAACGCTATCTCAGGGCTACTGGCAGAGATGATGTAGCTGATGCTGCCAATGCGGTAAAAATGCATTTAACCGCGGATCCAGAAGTGTATCAACATCCTGAAAAATATTTTGATCAGTTAATTGAAATTGATCTAAACACCTTAACGCCTCATTTAAATGGACCTTTTACTCCAGATTTAGCTACACCAGTGGCCGAAATGAGTAAAGTTGCTACAGAAAATAATTGGCCTTTAGATGTTGAATGGGGTTTAATTGGCTCATGTACAAACTCATCATATGAGGATCTCTCAAGAGCTGCTTCGATAGCAAAGCAAGCGGTTGATAAAAAACTGAAAACAAAAGCTGAATTTGGAATAAACCCAGGATCTGAACAAGTGCGATTTACTGCTGAACGTGATGGTTTATTAACTATTTTTGAGGACCTTAATGCAAAAATTTTCACAAATGCTTGTGGGCCTTGTATAGGACAGTGGGCGAGAGAAGGAGCTGATAAACAAGAACGCAATTCAATTATTCACTCTTTTAATCGAAACTTTTCAAAACGAGCTGATGGTAATCCAAATACCCATGCCTTTGTAGCTTCTCCAGAAATGGTTGCTGCTATCGCAATTTCAGGGCGTTTAGACTTTAATCCTATTACAGACACCTTATTAAATGATGAGGGTGAGGCAGTAAAATTAGACCCTCCACATGGATTAGAACTTCCACCTAAAGGATTTGATGTTGAAGATAATGGCTATTTGGCACCGCAAGAAGATGGTTCATCAGTTGAAGTAATAGTGCGTCCAGATTCAGAACGTTTACAACTTCTATCTCCATTTCAACCATGGAATGGTGATAATATTGTTGGAGCAAAACTGCTTATAAAAGCCAAGGGCAAATGTACGACAGACCATATCTCTATGGCAGGGCCATGGCTACGTTTTAGAGGACATTTGGACAATATTTCAAACAATTGCTTGATTGGAGCAGTAAATGCTTATAATGATAAAACAAATTTTGTAAAAAATCAGCTTACTGGCGCCTATGGCCCAGTACCCGACACTCAAAGGGAATACAAAGCAGCGGGCATAGCCACTGTTGTAGTTGGAGATCATAATTATGGAGAGGGCTCATCACGTGAACATGCTGCTATGGAACCACGTCATTTAGGGGTAAAGGTTGTATTGGTCAAATCTTTTGCTAGAATTCACGAAACCAACTTGAAAAAGCAAGGAATGTTAGGAATTACTTTTGCTAATGAAAAAGATTACGATCTAATTCAAGAGGACGATATCTTCAATTTTGTTAATTTAAAAGATTTTGCTCCTGGAAAACCTATCACTATTGAATTAGTTCATAATGACGGCTCGAAAGAACAAATCAAGGCTAATCATTCCTATAATGAGCAACAAATACAATGGTTTAGAGAAGGATCAGCATTAAATCAAATTAAACGGTTGAATCAACAATAGATCAATTGATTCAAAATAATTTGAGTTGTTTATTACAGATTAAGCCAATAGGTAAATTTTAGATTTATTGATCTAAAGGTTGGAATTAAAGCCTCTGAAAAATAATTGTCGTTGTATACCAAAAATAAATCTGAGAGTGGAGCAAATCGCCATTGGATTCTAGAGTTTATACCTAGGTTTTCAGTTTGATTGCTGTATTGAACAAGAGTTGACCAAAACAATTGTTTATTAAGAGTTACCTCAACTTTAGGACTGACCAAAATAAGATTTGATTGAGCATATGGGTTTGGTAAATTTACTTTATTGAAATCCCATAATAAACTAAGGGCAACCTTGGGTTGAAAGCGATAGTTTAGGTTTCCTTTGAAGGAAAATTTGGTTCCATTAAAAAAAGCACCATACCCTATTTCAGAAGTAAAGTTAAAAAGGTTAGCATAGTTTGAAAGATACATTATTTCCCAACTATTGAATTGATAACCTACGCCCCCTGGTAATGGAATAGCCCCTGTTCTACTTGGATCAAACGAATTCGATAGAAATACGTAATCGTTATTGTAATTTAATTGAAGCTGTGCAAGATTTTTAAATTGAGCTATATAACTGTAACGGGTCATATGATCCGTTTTTTTATAATCTAAATTTTGCTGAAACCACATTAGGTTAAGAATTCCTAGTTTATGAGAGATGATATTACTGTCTTTAGGGTAAAAAGTGCGAATAGCATTTGCCCCTGATTTAAAAATGCCTGTTCTGGGAATAAAACCAAGATCAGAACGGTAATCACGGTCAACATAAACCCAATCAGAACTAAAACGCCATATCCGAGTATTGTAGGTTAAATATGCTTGACTAGAGAGATTTCCTTTGTTATCATTGGGTTGAAACGATTTGTGCGTGTAAAATTTTCCAATCCATTTATTATTAGTAGAGGCTAAGTTGTAATCCATCCCCAATACTCGGTTGTATTTATCGTGTTCTGAAACAAATTCATAGTCTCCAAAAGTTTCTCGATTAACAAAAAACATACCCATTTGAGATTGTCCTAAAACCTTGCGTTGTAAGGCAATCATAGTATTATTATTGGATGCAATTTGATTGGTTAAATCTTCTTTATTTTGAATATTAAGGACCCCTAAACGCCAATTTTCATCAACTTTTCCGCTAAGTCTGACACCTCCTAGAATTGAATTTTGAATGCTATTACCCTCTTTGTCTCTTGCTATTCCAATACGTCTAGAAAAGAATGGAATAGCATCTCTAAAACTTCCAAATTTTCCAAATAAATCGCCATTGTCGATAAAGAATTGTCGTTTTTCTGGAAGTGAAATTTCAAAACGTGTAAGATTTGTAATAACATTATCAACCTCTACATTAGAAAAATCTGGATTCAGGGTAACATCAAGATTTAAACCGTTTCCAATGGGAATTTTAAGGTCACCACCTACTCTTAATGTTGTTTTAGTTGTATTTATTTTGAAATCAGAAGCTTCCAAACCATTCAAATAGGGTATAAGGTAAATTGGAGTTTTGCTTTTTTGCAGTGGCTTTTCAAATTCTAGAATGCCAAGATATCCCAAATTTACTGGGATTTGATTTTGAGGTACATTTGTCCAAATAGATTGTTCATTAGTCTGAAGATTATACCGATAAGCCTGAAAGCCCCATTTTTTACTATTTTCAGCATATTTGATTGAGCTAAAGGGAATAGCGATCTCTATTCTAAATCCTGTTTTATCTGACTGACTTTCAGAAAACCATTTGGTATCCCAACTCAAATTGAATCCATTTAAATCAATTCCTCTATCAGAGATTAATCCTTCACGTTGAACACCATAAGCACTTACTCCAAAAAGATATGCATTCTGACCGTCTTGAAAGGTATCAAATACAACGGTAACATTATCATTGTTTCGAGCACCAAAATCTCGTTTTAGAGAGCTAACAATAAAGTTAGGATTATCACTTGAAGCTTCTATTCCAAAATATAAAAATTCATCATTGTACATTATTTTTACACTCGTAAGATCTATAGCTTTTACTGAATCTAAAGGGAATATTTGCCAAAAATAATCTGCACTTTCAGCCTCAGCCCAAATTTTTTCATCCAATACACCATCAATCTGAATAAATTCGTCAATTTTTTTTACAAATACCGTTCGTTCTTCACTTTGAGCCAATAGGGGTGTGAAAAACCCAAAAATAAATGTGAAGAAAAAAAAGAAACGAATAACAAATACCATTAGTTTATAGGGAATTTAATTTGTATTAAAATATCAAATGAAAACCCCTGAATTAATTCAATTATGAATTAACAGGGGTTTCTTTAATGATTTAAATACTTTTTTATTTGGATTGAAATTTAGTAGAATAACGTTTCCAAAGAGTGGTTTGATGTGTTTCCAAACTCAAATCTCGTCCTTCAATAAAGGCTTTTTGAATTTGGTTTGTCCGCATATCTAATGCATCACCTATAGAAATAAATAAAGTAGCATCTTTTCCTACGGTTAAAGTACCTAAACGGTCAGCAATACCTAATATTTTAGCTGGATAAGATGTGATTAATTGAAGTGCTACCTCTTTATCCATTCCATAGGCAGCAAAGCTACCTGCGTAAAATGGAAGGTTTCTTGTATACATACGTTCCATTCTTCCACTCACATCAATACTTACAGTTAATCCTGCATGAATCAGTTTAGATGCGATTTTGAAGGATAGTTTTGGATCTTCATCTTCTCCGTCAGGAAGGCGATGGGGTCTAGAAACAATAACAGGAATATTGTGTGATTGAAGAAATGTGAGTTGCTGTAGAGCTTCATTTCCACCAACTAAAACAACTTTTTGAACACCAATGTTTTTTAAATAAGTTATACCGTCAACAATTTGTTTTTCATCTTCTGCATGAATATAAAGAGATTTGCTTCCATCAAACAGTCCAAGCATCGCTTGATATGGAAGGTGCTTTGGGTTTTGATTTGGATCATACACCTTTGCATTTTCAAAAAAATCTTTTAGGCTTTGTATCTCGGAAGAATAATTACTGTTTTGTTTTAACACAGGATCCTCTCCTAGCCACCATCGTCCTCTTGAGTAGGGGTTGGGCCAATTGAGATGTATCCCTTCATCTGATTTTATTAAAGCATCTTCCCAATTCCAGGCATCCATTTGCATTACAGATGAACTACCTGAGATCAGTCCTCCTCTAGGGGTAACTTGGGCAATGAGCACCCCATTAGGACGCATACTTTCCACAATTTTAGATTCGGCATCGTAAGCAATTGCCGATCGTACATGTGGTAAAAAATCGCCAAGTTCATCTTCATCATCACTAGCACGAACTGCATCTATTTCAACTAATCCCAAACTTGAATTAGTAGCAATAAAACCAGGATAGACATGTTGACCGGCTGCATCAATTTTTGATGGATAGGCAGGCGCATTTGCTGAAGACCCTACATAGGTGATCTTTCCTTTGTCAAATGCGATAGCTGCATTTTCTAAAACTGTTCCATCACCAATGTGAAGGGTAGTATTTGTTATTACCACGGCAGTTTTTTGTGCATCAGCAGGTGTTTGTTGTGCAATTGTGGTAGATATAACAAGAATAAAAAGGATATATATATAATTTTTCATAAGATTTTATTCTAAAGTTTCACAGGTAAATTCTCTCTTAACTGGACTAGGAGCTTTTTGTATTGCCCCCCCTTGTTCCTTTTCAATAAGCATTTGACTGATAATCTTTTGTTTTTCTTGGCCATCAGCTTGCAATTGTGCTTCAATTTTTGAAGCGTCATAATATACAACTCCGTCAATCATAGTTTTTTCTGCTTTGGCATAAATTGAAAGCGGATGATCACTCCAAAGTACAAGATCTGCATCTTTCCCAACTTTTATACTCCCCATTCGATCGTCAAGGTGCAATAGTTTTGCAGGGTTAAGCGTTACAAACTTCCATGCATCTTCTTCTGATACCCCTCCATATTTAACAGCTTTTCCCGCCTCTTGATTTAGTCGTCTTGACATTTCAGCATCATCAGAGTTAAAAGCTACAGTAACACCTGCATTATGCATAATTGCGCCATTGTATGGTATAGCATCTTTCACTTCATTTTTATAGGCCCACCAGTCTGAAAAAGTAGATCCTCCTACACCGTGTTCAGCCATTTTATCTGCCACTTTATACCCCTCTAAAATGTGTGTAAATGTGTTGATTCTAAAATTAAAGCGCTCAGCAACTTTCATCAGCATGTTGATTTCTGATTGTACGTAAGAGTGACTTGAGATAAAACGCTCACCTTTTAAGATTTGCCAAAGCACTTCCATTTCAATATCGTAGCGAGGTTTTTTAGTTTGCGTTTTTAGTTTGTTTGATAATGAATTATAAGCATCCCACTGTTGTCCATATTCTTTTGCACGTTGAAAATAATCTACAAACACTTGTTCAACACCCATTCGGGTTTGTGGGAATCTTGAAAAGCTTGACCAATTTGATTGCTTTACATTTTCACCCAATGCGAATTTTATAAAGGGGTCTGCATTTTTAATGGGTAATTCATCAAGTGATGCCCCCCATTTAAGTTTTATTAAAGCAGAGCGTCCTCCAATTGGATTCGCGGATCCATGAAGTATTTGAATTGCAGTTACTCCACCTGCTAAATCACGGTAGAGTCCTATATCATCGGGTTCTAATACATCTTCTATACTGACCTCTGCTGATGAATTATGTCCTCCTTCGTTTATACTTGAAGCACCTAAATGTGAATGCTCATCTATTATTCCTGAAGTAAGGTGTTTTCCAGTTGCATCAATAATAATAGCACCATCAGAAATTAAATTTTTACCCACTTTCGAAATCTTACCATTCACTACTAAAACATCAGCGTCTTCTATAATACCTTCACTTTCGTTTGTCCAAACGGTTGCATTTTTAAAGAGCGTATTTTTAGCAGTAGGCAAAGTGCTAAAACCAAACGCTTTATTTGGAAATGTAACGGGTACAGGGTCATAATATGAAGGAGTCTTTGATTTTTTATCTTCTTTTGTTTCTGATTGAGAATGTGTAGCCGACCAATTGATTGTATTACCATCAAAATTGATCCCTTGACCTGATAATACCGAATTTTCTACCACTTTTGCATGAAGTTGTGCGTATTCTTTTTCTTTATCATCGATTAAGGTAAGATAAAGCCAGTGTTCTTTATATTCACTTTTTGTTTTAAAAGATAGGGAGTCTTTTTTTGCAGTTACAGCAATTTTTTTCAAACTGTTTTTAATTTCAATTTCAAGAGTTTCTTCACCAGCAACTAATGTATAGTTTCCGTCAATTGATAAAGTGGTATGGTCTTGAATTATGTGCGGAGTTCCTTTAACCCAGTTTTCGTATATAATTGTTTCGTTATCAAAGAGTGGGCCAGAGGTGACTATAAAGTTTGATAATGCTCCTTTTTTTAATACGCCAAGTGTATTTTGTTGATTTAACCATTGTGAAGGTATGGTGGTAAGTGCAGCCAATGCTTTTTCTTCAGAGAGCCCATAAGAAACGGCTTTTCTAAGATTAGATAGAAAAGTAGTTGGTGACTTTAATTTAGCTGTAGTCAAAGCAAAGGAAATTCCTGCTTTTTCTACTTCTGCAGGATTCATAGGGGCTTGATTCCAATGGCGAAGCTGAGCTAACGTTATTTTTTTCATCAACAATGGATCCTCGGCATCATAAGCAGCAGGAAAATTCAAAGGAAGTATCAATTGTGCATTGGTTGCTTTTAATTCTCTTAACAATTCATATTCTTGACCACTTGCTACAATCTTAAAAGGTAATTCCATTTCTTGACCAATTTTTGCAGCACGTAGAGTATTTAGTTTATCATCTGCATAAAAAATCTTTGGAAGATTTTTTTGGCTTAATGCTGCTTCAAGAGCTAAATCCTTCTGTTCAGCATTTCCTTGTTCATACCAACGAGAATCATAATAAAACTGACGAAGTAAGGCCATTGCACCCATAACAGAACTGGGATAAGATTGATTTGATGTAACACTTTTTTGAAATGAAAAATGTTCAGCCGCTTTAATGTTCAGTATACGATCTTGGTCTTGTAATTCATCGCTTAGAACAACTAAAGTACTTGTACCTCGGTGTATTCCGTCAGCACGATGACTGTTTACAGTTCCAAAACCCGCTTTTCTCAAAGCGTCTGCTTCTTTTGCATCATAAGAATAATCAGAAAAACTACTATAGTCACTAATTATATGGTCATTCCAATAGTATCCCTGTCTATTAGGATCATATTGTGAACTTCTGCCACTAGAATTTCGTTTAGGAGTGGCTATTCCAAAACTTGAATTTATTTCAACAAAAGAAGGATATAGATGTAATCCAGATTTGTCAAATATTCTAGTATTTTTTGGAATTGAAACATTTTTTCCAACGGCAATAATTTTTCCATTTTGTTCCAAAAGGGTAGCGTCTTCAAGAACTTCTGTGGGAGAAATATGCACTGTAGCGTGGATGAATGCTTGATAGTTTAATTCTGAAGTTTTAACTCCAGTGTTGGTGGGAAAATAATCTTGTCCCATTACTATTGTCAATGGAGACAATAGCATTAATATCCATTTTTTCATACGTTTACATTTGGAGGATGAAAGTAGTAAAAAATGTCATTTAATGTTCATTTTTTACTTTAACTGGGCAAATAATCGCATAACTGTTGTTTCGCCTACATGGCAATATCCCTCTTCTAGTCTTATTTTTTGCTCCTCTAATTGAAAAAGTGTTAAGGAGGCAAAATCCTGACTTAATTTTTCATTATTATATAATTGAAATAGATCTTTTGGGCCGCCCACTTTAGGATGAAGCGCTTGATAAATAGTATGATTTGAACTAAAGCCTTCTAAGATGACATGTCCCCCTGGCGATAAAAAGGATAATAATTTTGAATGGTTTTGTGAACGAATTGAATCTGGAAAATGAACATAAATTAAACCAATTGCATCAAAAAATTCTGCTTCAAATGTCAAATCATTCAATGAGCCTATCGTGTAGTGTATCTCAACTTTATTCTCTCGGGCAAGTGCTTGCGCCTTTTTAAAAGCTTCTTCACTAAAATCATATGCATATACTTCCCAACCCATTTTTGCTGCATATACTGCATTTCGTCCTTCTCCTTCTGCAGCTAACAATATTTTTCCAGGAGATAAAAGATCTAATTTTTCTTTAAAATAAACATTAGGTTCTTTACCATAGGCATACCGCTTATCACTAAATCTTTGATTCCAAAAGGACTTCATCGTTTTTAAAGTTGAGGCTTATGGTTTAAAAATTTATGAGATCCATCGCAACCTGGAGGTCTTTTGGAGTATCCACAAACACAATCATTCTGCCCATAACCTTTAAGGATTCTAGAGTAATATTTTTCAATTCGATCCACTCGAGTTTGAGATTGTTTAGCTGAATTAAAAAAGAGGAGATACCCTTTTTGACGTCCTGGTGTTAATTTATAAAAAGCAACTTTAAATGCGTTATCGAAATGAAATCTATCAATTAATTCTTTAGGAATTGTATAGGTTTCAATTGCTTTGGATTTTATTTTTAATCCTGCTTTTTCTATTTCAATTGCCTCAAAAAGATATTGTGATATAATTACTTCTAAGGGCTTGATTTGTTCAATATTTGTAAAACGAAACATACGAAAAGAAGCGCTATTTTCTCCTGCCGATACTAGCATTTTGGAAGCATCTTCTAGTAATGCTCCTTTAAAAAAACTAAGGCAAAAATAATTTTTAAAATGCCCAATAATAGCGATGTTTTTATTTTGGTAAGTATAACAAGGATTCTTCCATTTTAAGGATTCCTCAAGGCCAGTGGCTAAGGCAAGCTTCCTTAAATAAAGCATTCCCTTTAGCCAAGGGCCCTCTTTTTGAAAAAACACCTCTAAGGGAGTACTCATAGTTATTATTTATGATTCAAATGTAACTTTAAATGAAATGGCACCCAAAAAGACGATATCTAAAAGTTAAATTCAAGATTTCTTGTGCCTATTTAATTTAAAAATTAGTTAATTTTCCTCTTGAACCCACTTTAAATGAAAACAAAAACTCTAACATCAACTTTTTTGATCTTTTTATTTTCTACAATCATATTAAGTTGTTTAGATCCTGTTGATTTGAAAGAGAATAAGCAAAAAATAAAAACGATAATAACTACCGATGGTGAAATTGATGACATAGATACCTTTATTCGTATGTTATTATATGCCAATGAATTTGAAATTGAAGGATTAATTTATTCAAGTTCTATGTGGCATTATAAAGGCGACGGTAAAGGGACATTATTTACTTCAGAAATGGAAATGACGAAAGCATTATATGGAGAAAGAACCGATTTGCGATGGCCAGGCACTCAATGGATTGAAGAATTAATATCAGCTTACAGCGAGGTTTACCCTAATCTTATTCTTCATGATCAAGGGTATCCTTCACCAGAAAAACTTAAATCAAAAATACGGATTGGAAATATAGATTTTGAAGGTGAAATGTCAAAAATTACACCTGGATCTGAGTGGATTAAAGAAAAACTTTTAGAACCAGATACAAACGATCTATTTTTACAAGCATGGGGTGGAACAAACACTATTGCCCGTGCATTAAAATCAATTGAAGAGGAGTACAAAAACACTGACCAATGGGAAACTGTTTATCAAAGGGTATCCAAAAAAGCCATTATCTACACCATCATGGATCAAGACGCTACCTACAAAAAATATATCGGAATATTCTGGCCTAATATCCGTGTATTTTACAATAGTTTTCAATTTGCTGGATTTGCTTATTCATGGCAAAGAACTGTTCCAAAAAAGATGCAACCTTTTTTGGAAGGTGAATTCATGAGAAAAAGTATTCAAAATCATGGCCCTCTTCTAAACCACTATTATTCCTATGGAGATGGTAAAAAACAAAAAGGTGATGAGGAGCATATTCATGGTGATCTTTCCAAAATTAAAGATGCTCAATGGGGATCATTTGATCAATACGCCTTTATTTCTGAAGGGGATACCCCTGCATTTTTACATTTAGTTGATGTAGGGTTAGACAATTATAATCATCCCTCATATGGAGGATGGGGAGGACGATTTGTAGCTTCCAAAACGATACCTTCTCGATTTGAAGATGGAGAGAAAGCAGCAGACATCAACACATTTACAGGCAAATTAGATTCATTTTTTCCACAAACACGGTGGACAGATGTTATACAAAATGATTTTGCAGCACGAGCGGAATGGTGTATAAAGTCATATGAAG
>JALRBW010000051.1 GCA_023257625.1 Flavobacteriaceae bacterium | reverse complement strand
GTCTCCCGCTCGAAACCTTGGGCAAGGCGATACAGGTGCCTGTAGGCTTTTCCGCATTCGCGGGCCGGCCAACCGAATGTTCTTGCACCCAAAAGCCGACGTAGCTCAGGGGTAGAGCGTTTCCTTGGTAAGGAAAAGGTCACGAGTTCAAATCTCGTCATTGGCTCTACTTAAATTATTTTTTATGTATAAAAAGACCACCGCAACTTCAGTAGAGTCTTTTTTGATGGGGGTTGAGCCATCTTTACGCATAGAATTAGAATCTATATGTTATTTTATTGAAAATCATTTTCCAGAAGCAACCTCTAAAATAGCATACGATATGCCTGCTTATTCATTAAAAGGAAAACCATTGTGTTATTTTAATGTATTCAAAAATCATATTGGATTTTATGCTCTACCTCAAACCCATAAGGCATTTGAAAAAGATTTAACTCCTTATAAACGTGGAAAAGGATCAGTACAATTTCCAAAAAAAAACCCTTTGCCAATAGACATAATAAAAAAAATGATACAACATAGAGCCGCAATACTTTTGAGTTAAACAATTAATTAATTCAATGGTTTGTAGAGGGTCTGAAAATTCCTCTTTTGGAGTGTTTTGCTTCAATTGATAGCAGCTTTTTAATTGTTTTTGAAAGAGTATCCCATTGCCTGTTTTCTATCAAAATTGAAAAAGATTCTTTGTTTTCAAGAAGTTCTTTGAGTTCCAATGTATCGATAATTTTAATTTTTCCTTCAGTATAATATTGACTTGAATAGCTTTTATAATCTAAAGCATAGACTTTTGAATTAGGAATTTTAGCTGCAAGTATAAATTTATCGGTACTATTTTCAAATAAGGTAGTTGCATAACCTGAAATAGCTAAAACAAATAACAATAAAGGTAGTATAGATGAATAAAATACTATTTTTTTATAGCTTGTATGTGTACTCCAAAAATGACTAATTAGTAATGCGGCGGGAAGCGTACAGGGCAAAATATATGGGTGGATTAAGCTAGTGGAACTTGAAAAAAATAAAGGAGTCCATAAAAACCACAAGATTAAAAACAAAGTCCATGGGTTTGAAATACATTTTTTAAAATAAGAAACAAACAATCGGATTAGAACAATGGACCAGGGTAGTAAAAAAAGTAAAAGAAATACCCAAGACATACCGTAGGGTTGTTGTTTAGGAAAACCATATCTATCTCCTTTCCATTCAGAATTAAAGTAACGTTCAAAATGTTCTCCTACAATAAAATAGTTAATGAAACCAGGGGTTCTTTCTTCTGCCCTAAAATACCAAGGCAAGCTAATTAATGCCATAAGAGCAATTCCTTTTAGCCAAGGCACTTTTTGCCATGCGATTTTGATGTTTTTTGTGAAGTAAATCCACAACAAAATGGGCGGTAAGGTGAGTATGCCTATAATAGGTCCTTTTGATAATAAGCCTAAGCCTAAACCTGCAAAAAATAAATATCCCCAATATGAGGCGGCATCTTTTTGCATGGCTTCCCAAAAACTAAAAAATGTGAGTGCAATACTCAAAAGTAAAAATGTATCTGTAGAAACTACTCCCGCATGCAGATAAAATTCTGGAAAGGTTAAGAGAAGAGTTCCAATAAGATAATAGGAATCCTTTTTTTGGGATCGGTACCGACTTACAAAAAAACAAATAATTAGTGTGATAAGTAAGTATGGGAGCCTGACAAAAAATTCATGATTTCCAAAGATAGAAATGCTAAAAGCAGATGCCCAAGTTGATAATGGAGGCTTTGCCCAAAAGAAAACTCCATAATCTATTTGAGGCGTAACCCAATTTCCAGTTTCGCTCATCAATCTTGCAATTTCTCCATATCGGGCTTCTGTTTTGTCAAGTAATGGGAGGTAGCCATTAAAAAAGGCTCTTATTAAGAACAATAGCCAGAATAAAGTAAAATAAGGATCCCTAAAAAAAGTTTTAATTTTTTTCAATGTATTCTATTATAATGATTTCGTGTTGTAATGAATAAAGATTTTATATAAATCTTTCCAGACCTTAATGGCATAGCTAGGTGCTATGCGGGAGTCTCCCCCATCAATCCATTTTATTAAAGGAGCTTCTAAAGTAGAATTTTTAAACTTGTAAGTTCCTAAATTCTGTTTAAGTCGAAAGAAAATTTCAATATCAAAAATCCACTGAGAAAGAAAGGGAGAGGCGAAAGCAATTGAAGCATATTTATAGCTAAACACTTTGCATCCACATTGAGTATCATAAACAGGAAGTCTTAATATAGTAGATACTAATGTGGCAAAGATACGCCCTAAAAAAAAACGGTACCACTTTCGTTCAATGTGATTATCAATTTTCTTTATTCTTGAACCAAATACAAAGTTTAGTTTATTATCTAATAAATCAAATAAGCGAATACATTCTGTAAAAGAGGTGGATAAATCCGCATCCATAAATGCAATTTGGGTAAATTTTTTTGATGAAAGTCCCCATCTAACCCCTGTAAAAACAGCTTCTCCTTTTCCTTTATTTTTTTTTAGAGCAATGATATGTACTTGACTAGGAAATTTTTTTTTGAATAAATAGAGAATATCAAGTGTTTGATCAAGGGAACCGTCATCAACCAGACATAACTCAACATTGCTATATTGTTTACAGAAGGAGGAAAAAGAAGCTAAGTTAAAACGGTTTGCTTCATTAAAAAATGGAATTACGATACAGCGTTTATCAGACATGAAATATAAATCAAATAATTTGGGAACAGTAACCCTTAAGCAAAGAAACAAAAAACAAAAGCTTATAGATTTTAAATAATTGAAACTTTAAAAAGGCAATGAGAAACCTGTAGATAAATTGTAAATGGGTTTTAATATAAAAAAAATAGCTAAAACAAATGGGTAAATAAAAAAAATTAATAAATTTGCGCTCCTAAAAATAACATTGAAACAACAATAATTATGGCTAAAGAAACATTTGACCGGTCCAAACCCCACCTAAATATTGGAACTATTGGTCACGTTGACCACGGTAAAACAACCTTAACTGCAGCAATAACAAAAGTACTTGCTGATGCAGGTTTATCAGAAGCAAAAAGCTTTGATCAAATTGATAAC
>JALRBW010000046.1 GCA_023257625.1 Flavobacteriaceae bacterium | reverse complement strand
ATGAAAGATGCTGGAATAAATTTTGTCAGAATTGCAGAGTCTACTTGGAGTACGGTTGAACCTCATGACAATCAATTTCAATTAATTTAAATTTTATTATGAAAAGAATCTTCTTGTTGTTTTTTATTTGCTCCAATCTTATTACTGCTCAAGATAAGGGTACTATTGTCTACGATTCAATCTATGCTCCTTCATTAGAAAATAAAATGGGCGAGAATCCCAAACGAGCACTTGCTGTTTATTTACCTCCAGATTATAAGAACTCAAAAAAGTCGTATCCTGTTATTTATTTTCTTCACGGTTTTACAGCAAATCACAAAGTACTCAATGAGTTTTATCAAGTGCTCGATCACGCAATTAAGCAGAAAAAAATCAAGCCGTTTATTATGGTTGTCAGTGATCAAAAAACATCCTATTTAGGAAGTTTTTATTCTAATTCAGATGATTTTGGTCATTGGGAAGATTTTACAACATTTGATTTGGTTCGTTATATGGATTCTAAATTTAGGACAATTCCAAAAGCCGAAAGTCGAGGTATAACAGGGCACAGCATGGGTGGTTATGGAGCTTTAAAAATTGCGATGCACCATCCTGAGGTGTTTACTAGCGTATATGCAATCAGTCCAGGTGCTTTAGATGTAGTTAGAGAATATGGTCCAAATAGCGATACTTTCAAAGTACTATCAACTTACAATTCTTACGAAGACATAAAACCAGATCATTACTTTTCATATGTCATGTTGGCATTTGCTAAATCATGGTCTTCCAACCCAAATAATCCTCCTTTTTATTGCGATATGCCTTTTGAATACAAAGGAGAAACGCTAATTGTTCATAAAGAAATTTTGAGAAAATGGCAGCAAAATATGCCGGTATATATGTTAGAAGATAATTTAGAAAATTTACAAAAATTAAAAGCAATCAAATTGGACTGGGGGCGAAATGCGGGTCTTCGATTTACTCAACAATGTAAAATGTTTAGTCAGCGTCTAGAAAATTTAGGAATTCGCCATTTTGCTGAGGAATATATTGGGACACATGTAAGCGGTATTTATAGTATTGACGGTAGAATTCCAAATGCAGTACTGCCGTTTTTTAACGATTACCTTGAATTCAATTAATCCAGTGATTTCTTGTAAGCACAATAGGCGTTTTCATCAATCTCCATTAAAAGAAAGTAGGAGGAAAGTGATTTGCCATGAGGATCAAGGGCAAGTGATCTTGTTACCCCACCATAAAGGGAACCCTTTAAAACAAAATTAAAAGCAGCTATTTTAGGAAGTTCATAACGCGTAACAGTTCCTTTAATACGTTCTTTAAAAAATGTTTTCACTTTTTGAGGAGTGATGTGTTCTTTTAGAAATTCATAATCTGATTCTTCATATGCGATAAGAGATAAATTAGATATATTTCCCTTATCTCCAGCCCTTGAATGAGCAATTTCTCCTAATTTCATGAGTTCAAACGCTTTGTTGTAAGATGGACATTTACCATATTTTCATCAATTAGAATTGATTGAACAGCAATTATTTCTTTAACACTTTTATAGGCTCCTCCGCCACCAGCAGGACCATTTGTATATAAGGCTTCCAGTTGATAACCAATACGATGTGCTTCGTCTAAAGTATTTGTTCGAACTGCAACTCGAAGTCTTACTTCTTCTGGTTTTCCAATTGGATGGTCCTTTGATAACGCATTAAAGCCAATCAGTTCACAAATCGTGTCGTTTTCATCGTATCCCAAACGAATGAATTTGCGTTTTATGACATTAAGTGCTAATGCAGCTCGCTCACGAGCTTGATACCCTCCGTAACTGATTTGTCCCTCTCCTATAAATCCATCTTTATAGCCTATTGAAACTTTAAGTTTACCTGTTTTTTTTATTCCTGTAGCTCCATTAATTTTAATGCAATCTTTTGACACTTCATGAAAACTAATGTTTGAAAAATCTGCTATCACATCAGGGGTTATATAACGTTTAGGATCATGAATTTCATAGATAAGCTGTTCTTTGCAAGTTGCTTTCGTAATAATTCCTCCTGAATTTTGAACTTTTGTGATTTTAAATTCAGCGTCTTGGCTGACATCTGCTAATGGAAAGCCAATTTGTTCTGTTTCTGCAATTCTTTTTTTATTGGCATCGTAAAAATACCCGCCACAAACTTGCGCGGCACATTCCAGTAAATGACCCATCGCAGTTGCTTTTCCGAGTATATCTGGGTCTTCAGTATTCCAATCAAATTCATAAAAAAGAGGTGCCATATAAATAGCGGGGTCAGCAACTCTTCCAGTTATAATAATATCTGCACCCTGTTCTAGAGCTTTAATTATTGGATTTATTCCCAAATAGGCATTTGCTGAAACCACTTTTTTAAGGAGCTTTGAAAAAGGGGTCTTGCTTTCTAAAAGAATATAGTCTTTGTTTTGAACCGATTCCAAGACATCATCTCCACTTACTGCAACCACTTTTAGTTCTTTTACACCTAATTCTTTTGCAATCTCAATAATTTTATCTGCTGCGGCAATTGGATTTGCAGCCCCCATGTTGGAGATGATCTTTATCTTTTTTCTCAAGCAAATCGGTAGAAAAGTTTTGATACGTTGTTCTAAAAAAGGATCGTATCCTTTATTTGAATGTTTTAATTTTTGAAGTTGAGCTAATGCAATTGTACGTTCTGCCAGACACTCAAAAACTAAATAATCCAAATTCCCTTTTTCTGCTAATTCAATAGCTGGTTCAAGTAGATCTCCCGAAAACCCTGCACCCGATCCTATTCTTATGTTTGATTTTCTAGGCTTCATTATAACGGTAAATATCCAAAGAGTACAGAGGTAAAAGTCATTATCAGAGTCACAAGATAGGCGTACTTAAATGTGAATTTTTGATGTTGTGCTAAATCAATTCCACAAAGGCCAATAAGCAAAAAGGTCGAAGAAGTTAAAGGACTCAATGGAAACCCTGTAGTCATTTGCCCCATAAGAGCAGCATGAGCCATTTGAGTTGGACTGTTATTTAAAGCAATACCCACTTCAGACAACACAGGTAAAATTCCAAAATAGAAAGAATCAGGGTCAAAAAATAAACTTAAGGGCATACTTAAAATTCCTAAAACTGAAGGAAGATGTGATCCGAATTGGTTAGGCGTAATAGAAACAATTCCATTAGCAAGTTCGTTAATCATACCTGATTCTTTTAGAATCCCTGTAAAAATACCTGCAGCAAATAGTAAACTTGCCATTAGTAATGCAGGTTTTGCATTTGCATCTAACCGTTCTTTCTGATCATTTATTTTCGGGAAATTTACCATTAAAGCAACTATTGTTCCTAACATAAAAATTAAAGCAGGAGGAAATTTACCTTGAATTAAAATAGTAATAACAATAAGAGTCAAAAGAATATTGAATACAAAATATCGAATCTCCAATGTAGTTCGTTTTTTTCTTAATGGTGCCTTTTTCTTCGTTGAAGCATTGTTGTAATGAAATTTCTTAGCCTCTTTTCTGCCTAGATACCAAGCAATTGCCAATACAGAAACAATGCCAATTAGTTGAGGTAATAATAAAGATTTGTATAATGTTGTTACCTCTAAATCTAGTGCTGAGGCTGCTCTTATAACCGGTCCTCCCCACGGAACTAAATTCATTGTACCAGCCCCCAAGGCTACAACAGCAGCTAGTACGCGTTTATCAATATTCAACTCTTCGTATAAAGGCAACATTGCTGGAATAGTAACTAAAAAAGTTACAGCACCAGATCCGTCTAGGTGAACTAACATGGCAAGAATTGTTGAGCCAACTATAATTTTCGTAGGGTTCTTGCCCACTTTTTTTAGGATAAAATCGATGATTGGCTCAAACATTTTGGCATCCTTTAATACTCCAAAAAATAAAATAGCAAAAATAAACATGGCAGTAATTGGGGCAATATTTTTGATTCCATTGATGGCAAAAGAAGCTGTTTCAATACCATGTCCAGCTAGTAAAGCACCAACTATAGGAACTAAAATTAAAGCGGTTAAAGCAGAAGTAATTCTCCCTATAATGAGAATTAATAAAAGAACTATTATAAAAATTCCAAAAAACATTTTATTGTATGAATAACCCTAAAATAGCGAATTTAAATCAATACATTTCTACCTTGCAATTACTATTGTTATTTTGTAATTGATTACAATCTTTGTTATTATTTGATAGGACTTGTGTGCAAATAGTGTGCAAGTGGAAAAAAAAAGGGCCTACATTTCTGGAATCCCTTTCTAATTAAGTGATCTCGGCAGGATTCAAACCTGCACCCTTTTGAGCCAAAATCACTAGTATGGAATTTAAACTACGACATTATATTTAAAAGCTAAAACTGTATCCACACAAACCCCACACAAATACCCCCAAAACAGGATTGAGAAATCTTCAGCAAAGAACTGGTTTATAGAGGATAAGAGACTATTTGGATTGTGTCCATTAGTGAAAATCTAGTTATTGATAAACTGAGGTTGAATCCAAGCCTTTTTTGTTTGATTTGAGTCTGTTACAAAGTCTAAAGGTTCATCAGAAATTACAGTTGCCCTAACAAAGAGGTCATCTTTCTGAAAAACGTAATTTGCTTTGTTTGCTTGAACTCTTTTCAATTCAACTACAGCATCACTTTCTTTTTTGTAACCTAAGAAAAGTATCTGATAATTTACATCTCCTTTAGCTTCCACTTCAACTACTAATTCTTTTTCTGTTCTATTGATGTTTTTGAGGTAAACTCCAGTTGAAGCATAAAACTTACCTTTCTCCATAGCATCAATTAATGAAGTGGTACTCAATTCATCAGAATTGACCATAACCCAACCTCTACCAGTATTGCTCATTTTTTCTGAAAATTCGTGGT
>JALRBW010000007.1 GCA_023257625.1 Flavobacteriaceae bacterium | reverse complement strand
GATCCTGATTTGCAAGAAGCTGATGCCGCTGCTCGACGTCCTCAAATGGGGGCCATATACAATGAATATGTAGAGCGCTGCTTTAAGGCCGGGGCCATGGATTTTGATGATTTATTATTGCGAACAAATGAATTGCTAAATCGTTTTCCAGAGGTATTGGCAAAATATCAAGACCGATTCCGCTACCTGTTGGTTGATGAGTATCAAGATACAAATCATTCGCAATACCTTATTGTAAGAGCCTTGTCTGATCGGTATCAAAACATTTGTGTCGTAGGAGATGATGCCCAAAGTATTTATGCTTTCCGCGGAGCGAACATCAACAATATTCTAAATTTTCAAAAGGATTACCAAGACGTAAGTTTGTATCGATTAGAACAAAACTACAGATCCACCAAAACAATTGTAAATGCTGCCAATTCGATTATAAACCACAACAAAAGTAAAATTGATAAGGTAGTGTGGACCGCCAATACAGAGGGACATAAAATTCGAGTGAATCGACTAGCCACTGATGCAGAAGAAGGAAGACATGTTGCCTCTAGCATATTTGAATACAAAATGCAAGAGCAACGAAAAAATTCAGATTTTGCCATATTGTACCGAACAAATGCTCAGTCTAGAGCCATGGAGGATGCGTTGCGTAAGCGGGATATTCCTTATCGCATTTATGGAGGACTTTCGTTTTATCAACGAAAAGAAATAAAGGACGTTTTGGCGTATCTGCGTTTAATCGTCAATCCTAAAGATGAGGAAAGCCTAAAGAGGATCATTAACTACCCCCCCCGAGGAATAGGACAAACTACAGTCGATAAGCTTGTTGTCGCCTCCAAAAAGCACAACTTGCCCCTGTTTGAAACCCTTTGCAAAGCAAAAGAATTGGAGGTGGAAATTAATGCAGGAACCTTAGGGAAATTAAATGACTTTGCTCATTTAATTCAGCGATTTCAAATTGAAAATGAAACGTTAGATGCATTTGAAATCACAGATCTTGTTACTAAAAAAATTGGATTAGTTCAAGAATTGAAGAAAGAAGCAACACCAGAGGGAATTGCCCGAATTGAAAATGTAGAGGAATTATTAAATGGTGTACGTGATTTTGTTGAAGGGCAACAAGAGCTTGCTGATGTTACGGGGAGTCTTACCGAATTTTTAGAAGATGTAGCTTTGGCTACAGATTTGGATCAAAATGATTCCACAGACGTTGATCGTGTAGCCTTAATGACTATTCATTTGGCAAAAGGATTGGAATTTCGCTATGTTTTTATAGTAGGGATGGAAGAAGATTTATTTCCATCGGCATTAAGTTTAAATTCAAGAGCTGAATTAGAAGAAGAGCGTAGATTGTTTTATGTGGCTTTGACACGTGCTGAAGAAAGAGTGTTTTTATCTTATACTTTATCTAGGTATCGTTGGGGCAAATTAATTGACGCTGAACCAAGTCGATTTATTGAAGAGATTGATGCGGCATATTTGGAATCTATTCTTCCTCAAGAATCATATATTTTCAAACCTTTAATAGATCACTCTATTTTTGGTGAACCAGTTTCTACTCAAATAATTAAAAAGACACCTGAAATTGGGGAATCAAGCATTACTAAACCAACTCCAACACAATTACAAAGGTTAAAAAAAATTGACCAAATATCTGCAACCCAACAACAAAGAGAAACCCTTGTATTAGAAATAGGGATGGAGGTAGAGCATGCCCGTTTCGGATCGGGTAGAGTAATGGTTATTGAGGGAAAAGGGAATGATCAAAAAGCAGTAATTGATTTTAAAGGTTTTGGTGAAAAGAATTTATTATTACGTTTTGCCAAGCTAAAAATAAAATAAGCGATGGCAATATACCAGGAAAGTTATTCTGAACAACCGAATCCTAATTTATTAAAACAAACTGTCTCAGTTTTATCTAAAGGAGGCCTAGTCATTTTTCCTACAGATACAGTTTATGGTTTAGGGTGTTTAAGTACTCAAAATGAGCCTTTACAAAGGCTTGCAAAAATAAAAGGAGTAAAACTAGAACAAGCCCCTCTGAGCTTTTTGTTTTCAGATATTCGGTCAATGGCGAACTATGTGGCTCCAATGAATACACCAATTTTCAAAATGGTAAAAAGATTACTTCCCGGACCATATGCTTTGATAATGGAAGCATCTGCAAAACTTCCTAAACCCTTTCAAAAACGTAAAACAATTGGTGTTAGAATTTCAAATCACCCTTTTTTGAAAGCTTTACTTCCACTTTTGGATGCCCCATTAGTTACTACTTCGCTTCATGATCCCGATGAAATAATTGATTATACAACTGATCCTGAACTGCTTTTTGAACGCTGGGAATCCAAAATTGAAATGATGATATCTGATGGATATGGAAGCAATATACCTTCTACTGTCATCGATTTAACTCAATCTGAGTTCATTATTTTACGTGAAGGTGCTGGTGAAAGTCCATTTTAAATTAGAGAGTATTCAAATTCATTGTTTCATTTTTTCAATGATTTGATATGCTAAATCAAGAGCCTTAATTCCATCTTGGAGTGAAACACGTGGGGATTTATTGTTTTGTATACAAAAGGCAAAGTGTTCGAGTTCCTTTTGAATTGCGTTTGATTCTTCAATATTAGGATTTTCAAAATACAATTGCTTTTTGATTCCTTCGGCATTGGTCAATAATAAGGCCATATCATCTGTCGTATCGGTAAACTCTTTAATTTTAACTACTTCTACTTTTTTGGTTAAATAGTCAACTGCGATGTAGGCATTTTTCTGAAAAAAACGAGTTTTACGCATTTTTTTGAGAGAAATTCTACTAGCAGTGAAATTGGCAACACTGCCATTTTCAAATTCAATTCTAGCATTACAAATATCAGGAGTTTCACTAATAACAGCAACTCCTGAAGCATCTATGCGTCTTACAGGCGAATTGATCAAGCTTAGGACAATGTCTAAATCATGAATCATTAAATCAAGAACAACTGAGACGTCTGTACCTCTTGGATTAAATTCTGAAAGTCGATGTGCTTCAATAAAACGGGGAGAGGTTAGTGATTCCATTACAGATTCAAAGGCTGGGTTGAAACGTTCTACATGACCAACTTGACCAATCACTCCATTTTTTGCGGCTAAAAGTTCAATTTTTTTTGCTTCGTCAACTGTAGTAGCAATTGGCTTTTCAATAAAAACATGTTTTTTAAATGAAATTGCTTGTTGTGCCAATTCGAAATGTGATAACGTAGGGGTAACTATGGCTACTATATCTGAGGCTTCAATTAAAGCTTGCGGTGTTTCAAAAGAATTGTATTTATGTTCATTTTTTACCTTTTCAGAAACTTCAGGGTTAGGGTCATAAAAACCCACCAATTTTAATTCTTTAGAGGCTTTTGCCATCCGAAGATGAATTTTTCCTAAGTGCCCAGCCCCTAAAACACCGATTTTCAACATGTTTTTACACTTTATTCAAAAGTACATCTTATTATCAATTTTAATTGTAAAGTCTTCTATTTTTGTACTCCATGAATGACACTTTAAAACACAAAGGTCTACGACGCCAACTTATTCAGTTATTACGTGAAAAAGGGATTCAAAGTGAGCCTGTTTTAAAAGTTATGGAGCACATACCAAGACATTTTTTTATGGACCCCGGATTAGTTAATTTCGCGTATCAAGACCAAGCGTATCCCATAGCAGCTAATCAAACGATTTCCCAACCTTACACGGTAGCTTTCCAAACCGAATTGTTAGATGTTCAAAATGGTCAAAAGGTTTTGGAAATTGGAACGGGATCCGGTTATCAAACTTCTATTTTATTAGGACTAGGAGTTCAGGTGTATACAATTGAACGTCAGCAAATTTTATTTAAAAAAACACAACGGTTATTTTCTGACATGGGACTAAGACCAAAAAAAATGATTTTTGGGGATGGGTATCTAGGGATGCCTACTGAAGAGCCTTTTGATAGGATAATTGTCACTGCTGGGGCGCCCGAAGTTCCAAAATCATTATTAAATCAATTAAAAATTGGAGGAAAATTGGTTATACCCGTTGGTGAAAAAAAGCAACAAATGCTTCGATTTACAAGAACAAGTAAAACTTCATTTGATAAAGAAAAGTTTGGGGAATTTCGTTTTGTTCCTCTACTTGAAAATAAAACAGGATCTATTTGAAAAAAATAAATTAAGAATTTAGAGATTATGAATACGGTTCAATTTGATAATACCGAAAAAGCTTACTGTCTTAAGTCTAATTCAGATTTATATAAATCTTATTTATTATACAAACTTATTGCTAATAAATATTTAGTTGCTTTTAGCACACAAATTGCTTGGCTGATTTTAAAATTAAGATTACCCTTGCTTTTTGTCTTTAAAAAAACTATTTATAAACAATTTTGCGCAGGTGAACAGCGTGAAGATTCAATGAAAATAGTCAATTTACTTGCTTCTCAGCATGTTAAATCCTACATGCATTTTGCCGCAGAAGCAGAATGGTCAGAAGAAGGTATGGAAGATCATCTTCAAAAGTCATTAGATACTCTTGCTTTTTCTAAAGGAAATACAGATATCCCATTTACTGTTTTTAAACCCACAGGTTTAGGTTCTTTAGCTTTATTTAAAAAGAAAACCGCTAAAGTACCCTTTACTCCACTAGAAGAAAAAGCGTGGGAAAGAATGTTAAAAAGGATTGAACTTTTTTGCGCAAAAGCTATTGAACTCAAAGTGCAGGTGTTAATTGATGCAGAAGAGACATGGATTCAAGGAGCAATTGATGAAGTTGCTGAGCAACTTATGCTAACTTATAATTCTAAATCTCCAAATATTTATACAACCCTTCAAATGTATCGTAAAGATCGAATGGGATATTTGAAAGGCCTATATGAAAAAGCAGAAAAAGGAAACTTTTATTTGGGAGTTAAGTTAGTTCGAGGAGCTTACATTGAAAAAGAAAATGATAGAGCTGAAGCAAAAGGATACCCATCTCCAATTTGCGAATCAAAAGTTAAAACAGATGAAGAATTTAATCAAGCATTACACTTTATTTTACCTCGCATTAATCGATGTCATCTTTTTCTTGGAAGTCATAATGAAAAAAGTGTAAGTCAGGTAGTAGATTTCATGAAAACTAACAATATTTCTCCTTCAGATCAGCGTATTTGGTTTTCCCAATTGTTTGGTATGGCTGATCATATCACATTTAACCTAGCAGATGGTGGATATCAGGTAATAAAATATGTACCCTATGGGCCAGTTCGAAAAGTAATTCCTTATTTAATCCGTAGAGCTGACGAAAATACGTCTGTTAGTGGACAAACACCAAGAGAGTTAGATTTATTGAGAAAAGAATTGAAAAGGAGAAAAATTAAGGTGTTTTAATTTCAACCAGATGAATTGTTTTTAAACAGTTTTCAATCCGTATATATTGGTTTTTTTTTTCAAAAAGATCAATATGATAAAGGCGACAAGAATCTCTTTTAGTTTCACTTTTTGAGAAATTAACATTCCCAGAATTAATCCAATCTTTTACCTTTTCAACTGAAATATTAGGATTATTCTCTAGCACTATGGAATCAATTTGAATTTTTTTTTGAAGCAAATCATTTTTAACTCTTGCTGAGGGGGAATAATTGCAACTTGTCTTTTTACCATTAAAAATAAATGCTAATAAAATAAGTCCAATTGAAAATCCCCCCAAATAATACCCTATTCTATGTAGTAATTTCATATAAAATGCGTGTTGATAGGTAGGGCTGTTAATTTTCTTTTTTGAGTATTCAAAAAGGTGATTTGATATCGGTTGTATTGAAAAGGTAAATGAGGTGTTATTTTTTCTGCCCATTCTAAAAAACAATAGGCTCCTGACTCAAAATATTCTTCAACCCCAAAATCTAATGCTTCGTCAGGATGTTCTAACCGATAAAAGTCGAAATGATAAATTAAATCGTGTTGAGCTTGATAGGTATTGACCATGGCAAAAGTTGGACTGTTTACTTCCTCAGCAACAGAAAGTGCTTTGCATATTGCTGAAATTAAAGTGGTCTTTCCCGCGCCCATAGGCCCCTCTATGCTTAGCACACGATGATTAGCATGGTTTATAACCGCTTTGGCAACTTCAGAAAGTTGGTCTAATGAAAATATAATTTCCATAAGACAAATGTACAGTGCTCATTTACGTAAAACAACAAAAGGGAGTATCATTTCTTCCATTGAAATACCCCCATGTTGATAAGTGTTTTTAAAATGTTGTACAAAGTGATTATAATTGTTTTTATAAACGAAGTATCGGTTGGCCTTGGCAAAAATAAAAGGACTATTGATATGGTAAGTTGGCAATTCTAATTTTTTGGGATCTTGACAGGTATAGACATCTTTTTTATTGTAAGTCAAACTTTTCCCTGTTTTGTAACGTAAGTTTAGATTAGTTTCTTTATCTCCAATTATACTGCTAGGCAGATCAACATTTATTGTGCCATGATCTGTGGTCAGAATCACTTTATACTCTAAGGAAAGTGCTTTTTTAATAAGTTCTATCAAGCTACTATTTTTAAACCAACTATGAGTTAATGATCGATAAGCTTTATTGTCTGAAGTTAGTTCTTTAATTACGTTCATATCGGTTTTTGCATGTGATATCATGTCCACAAAATTATAAACAACGGTTGTGAGACCTTCATGTGTATGATTTTGTATTGTATTTACTAAATGATGTCCCTGTGAAGATTGAATGACCTTATGATAACTAATGGGACGTCGATATCCTAAACGAATACAATTGGCTTTTAGTAATTCTTCCTCATATAGATTTTTTCCAATTTCATTTGATTCAGTTACCCACCATGTTGGAAATTGGGTTTGAATTTGAAGTGGAGTAAGGCCTGCAAAAAATGAGTTACGAGCATATTGAGTTGTTGTAGGTAGCAAGCTATAATACGTTTTTTCATCAAGTAAAGTTGCAATTTGTTCAATTGAAGGCAATAAAGTTTGCCATTGATCTAACCGTAAATTATCAATAACAATTAAAAGGGTGGGAGTAGAAGCTGATAGATGTGGATAAACCAACCGCTGAAAAGCATTATGTGATAAAATCGGACCGCTATCTTTCTGAATCCAATCTTGATAATGTAATTCAATATATTTTGAAAATTGAATATTCGCTTCTTTCCATTGTCCTTCAAACATATTATGCCATTCTTGATCTTCAAGTGATTCTAGCTCTAATTCCCAAAAAACCAAATCTTTATAATATTGAGCCCAATCTTTTGGAGAATTTAAATCAAGAAGGCGATGAGAAAGTGATGAAAACTCTTCACGATAATTTTGGGTAGTTTTTTCAGCTATTAAACTTTTATGATTAAGGATTTTTTTAAGCGAAGACAGGATTTGGTATGGATTTATAGGTTTAATTAAGTAATCTGAAATTTTAGTTCCTATTGCTTCATCCATAATCTGTTCCTCCTCGTTTTTAGTAATCATTATAACTGGAAGACTGGGCCTACGATTTTTTATGGCAGCTAACGTTTCAATACCCGTTAATCCTGGCATATTTTCATCTAAAAGAACAACATCAAAATATTCTTCTCTGACACGATCAATAGCATCACGCCCGTTATTACAGGGAGAGGAGTCATAACCTTTTGTTTCGAGGAAAATAATATGTGATTTTAATAGGTCAATTTCATCATCTACCCATAAAATCTTGATCCGTTTCATTTGTTATCTTTGTTAAAATTCTGAATAAAGCGTGTATCAAAAAAACACTTTTTTTAACGATCCAATTTATGGATTTATTACCATTGAATCAGAATTGATACTTAAACTTATTAATCATCCCTTTTTTCAACGGCTAAGACGTATTTCACAAATGGGATTGTCATCATTTGTTTATCCTGGTGCAAATCATACTCGTTTTGGCCACGCCTTAGGTTCTATGCATATTATGCAACGAGCAATAGCTGTTTTAGTTTCAAAAGGAATATCGGTAAGTTTTAAAGAAAGTGAAGCCATGCAAATTGCAATTTTACTTCACGACATTGGTCATGGCCCTTTTTCCCATGCAACAGAAAAGGCACTTTTTAAAGGAGTTCACCACGAGACGATATCTTTGAGAGTTTTTCATTTGTTGAATGTTTCATTTAATGGAAAATTAGATTTAGCTATTCAAATTTTTACCAATAATTATTCTAGAAAGTTTATGCACCAGCTAATTTCTGGGCAAGTTGATGTTGATCGACTTGATTATTTAAAGAGAGATAGTTTTTATACTGGTGTTACCGAGGGAAATATCAATACAGACCGTATTCTTGCAATGATGAACGTTGAAGGGGAACAACTTGTGTTTGAATATAAGGGTGTTCATTCACTTGAAAAATTTCTATTGGCTAGACGATTAATGTATTGGCAAGTTTATCTTCACAAAACTAGTTTAGTAGCGGAATTATTACTAGTTAAAACGCTTCAGCGTTTTCGTTATTTGGTTGAAATGGACAAAGAAAAATTATCAGAAGCCCATATTTTAAAGCCCCTATTGAACCAAAATGAAAATGAACCCATTTCAGAAGCAATTTTAGCACATTATCTTTTATTAGATGATTCAGATATTTTATCATTACTCAAGCAATGGTGTTCTCATACTGACCCTATTTTAAAACAATTGTCACAACAACTTATCAATAGAAACCTTCCTAAGATTAAAATTCAAGAAGAACCTTTTACAGCAAATGAAATAATTTCTAAGAAGAAACGGTTAAAAGGACTTGAAATGCAAGAAGAAGAAATTGATTTTTTTGTATTTCATGGTTCAATTTCAAATCAGACCTATTTTACTGACCAAGTACAGATATTAATCAAGGAAAAATCTGGGAAAGTTGAACCAATGGCAAAATATGTTTCTTATTTGGATTCTAATACGTTTTCAAGCCCCAACGTCAAGCATTATTTGTGCTATCCAAAACAAAATAATTCTTAATTAATGCGTAATTTTGCGGTCATGAAATTGACTGCTCAAGAAATTGGCAAAAAATACAACGGTAAGGTGGTTGGTTCCCCTTCAGTCGTAATTAATCAACTTGCTAAAATAGAATCGGCACCTAAAGGATCTTTAACATTTTTGGCAAATTCTAAGTATGAGCCCTTTTTAAAAACTACTCAAGCCAGTATTGTTTTAGTAAATCAAAAACAAAAACAATTTTCATCGAATACAACTTTAATTGAAGTTGAAGATCCATATAAAGTTTTTTGTCAATTATTAATAGAATGGGCTAATCAAAATAAAGAAATTCAATCAGGAATTCATAGAACTGCAATTATTGATGATTCTGCCAAAATTGAGGGAAATGTTTATGTTGGGCCCTTTGTATATATTGGGGAAAACTGTAAAATTCATGAAAACGTCTCAATTGGAGCCTATTCTTACTTAGGAAACGATGTGCACATTGGAAAAGGATCCGTAATTCATCAAAGGGTAACACTTTTAAAAGGCACCCAAATTGGAAATGAATGTATTTTACATAGTGGAGTTGTAATTGGATCAGATGGATTTGGTTTTGTAGCTCAAGGAAAAGATACTGCAATTAAAATACCTCAAGTAGGTAATGTAATACTAGGTGATAAAGTAGAAATTGGTGCCAATTCAACCATTGATAGGGCAACTTTAGGGAATACAATACTTCATGATGGAGTTAAACTAGATAACCTTGTTCAAATTGCACATAATGTAGAAATTGGCCCACGTACTCTCATTGCCGCTCAATCGGGTATTGCAGGTTCCACAAAAATAGGATCTGACTGCGTGATTGGAGGACAGGTAGGTATTATTGGTCACTTAAAACTTGGTGATAATATTAAAATACAAGGACAAACTGGAGTTATAAATAATGTACCTTCAGGATCTACTATTCAAGGAACTCCTGGATTTGATTTTCGATCCTTTTATAAATCTTATACTGTTTTTAAAAACTTACCTGAATTAAAAAATAAAGTTGAACGCGTAGAAAAAAATATGAAGTTATGATTACATCCTCTACTGCTCAAACCACAATCAAAAAAGAAATTTCATTCCAAGGAATAGGATTGCATTCAGGAAATATAATTACAGTTAAACTTTCTCCTGCGCCTGAAAATACTGGAATAGTTTTTAAACGTTTGGATTTAGATCCTCAAGTAGAAATTCCTGCATTAGCTAATTTTGTTAGTCAAACTACACGTGGCACAACATTAGTTTTAAATGAAGTAGAAGTAAAAACACCTGAACATCTTTTAGCTGCTTTGAGTGGTGCTAAAGTCACCAATTGCTTTATAGGATTATCAGGTGAAGAAGTTCCTATTCTTGATGGATCGGCATTAGAATTTTTTAAAAAAATTAAAGAATCAGGAATTGTAGCCCAAGAGGCACTTCAGGAAGTATTTGTTGTTCAAGAAATTATTCGACACATAGATGAAGAAAACGGGAGTGAATTTATTCTAATTCCAGCTGATAGGACATCCTATAAAGTGATGATTGATTATCATACTCAAGTATTAGGATCACAATTTGCTAGTTTAGAGCAATTGAGTGAATTTGAAAATGAAATAGCTCCAGCTCGAACATTTAGTTTTCTTCATGAATTAAAACCTTTGTTAGACAAAGGTTTAATTAAAGGAGGTGATTTGAATAATGCTATTATTTATGTAGATAAAACATTGGACGATGCTACTTTAGAAATCCTGAAAAAAGCCTTTGGTAAAGAATCAATTACGGTTAAGCGGAATGGAATTTTAGATAATACTTCACTATACTTTCCTAATGAAGCTGCACGTCATAAATTACTTGATGTAATGGGTGATTTATCTCTTGTTGGAATACCAATTCAAGGACAAATTATTGCTACAAAACCTGGTCATAAAATAAATACCGATTTTGCTAAAAAAATATTGACTTTAATAAAAAACGAAAGAAAGTTAAACGTTCCCAAAGTCAATTTAGAGGTACCTCCTGTTATGGATATTAATCAAATTATGGCAATGTTACCTCATCGACCACCATTTTTATTAGTTGATCGAATTTTAGAGCTTACAGAGACTCATGTGGTAGGATTAAAAAATGTGACAATGAATGAATCTTTTTTTCAAGGTCATTTTCCTGGTGCGCCAGTAATGCCGGGAGTTTTACAGATAGAAGCTATGGCTCAAGCGGGGGGTGTATTAGTACTAAGTACCGTTCCTGATCCTGAGAATTACCTTACATTTTTTATGAAAATTGATAATGTTAAATTTAAAAAACCTGTTTATCCTGGAGATACGTTAATTTTTAAGTTAGAATTATTAACCCCAATTCGAAGAGGAATATGCAACATGAAAGGATATGCCTTTGTCAATGGCCAACAAGTAAGTGAAGGTGAATTAATGGCTCAAATTTCTAGGCGCAATGATGCAAAAGAATAAATCCTAAATTTTATCATGAATACATACTGTAATATTCATCCAAAAGCTATTCTTGGAAAAAACGTTGAAGTAGGTTCTTTTACCACAATTGAAAACAATGTAGAAATTGGGGAAGGAACTTGGATTGGCCCTAATGTAACTTTAATGTCAGGGACACGAATTGGAAAAAACTGTAAAGTATTTCCTGGTGCTGTAATTGGTGCCATTCCACAGGATTTAAAATTTTCTGGTGAAGAATCATTTGCAATAATTGGAGATTTCACCACTATTAGGGAATGTGTTACAATAAATCGAGGAACTAAAGAAACTGGAAAAACTTTTATTGGAACAGATAATTTGATTATGGCTTATTCTCATATTGCACATGATTGTATAGTAGGAAGTCATTGTGTGTTTTCTAATAATAGCACTTTAGCAGGACATATAAAAATTGGGAATCATGTTATCCTTGCCGGATTAGTGGCCATTCATCAATTTTGCTCCATTGGTGATTATGCTTTTGTAGGTGGTGGGTCAAAAGTTAGGAAAGATATTCCCCCTTATGTGAAAGCAGCAAGGGAACCAATATCTTACGCTGGTGTTAATTCGGTAGGATTACGAAGAAAGGGTTTTTCAGCTGAAAAAATTGAAGAAATACAATCGATTTACCGGATACTTTTTCAAAATAATTTAAATACAACAAATGCATTGCGTTTAATTGAGGCAAAACAATTCGATTCTCCAGAACGCGATTTAATTTTACAATTCATTAAACAATCCAAACGAGGTTTAATGAAAGGATATTTTTAAAACATGTAAATTTGCACTCATTATGGCATCAACTTCAGATATTAGAAAAGGTCTTTGTATAAAATACAACAACGATATTTATAAAATAATTGAATTTTTACACGTTAAACCAGGAAAAGGCCCTGCATTTGTTCGTACAAAACTTAAGAGTGTTACCAATGGTAAGGTAATTGATAATACCTTTTCCGCGGGTCATAAAATTGATGATATTCGAGTAGAAACTCAAAAATATCAGTTTTTGTACAACGAAAACAATTTGTATCATTTCATGAATACAGATGATTACAATCAAATTAGTGTAGATAAAGCCATTTTAGATGCGCCTGAATTATTGAAGGAGGGTGAACTGGTTACCATTTCAATAAATACAGAAGATGGTATTCCTTTGTCTGCTGAAATGCCCGCTAGTGTGATATTAGAAATTATACATACTGAACCTGGAGTTAAAGGTAATACTGCAACTAATGCTACCAAACCTGCCACTCTAGAAACAGGGGCTAGTATAAATGTCCCATTATTTATTAATGAAGGAGATAAGATTAAAGTAGATACTGAAAAAGGGAGCTACATTGAACGCGTTAAAGAATAATTTTTATAGAACTAAAAAAATATGAGTGTACTTGTCAACAAGGATTCTAAAATAATCGTACAAGGTTTTACAGGAAGTGAAGGAACTTTTCATGCTTCACAAATGATAGAATATGGAACAAATTTAGTTGGTGGTGTTACTCCTGGAAAAGGAGGGCAAACTCACTTAGATCGTCCTGTTTTTAATAGTGTAGCTGAAGCTGTTTCAAAAGCAGGAGCAGATACTTCAATTATTTTTGTACCACCAGCCTTTGCGGCTGATGCTATTATGGAGGCAGCAGAAGCTGGTATTAAAGTTATTATAGCCATAACAGAGGGTATTCCTGTAAATGATATGACCAAAGCATTTCAATATGTAAAACAAAAAGGTGCTATTCTTATTGGTCCTAACTGCCCAGGAGTAATCACTCCTGAAGAAGCTAAGGTTGGTATTATGCCGGGCTTTGTATTTAAAAAAGGAAAAGTAGGTATAGTATCAAAATCTGGAACATTAACTTACGAAGCATCAGACCAGGTTGTGCGTGAGGGGTTAGGGATATCTACCGCAATTGGTATTGGTGGAGATCCTATCATCGGAACGACAACTAAAGACGCTATTGCACTTTTTATGGACGATCCTGATACAGAATGTATTGTGATGATTGGTGAAATTGGTGGACAATTAGAAGCAGATGCAGCAAAATGGATAAGAGCTAATGGTAATAAAAAACCCGTAGTAGGCTTTATAGCAGGAGAAACTGCACCAAAAGGAAGAACTATGGGACATGCAGGTGCTATTGTTGGAGGTAGTGATGATACAGCGGCCGCAAAGAAAAAAATTATGCGTGAATGTGGAATCCACGTAGTTGATTCTCCAGCACAGATTGGAGCGAAAGTAGCTGAAGTTTTAGCTTAAAATAAAATTAGTAACGTGAAATTGTTATCAGGAAAAACAGCATTGATTACCGGAGCAAGCCGAGGAATTGGTAGAGGCATTGCCATTACTTTTGCCTCGCATGGATGTGCAGTAGCCTTTACTTACAGCAACAATAAAAATGCAGCAGACCAGCTAGAAATAGAGCTTACTTCATATGGTGTTCAAATCAAAGGATATCAAAGTAATGCTGCAAATTATGAAGCTGCTCAAAAGTTGGTCGATCAAGTGATTGAAGACTTTGGGGCTTTAGATATTTTAGTCAATAATGCAGGAATTACCAAAGACAACCTTTTAATGCGTATGAGTGAAGAAGACTTTGATCAAGTTATTGAAGTGAATTTGAAGTCCATCTTTAATATGACTAAAGCCGTTCAACGAACTTTTTTAAAACAACGCCACGGATCGCTCATACATATGAGTTCAGTAGTGGGAGTGAAAGGAAATGCAGGTCAATCCAATTATGCGGCTTCAAAGGCAGGAATTATTGGCTTTTCTAAATCAATTGCGCTAGAATTAGGATCTCGTAATATTCGTTCAAATGTAATTGCTCCAGGATTTATAGAGACAGAAATGACTACCCAACTTTCAGAAGAAATAGTGAAAGGATGGAGAGAAGGAATTCCCTTAAAAAGAGGGGGACAACCTGAAGATGTAGCCAATGCTTGTGTTTTTTTGGCTTCTGATTTATCCAGTTATATTACTGGACAAGTGCTCCATGTTGATGGAGGAATGTTAACCTAAACTTTTTTATCATGCAAAAATTACCTAAAATCGGATTGCCAGTGATATTACTGGCTGTAGTACTCTTAATTTTTATATCAAAATCTTCAATAAACATCGGGTATGGTGAAGCCGGTGTATTGTTCAAAACATTTGGGGGAGGTGTAGTAACTGATAATCCTCCTCTAGGTGAAGGTTTCCATGTCATTGCACCTTGGAACAAAGTGTATGTATACAATGTTAAACAACAAGAGTTTTTTGAAGGAAATATGCAAGTTTTATCTTCAAATGGTCTAGAAATTTCTTTAGATGTTTCCGTACTCTATCAACCTAAATACGAAGAATTAGGATTGTTACATCAAACCAAAGGGGAAAATTATGTAAACATAGTTTTAATTCCTCAAATTAGAGCTGTCGCACGTTCTGTTGTTGGAAGATATACTCCAGAGCAATTGTATTCAACTAAAAGAGATGCAATTCAAAATGAAATATTTGAAGAAACTCGAAAAAATGTAGATAGCCAGCATATTCAATTGAATGCGGTTTTGGTACGCGATGTAACTTTACCAATTGCAATTAAAGAAGCTATTGAGCGTAAGTTAGGCCAAGAACAAGAATCTTTAGAATATGAGTTCCGTTTGGAAAAAGCAAAGCAAGAAGCAGAACGTCAACGTATTGATGCTGAGGGAAAAGCAACGGCTAACCGAATTTTAAGTGCATCTCTAACAGATAAAATCCTTCAGGAAAAAGGGATTGAAGCGACGCTTAAACTTTCTGAATCACCCAATGCAAAAATAATCGTTATTGGAAATGGTAAAGATGGTTTGCCCATTATCTTAGGAAATCAATAATATGTATATTACTTAACAAGGATAAAATTATACGTTCGAGAATAAAATTCTTTTGTTGCTTAACAAATTATTAAATATATTTGCACGCGATGAAATTTAAAACAACACATCAACATCATTTTTACAGCGACTCAAACGAGTTGTAATAGGATGTTTTTGTTCACTATTATACACCCGTTTGAATAATCAAACGGGTTTTTTTTTAACCTATGATACGATTAGCAATACAAAAATCAGGACGACTCAATGAAGATTCCTTAAAACTTTTAAAAGACTGTGGTATTTTTATAGAAAATGGTAAAGATCAATTAAAGGCTTCCTCAAGAAATTTCCCCATGGAAGTATTTTTCTTACGAAATGGGGATATTCCTCAATATTTACGCGACGGTGTAGTTGATGTTGCCATTTTAGGGGAAAATCTTTTAGCAGAAAAAGGAACTGATCTAAATATAATTGAACCCCTTGGATTTTCTAAGTGTAGAGTTTCAATTGCAGTACCAAAAGGTTTTAAATACAATTCTCTATCAGACTTAAATGGCAAAAAAATTGCAACTTCATATCCTAACACAGTTTATGAATTTTTAGAAAAAAACAAGATTAAAGCTGATTTACATATTATTAGTGGTTCTGTAGAAATTGCTCCTAATATTGGCTTAGCAGACGCCATTTGTGACATTGTATCTAGCGGTAGTACCTTGTTTAAAAATAATCTTAAAGAAGTGGTAAGTATAGCTAAATCTCAAGCCGTATTGGTTGAATCACCAAAAATAAGTGAAGAACGAAAAGCAATATTAAAAACATTTCAATTTCGTATTCAGGCAGTATTAAGAGCAAAAAAATCTAAATATATTTTATTGAACTGTCCAAACAATACTGTAGAAGCAATTAGTTCAATTTTACCTGTATTAAAGAGCCCTACAGTATTACCCCTTGCACAGAAAGGCTGGAGTTCACTGCATTCAGTAATTAACGAAGGTGATTTTTGGGAAGTAATTGATCAATTAAAAGATGCTGGAGCGGAAGATATTTTAGTATGTCCAATTGAAAAAATAGTTCTATAATGCAAAGATTTTTTCATCCACCAGTAGACCAATGGGAACGATTACTTAAACGTCCTACTGCGAATCTTACAGAAATAGAACCTCTGGTTGCAGAAGTTTTTAGTGCAGTTCGTAAAAAAGGAGACTTAGCAGTTAAAAAATACACTGAAAAATTTGATAAAGTTCAAATTTCTTCACTTGAGGTAAATCAAGCTGAACTCAAACAAGCACAGAATGAAATTTCTCCTGATTTACAACGCTCCATCCAAAGCGCAAAGCGAAATATAGAAGCTTTTCATAAAGCCCAAAAGACATCAAAAGTACAAGTAGAAACTCAGCCTGGTGTTCTGTGTTGGCAAGAAAAAAGACCTATTGAAAAAGTTGGTCTTTATGTACCTGGAGGTTCAGCTCCATTATTTTCAACGCTGCTCATGTTAGCTATACCTGCTCAAATTGCAGGTTGTCGTGAGATAATTTTGTGTACACCCCCTAATTCTTCAGGAATAATACCCGCAGTTATTAGATATACTGCCTCACTATGTGGAATTCAAAAAATTTTTAAAGTAGGTGGCATACAATCCATTGCTGCAATGACATTTGGCACGGAATCGATTCCTTCAGTGTATAAAATTTTTGGTCCGGGTAATCAATACGTTACTCTAGCAAAACAATGGGCCACAAGATACCATGTTAGTATAGATATGCCTGCTGGACCGAGTGAACTTTTAGTAATGGCTGATAAGTCGGCCGATGTTGATTTTATTGCTGCAGATTTACTCTCACAAGCAGAGCATGGTCCAGATAGTCAAGTTATTTTTGTTACTACTGAACCAAGTTTATTAGATAAAGTTCAAAATGCTATTGAAGATCAATTAATGACTTTACCAAGACGTTCTATAGCAGAAAAGGCATTGGAGCATTCTAAATTAATTTGTTTGCCAACTGCTGAATTAGCACAAAATTTTATCAATGCTTATGGTCCTGAACACTATATATTATGTGTTGAGGACGAAAGTGAATACCTTTTAAACCTTCATAATGCAGGCTCAGTTTTTATTGGAAAATACACACCTGAGAGCGCTGGAGATTATGCTTCTGGTACAAATCATACATTACCAACTAATGGTTATTCAAAACAATATAGTGGGGTAAATTTAGATAGTTTTACTAAATCAATTACATTTCAAAAAATTAGTGAAAAGGGAATTAAAGGCCTAGGTGAAACCATAATGCATATGGCTTCAGCAGAGGGGTTACAAGCGCATAAAAATGCTGTTTCAATACGATTAAAAAAAATTTCTGATGGACTTTAATTTGAATTCCTTTGTACGTTCCTCTTTGCTTTCCCTACAGCCATATCAATCTGCACGTGAGGAATTTGTAAATCATGGACGAAAAATGATATTACTTGATGCAAATGAGAATCCATTTGAAACAAATTCAAATAGATATCCAGATCCTCTTCAAGTTGAATTAAAAGAGCGTATTGCAAAATGGAAAAGGGTGGCACTTCAGAAATTATATTTAAGTAATGGTAGTGATGAATTTATTTCACAGCTCATTATGTGTTGTTGTGAGCCTGATAGAGATTCCATTTTAATTTTACCCCCTACATTTGGAATGTATCAAGTAGCGGCTAAAACCCATAATGTTGGTGTAGTAGAAGCTCCTTTAACAAGTGATTTTCAAATAGATTTTGAAAAAATCAAAAGTGTATTGACGCCTAAGGTGAAAATAATTTTTATACCTACACCCAATAATCCTACGGCTAATAGTTTTGATAATGAGACATTACACAAGATTCTCAGTTCATTTACCGGTTTGGTTGTGATAGATGAAGCTTATGTTGAATTTTCAAAAGAAAAGTCTTTTGTGCTTCAATTGGAACGTTATCCAAATCTTGTAGTTTGTCAAACATTTTCAAAAGCACAAGGTTTAGCCGGAGCACGTTTAGGAATGGCATTTGCCCATCCTGAATTAATTCTTTTTTTAAATCGGATTAAGGCTCCCTATAATATAAATTCTTTAACTATAGGAACAGCTTTGCAGCGTTTAAATGAACAAGATAAAGTCCAATCACAAGTAAAATATATTCTTAATGAGAGAAATATATTAGAAATTGAACTCCCTAAAATTTCATTTATTGAACAATGTTATCCTTCCGATGCAAATTTTATATTGGTAAAAGTAGATAACAGTAAACTTCGCTATAATCAATTAATTGAGCGTGGAATAGTAGTTCGAAATCCATCAAAAAATAGGGGCTGCGCTAATACACTGAGAATTACAGTAGGGCTTGCAGAAGAAAACAAAGCGCTTCTCAACGCACTTAAAAATATGGAAGAATACCATGAGAAAAGTACTTTTTATAGACCGTGACGGAACCTTAGCAATTGAACCAAAAGGGTACCAACTCGATGCTTTTGAAAAACTGGAGTTTTACCCTGAGGTATTTACTTATTTGGGAAAAATTGCAAAAGAATTAGAATATAGTCTTGTAATGGTAACTAATCAAGATGGTTTAGGTACTCCCTCTTTTCCTGAAGAAACCTTTTGGCCAATTCATAATTTTATAATTCAAAGTTTTAAAAATGAAGGAGTAGTTTTTGATGAAGTTTTTATTGATAAAAGTTTCCCTATAGACAATGCGCCAACACGAAAACCACGAACGGGTATGCTTACACACTACATGAACACTAATATTTTTGATCTTAAAAATTCTTTTGTAATAGGTGATCGTATTACCGACATGGAATTGGCAAATAACTTAGGTTGTCAAGGAATTTTCATCGCTAACGACCCCACTTTAGGAGCTGAAGAAAGTAACACTGAGGCACAAAAGGCTGTGGTTTTTAGTACAACAGCTTGGAAAGAAATCTACACTTATTTAAAATTACAGCCCCGAAAAACTTCATATCAACGCAAAACAAATGAAACCCAAATCAGTATAGAGATTTCTCTAGAGGGAACTGGTAAAAGCAAAATAGATACCGGATTACCTTTTTTTGATCACATGTTAGATCAATTGGCACGGCATGGCGGAATGGATTTGACAATACATGTTAAAGGTGATTTACATGTTGATGAACACCACACTATTGAAGATACTGCAATTGCATTAGGGGAAGCATTTTACCAAGTCTTAGGGGATAAGTTAGGTATGGAACGTTACGGATTTTGCTTACCAATGGATGATTGTTTAGCGCAAGTTGTAATTGATTTTGGAGGGCGAAATTGGATTGTATGGGATGCTGATTTTAAACGTGAAAAAATTGGAGATATGCCTACAGAAATGTTTTTTCATTTTTTCAAATCTTTTTCTGATGGTGCTAAAGCAAATCTAAATATAAAAGCAGAAGGCACTAATGAACATCATAAAATAGAAGCTATTTTCAAGGCCTTTGCAAAAGCAATAAAAATGGCAATACAAAGAGACCCAGATAGAATGATTTTGCCTTCAACAAAAGGAGTATTATAAAATGAATATTGCTATCATAGATTACGGTGCAGGAAATACAAAAAGTTTACAATTTGCTATAGAGCGGCTAGGGGTTACCAGTATTCTAACCTCCGATGCTAATACCATTCAGCAAGCTGATAAGGTAATTTTTCCAGGGCAAGGTGCAGCACAAAGTGCAATGGTAAAACTAAAACAAAACAAATTAGATTTGCTTTTACCTCGATTAACTCAACCTGTTTTAGGAATTTGTTTAGGAATGCAACTCTTATGTGAAAAAACCGAAGAGGGTAATGTAAAAGGACTAGGCATATTATCGGCTACAGTAAAAAGATTTTCTTCTCAGGTCAAAGTGCCCCAAATGGGTTGGAATTCAATTCAATCTTTACAGTCTTCCCTTTTTGAACATCTTTCATCAGGTACATATATGTATTTAGTCCATTCCTATTTTGTTCCTGTGATACCTGAAACTATTGCTCAAAGTAATTATGATGGTTTATATAGTGTTGCCGTTCAAAAAGGAAACTTTTATGGCGTTCAATTTCATCCAGAAAAAAGCAGTAAAGCTGGTCAGGTTGTATTACAAAATTTTCTGAACTTAACGTGATGAGAATAATACCTGCTATTGATATCATTGAAGGGAAATGTGTTCGGTTAACCAAAGGGGATTTCCAAACTCAAAAAATCTACAATGAAAATCCACTTGAAGTAGCCAAAGCTTTTGAAGACCATGGAATAAAATACCTTCATTTAGTTGATCTAGATGGTGCTAAATCAAAACATATTGTCAATCATAAAGTCCTTGAAACAATTGCAACGCAAACGCAATTATCAATTGATTTTGGAGGAGGACTTAAGACAAACCAGGATGTAAAAATCGCTTTTGAATCTGGAGCAAATCAAGTAACTGCGGGAAGTATAGCCATAAAACAACCCGATGTTTTTTTACAGTGGTTAGTTACTTATGGACCTAAAAAGATTATTTTGGGTGCAGATGTTAAGGGTGAATTTATTGCTACTAATGGCTGGCTAAAAACCTCCAAACTAAAATTATTTGATTTTTTAACCCAATACCAAGCACAAGGGGTTGTGTATTCCATTTGTACAGACATTAGTAAAGACGGAATGTTAATGGGACCTTCTTTTGATTTATACCAACAAATTTTATCGAAAACCCAATTGCGTTTAATTGCTTCAGGGGGGATTTCTAGATTTGAAGAACTACCTCAATTACGTGATTTGGGATGTGAAGGAACCATCATAGGAAAAGCGATCTATGAAAACCGGATTTCTTTGAAACAACTTTCACAATTTATTTTAAATCAAGCCTGATGAAGAATCTTATACTTGATGAATTTAAAAACAATTCCATCTTCAGATTAAGAGAAGGACAACGTATGATTCTGTTGGCTTTTAGCAGTATAGATGAGGAACAACTTTGGCTTTATCCTCAAAAAAATGGGTTAGCCTTAGGAAATCAAATAGTACATATTTGTGGAAACATGAGACAATACATTATTTCTTCACTAGGATGCCAATACGATGTACGGAAACGTGACCTAGAATTTTCAATTCAAGGGGGAATGAGTAAAAAAGAATTATTGGAACATTTAGAGAGAACAATACATCAGGCTGTAGAAGTAATTCAAAAAACCGAGGCTAAAGAATATACTACATACAGAAAAGTACAAGGGTTTACACTTTCCGGATTAGGAGTTGTACTTCATGCCGTAGAGCATTTTTCCTATCATGTAGGTCAAATTGCCTTTTGGATCAAGCAACTTACAAATCAAGACCTTGGGTTTTATAAAAATGTGGATTTAAACCAATCAAATTCTTAATATGCTGACCAAAAGAATAATTCCTTGTTTGGATATAAAAAACGGTCGCACGGTAAAAGGAATCAATTTTATCAATTTACGTGACGCTGGAGACCCAGTTGAATTGGCTTCTAAGTACGCATCAGAAAATGCTGATGAATTAGTTTTTTTAGATATCTCCGCTACAGAGCAAAAACGAAAAACACTTGCAGCTTTAGTACTTAAAGTGGCATCAGCCATTGACATACCGTTCACTGTTGGAGGGGGAATTGGCGATCTTGAAGATGTAGAAATTCTTTTAAAAAATGGCGCGGATAAAGTATCCATAAACTCAGCAGCAGTGAAAACTCCAAATTTGATAGATGAAATGGCCTACCAATTTGGCAGTCAGTGTATCGTAGTTGCTATTGATGCCAAACAGATAGAGGGGAAGTGGAAAGTTCATTTAGTAGGCGGAAAAGTACCCACAACTTTAAATTTATTTGATTGGGCAAAAGAAGTAGAACAACGGGGTGCCGGTGAGCTTTTGTTTACCTCTATGGATCATGATGGAACGAAGAAGGGGTTTGCCAATGAAGCATTAGCCGAACTTTCACAAATCGTAAATATTCCGATTATTGCTTCTGGTGGCGCTGGAAACATATCTCATTTTAGTGCTACCTTTACTGAAGGCAAAGCGGACGCCGCTTTAGCGGCAAGTGTATTTCACTTTGGTGAAATCTCCATTCCAGAACTAAAAAGCGAATTGCAAAAACAAAAAATTCCCGTTAGACTTTAACATGTTATGAACATAGACTTTACTAAATCAAAAGAAGGACTTGTTCCTGCTATTATTCAAGATGCTACTACAGCTAAAGTATTAATGCTGGGCTATATGAATGCCGAAGCATTACAACAAACCCAACTCACTCAGCGGGTTACTTTTTTCAGTAGAAGCAAAAAGCGACTTTGGACCAAAGGGGAGGAGAGCGGTCATTTTCTTGAACTGGTTGACATTCGCATCGATTGTGATAACGATACTCTTTTGATTCAAGCCAACCCTAAGGGCCCTACATGCCACACGGGTGCAGATACGTGTTGGAACGAAAAAAACACAACCTCCTTCGGGTTTTTATCTGAGCTTGAAGAAACCATAAACGATCGAAAACATAACGATCAAGACGATAGTTATATTGCATCTTTATTCAGAAAAGGAATTAATAAAATTGCCCAAAAGGTTGGGGAAGAAGCTGTAGAAACAGTAATTGAATCAAAAGATAACAACTCGGATTTGTTCTTAAACGAAAGTGCTGATTTACTTTTCCATTTATTGATTTTACTTCAAGCTAAAGGGTACCGTTTAGAGGATATTGTTAAAATATTAGAAAAAAGAAAAAAATAGCTCCCATTAAGTAGAGTATTTAAAAAAATGTACTTTTGAGCTTGCCCAAAAAATCATATTGTATATGAAAAAATACCTAATAGTTTGTTTCGGTGTCGTCTTTTTGGCCTGTCAAAATGATAAATCTATAAGTTCGGTGGCTTTTGATGAATTTTTAGAAAATTATTATCAAGATAATATCAAGCTATACCGAATAAATGCAACATTACAAGGAGATACCAGGTATAATGATACTTTGCCAAACTTTCTTTCCTCTACATTTAAAACAAAAGAAAAAGCATTTTTTCAATCGTACTTAAGCGAGGCAGTTAACTTTTCAGATTCAGCATTATCAGAAGAGCAACAGCTGAGTAAAAAAGTTTTGATTTGGGAATGTGAAATGTATTTACAAGCAGATAAATTTCCCAAAGACCTTATGCCAATTGATCAAATGTGGAGTTTCCAGCTCACCATGGGGCAATTGGCGAGTGGAAAGGGAGCTCAACCCTTCAAAACCCCTCAGGATTATGACAATTGGTTGATTCGTATTGAAGGGTACCTAAGCTGGCTAAAAAGCGCGAAAGAGAATATGAAGGAGGGTATTGCTTTAGGATGGGTTTTGCCTACTTCTTTAGTACAAAAAGTAATACCTCAATTGGAAGTAATGAGTACAACACAATGGGATGAGCATTTGTTTTATTCACCCATTCGAAACCTTCCCGAAGACTTTTCTGAAGAAGACCGAAGCCGACTTTCAGAAGCCTATGCTGCAATGGTTCAGAATAAAATTATTCCCGCATACTCTGATTTAGTTGAATTTATGAATGGTGAATACTTTGAAGCCTCGAGAGAAACAAGTGGCTTTAACGCTTTACCCGAGGGTGATGCGTATTATCAATATGCTATTCGCCTGTACACAACTACAGATATGACAGCAGAGGAAATCCATACATTAGGTTTGAATGAAGTAGCGCGTATCCAAAGTGAAATGGAGAAAATTAAAGATCAAGTCGGATTTAAGGGCGATTTAAAAGCGTTTTTTGATCATGTAAGAACACGAAAAGAATTAATGCCCTTTACAGATGCACAACAAGTAATAGATCATTTTTACAGCATAAAAGAACTCATGTTGCCCCAAGTGAATCGCTTATTTGAATTGCAGCCTAAAACGGCTTTTGAAGTGCGTAGAACAGAAGCATTTAGAGAAGCCTCAGCAAGTGCAGAATACAATCAAGGATCCCTTGATGGTACGCGTCCAGGCATTTTTTATGTTCCGATACCCAATGTGACAGAATACAATATTTTATCAGATGAAGATCTTTTTTTACATGAAGCTATTCCAGGACATCATTTTCAAATATCCTTACAACAGGAAAATGAAAATTTACCTTCCTTTCGAAAAGATTTATGGTATAGTGCTTATGGTGAAGGATGGGCCTTGTATACAGAGTCCCTAGGAAAAGAATTGGGATTGTATAAAGATCCGTATCAATATTTCGGTATGTTGGGAGCCGAAATTCACAGAGCAATTCGTTTGGTTGTAGATACCGGATTGCATGCAAAAGGATGGACACGTGAGAAAGCTATACAGTATTCTATAGAAAATGAAGCAGAATCTGAAGCTAGTATTATTTCAGAGGTAGAACGATATATGGCGAACCCTGGGCAGGCTTTATCTTACAAAGTAGGACAGCTAAAAATTAAAGAATTAAGAGCTTATGCAGAAACTGCATTAGGCTCAGATTTTAACATCAAGCATTTCCATCGCATTGTGCTTGAATCAGGATGTATACCTTTGTCATATTTAGAAGATAAGATTAAAAAATGGGTACATACCGAAACACCAACACTTTAAAATTTCAATCATGAAAAGTCTTTCTCTTGCTATTTTTGATTTTTTAAACCAACTCAAAGAGAATAATCAACGTGATTGGTTTGAGGAACATAAAAATGAGTATGTTCAACATCAAAATACTATGAAGTCATTTGGAAATGAAATTCAAATTGCTTTAAATGCTAAAGATGAAGTGGATGAAATAAAAGTTTTTAGAATTTACAGAGATGTTCGGTTTTCTAAAGACAAGACCCCATACAAAACTCATTTAAGTATCGCTTTTCATAGAAAAAAACCATTGTTAAGAGGAGGATATTACATTCATATCAGTCCAGGAGATAGTTTTATTGCTTGTGGATTTTGGGATCCTTCTAATGAAGATTTACTTCGAATTCGAAAAGAAATTGAACAAGACGGAAAGGAAATGCAATCTGTACTTCAACAAAAAACAATTACTTCTTTTTGGGGTGAAATAAAAGGGGATGAAGTAAAAACGGCCCCTAAAGGGTTTTCAAAAGAACATCCTTACATTTCTCTTATTAAGAAAAAACAATTTATTTTCACAAAATCCTTTACAAATAAGGAAGTAGTGGAATCCTCCTTTCAACAAACAATTGTAGAACATTTTTGGGCTGTACGTCCTTTTTTCGATTACATGTCAGAACTCCTTACCACCGATCTTAACGGTGAATCCATAATTTAATTCAATTTATTATCATGACTTTAACCTCAGTTTTAAACTATTTTTTAACTTTTTCAATCACTGTAGCCTTTGTGGGCTGTTCATCATTAAAAAACATAAATATACCCTCTGAAATTCAAGCAAAAATTGATTTAATCAATGTTCAAGAGGATCAAGTATTTATTGAGATAACGCCACCTAAGTTAAATAATACGGAAATTGTATTTTATATTCCTCAAATTGTTCCCGGAACATATGAATATTCAAACTTTGGTAGGTTTATTAATCGACTTCAGGCTTTAGATAATAAAGGAAAGGCTTTAGAAGTAACTTCAATAGATGAAAATAGTTGGAAAATTAGCGGAGCCAAAAAATTAAGTAAAATTACCTATTGGGCTAATGATACTTTTGATGGGCCTGATGGAGCGCAAATTTATCCTATGGGAGGAACAAATTTTGAAAAGGACAGTACCTATTTACTTAATTTACATAGTATGATAGGTTATTTTGATGGCCTAAAAGACATTCCTTATCGATTAGAAGTTCTTTCACCAGAAACATTAAAACCCTTCACTTCATTACCTGTTTTTTCTTCTAGTGAAAAAAATGATGTGTTTTTAGCACAACGCTATTTTCATATTATTGATAATCCTATTTTATATAGTGCTCCTAATGCTGTTAGTTTTGATTTAGATAATATAAAGGTTGGATTAGCCATTTATTCTCCTTCTGGAAAGCATAAAGCTGAAAATTATCAATCAGCTATTCAAGAAATGATGGTCGCTCAAAAAAAATTCCTTGGTCAAGCAAATAATACTAAAAGTTATGATATTCTTCTTCATTTGATGGACATGAATGACCTTCAATATTTTGGAGGAATGATGGGAGCACTAGAACACCACACTTCAACAACCGTTGTTTTTGTAGACGATATGCAATCAGAAGAATTAACTCAAAGTCTTGTGGATGTTGTTTCACATGAGTTTTTTCACACGCTAACACCCTTGAATATTCATTCGGAAGAGATTCATGATTTTGAATACAATAAAGCCTTAATGTCACAACATTTGTGGATGTATGAGGGGACAACCGAATATTTTGCAAATCTATTCCAAATTAATCAAGGCTTAATTGACGCTCAAGATTTTTATGGCAGGATACTTGAAAAAGTTCAATTTTCAAGCCGCTACGATGACGCACTTTCTTTTACTGAAATGAGTGCTGGAATTGTAGACGAACCCTATGCTTCAAATTATGCTAATGTATATCAGAAAGGAGCTTTAATTAATATGTGCCTGGACCTTATTATCAGGGAAAAAAGTAGCGGTGAAAAAGGAATTTTATGGGTAATGCAAAATTTAGCAAAGAAATACGGAACAGAAAAACCATTTAAAGACATTGATTTAATTAATGAAATTGTAGAAATGACCTATCCAGAGGTGGGTTCGTTTTTCAATATGCATGTAATCGGAAATACCCCAATTGATTATACTACCTATTTTGCTAAGGTGGGCTTGATGGAGGGGGAGGTGAATTCTCCACTTCCAGGTATTTTATTTCAAAACAAACAAATGCCTTTTTTTCGTCCTCAAGCCAATTCAGATGGTGTTGTGCAATATGTTGTAACGGGTCTTAATTCAACACTAGAGTCATTAGGAGTTCAATTGGGAGATTTATTTCTAGGGTTAAACGATCAACGTTTTCCTGAAATAAAACCTGAAAATGGAGATGCTATTAATGCAATTTTTACTCCAACTTTCATGTGGGGAGCTAATAAAGAATTTAGTGTAATCCTTCAACGTGATGGACAAGAACTTACCTTAAGCGGAACGGTAGGTGAACCAAGTGCTATCGTTCAGGGACTAGTAGAAAACCCTGATGCTCCACAAGCTGCTAAAGACTTGCGCAATTCTTGGATGTTTAATTGATAAATTGTTTATGTTCAGGGATTAGCTTTGACTTTTTGATATGGATAGAAATATTTTTCAAGAATATAATGAGGTTGATGTCGATCTGGCGTTTGTTTTAATAGACGATAGTCATAGTCTTTTTCTTGAATTTGAGTTGGATATAAATTCATAGTATCTTTATTTTTTTGATGCTCAAGAACTAGTATTTGCATCATTTTGTCCAATTGTGTTTGATGTTCGGGGAAATTGGCTAGATTTTCAATTTCGTTTGGATCGTTATTTAAATTATAAAGTTGAGTAAAATCAATCTGTGGATAACGAATTAATTTCCAGTCTTTATCACGAACCGCTCGAACAGTATTTCTATACGCAGTATAGAGTGTTTCTCGTACCGTAGTATTTTCACCTTTGATTATGGGGAGTATGCTTTTTCCATCAATATCTTCAGGTAGAGGAATGTGTAATAGGTCTGTCAAGGTTGGAAATAGGTCATACAAATACACTAATGCCTCTTTTACTTCATTTTTAGGAATCCCTGGACCGCTTATAATTAAAGGAACTTTTGTACTGTGTTCATAAAGGTTTTGTTTTCCCAATAAACCATGACTCCCCAGAGCTAAACCATTATCTGCTGCATAAATGATAATGGTATTGTCGTATACCCCTTTATTTTTTAAAGTTTCAATGAGATCCGCAACACGATTATCAATATGCTCAATTAATAAATAATACTCAGCTAAAGAGGATTGAATTAGTTCTGGTGAGCGTGGCCATGGGGCAAGGGTTTCATCACGCACATTAAAATCATCAAATATAAAGGGGTGAAGGGGCATGAAATTTTGAGGAAGTGGAATTGACTTTTCTTCAGCTAAAATTTGATATTGAATGGCAGGTGAACGTGGGTCGTGTGGAGCAGTGAATGCCACATAACAAAAGAACGGTTGAGTATGTGTTTTTTTTAAAAATTCATTTGCTGCCTCAGCAAATAAATCTGTTGAAAATTGTTTGTAGGTAATTTTACCCAAGGTGCCGTCAGCTTGAATATCTTGGCAGGGTACATTAAAATGGTCACTCATGCCACCTAAAAAAATATTTTTACCCTCTTGAAAAGTAGCTTCAAAACTAGCTGCTCCATTATGCCATTTTCCTGTTCCAAAAGTTCTATAACCAAATTGACTCAAATATTTGGGCAAAGTTAACACTCCGTCTAGACGATCATATACATTAAATAAATTTTTTCCACTCATAAGCATTGCTCTGCTAGGGGCACATATTGCTCCGTGATGTCCACCCATAACATAGCAATTATCAAATCGAATACCATTTTGGGCTAAAGCATCTATGGTGGGAGTTTTTATATATGGATTTTCTCCTAAACCTAATGCATCTGCACGTTGATCGTCAGCAAAAACAAAAAGTATATTTGGTCGCTTAATATCTTGTGTTGTCTTATTTTGACAGGAAATTATTAACAAATAACATAAGAGTGAGATACGAATTAACATACGTTATTATTCTAATTTTTTAAAACTACAATTTTTAACGAATATTTATCAATATCTAAAAACGATTTGTTTTTGTATCATTTTTTACTTAATTAAATTGTAACGATAATTTATATTATGTAAAATTGATAAAAGATATATTATTGTAATTTCGCAACATAAAACTAACCCACTTCTCGTTATGAAAAAAATTAAAATTATACTTCTTTCTCTTCTTGCACTAGTTATAGTTATAGGAGGTTATTTCATCTACTCACTTTATATAAATCCTAAAAGTCCTTATGGTAATTCAGTTTACAATGCTCAAAACAATACAGTTGAAATTGAATATTACCGTCCTTACAAAAAAAATAGACTCATTTTTGGTGAAAAAGCAAATGGAGCCCTTGTTCCCTATGGAGAATATTGGCGTTTAGGGGCCAATTTTATTACGACCCTTTCAACAAAAGAAAGTATTTCCTTAGCAGGACGTCAAATAAATGCCGGTACCTATGGCATGTATACCTATCCATATGCAGAAAATTGGGTGTTAGTTATCCATGAAAATGCCTCTGGGTTAAGCGCTTCAGAACCTGACCCCGCTGGGATAATAATGAAAATCAATGTACCTGTTCAATCTTTAGATGACTCTGTAGAGCAATTCACAATTGATTTTGTTGATAATCTGCTAAGGATGCGATGGGATACTTCACAAGTTGTTTTATCTATAGACTAATGTACCGTATTTTTAAAGGTTTAGGAATTCTCCTCAAGATCGCTTTTGTCCTTGTTTTTATTGGTGGACTTACCTATTATATGATTGATAAGATTCAAGAAAAGAATAATCTCATGGATGTTGAGGAATACAGTCCTAAATCAACTTTAAAAGTTAAGCAAACTCGTTTAACTCGATCAAAATATCCTTTTGTAGATGTTCACAACCATCAATTTGACATGCCCATTAAAAATCTATCCAATTTGATACAGGAAATGGACAGTTTAAACATGGCTTTTATGGTTAACTTAAGTGGCTTTAGAGGCCTATATCTTCAACAATCTTTGAATAATATAAAAAAAAATGCACCTAATCGGTTTGGATTATTTCTCAATATTGATTTTGAGTCTATTGACGATGATAATTTTGCTGAAACTCAAACGGAACTCATCGATTCTGCTGTTCAGGCAGGTGTTATAGGCTTAAAAGTATATAAATCACTTGGGTTAACAGATCGTGATTCAAAGGGTCAACGAATTGCAATAAACGATCCTCGTTTAGCACCTGTTTGGGATGCATGTGGTAAAAATGGAATTCCCGTACTTATCCATTCTGGAGAACCTTCATCATTTTGGGATCCAAAAGACAAATTCAATGAACGCTGGTTGGAACTACGTCAAAAACCGGGTCGGTATCGAGATCCTGCTACTAATCCCTCTTTTGAAGAAGTGCTTGCAGAGCAACACGCAATTTTTGAAAATCATCCTAACACCCTTTTTATCAATGCTCACTTGGGATGGATGGGAAATGATTTAGATCGTTTGAGCAGACACCTTGATCGCTACCCTAACGTATACACTGAAATAGGAGCTGTATTGGCTGAATTAGGTCGACAACCCCAACGGGCGCGTCAATTTTTTATTGAATACCAAGATAGAATACTATTTGGAAAAGATAGCTATTCAGTTTCTGAATACTACACTTATTTCCGAGTTTTAGAAACCAATGATGAGTATTTTGATTATTACAGAAAACGACATGCGCATTGGAAAATATACGGCTTAGCCCTACCCGATTCCATTCTTCAAAAAATTTATTATAAAAACGCACTATCTTTATTTCCAAACATAGATAAAACCCTTTTTGATTCATTATGATTTTAGTTAACACCCCTACCCTTCCTAATAAAAAAATAAAAGAAACTTTGGGTATTGCAAGAGGCAGTACTGTAAGAGCTAGAAATATTGGAAGAGATATTTTTGCTGGATTAAAAAATATTGTTGGAGGTGAAATATCCGAATACACAAAATTGCAAGCAGATTCTAGAGAACAAGCCTTACAACGTTTGATAAAAGATGCAGAAAGCATGGGAGCAAATGCAATAGTTAATGTTAGGTTAACAACATCTATGGTGATGCAAGGTTGTTCAGAAATTTTAGCCTACGGCACTGCCGTGATCGTTGAATAAATGGATTTCTTTATGTATATCCTCGGAGGAGGAATATTGATTTATCTGATTGTAAATCGGGCTATTGAAAAGGATAAAGAAAACTTTGAAAATCGTGACAATTAAGTCGAACAATAATTATTGTTTTATTCCTAAAAAGACATTTACCCCATTAGCTATTGGATTTCCCGAAGATCGGCGAAAACTCACTACCTGACCAGTATGATAAAGCGCATCAGAAAGAGGACCATTGTATAAATTCCATATTGGAAAACTAGTTGTTTGCTCCCCCCTTAAAAATTGAATTTTTAATTTTTCGATTTCCTCATCTTTAAGTTGAGACACTATATATGAAGCCTGTTCGAGTAACTTAAGTGTTTCTTTTCTTAAAGAAACAAATTCTGTAGGTGTTTGTCTTGGAGGGCGTTCAGCAACTTTACCTTGCACTGTTTTTAAAATAACGTCTGATAGCCCGTAAATATGGGCAATCGTTTCCAAAGTATTTTGAGCATTTTCAGAAGGCTGATAGGCTAAGTCTTCAGTCCTTAGTCCCTCAGTTGCCCAATAAAAACGAAAACCTAAGCCTTGAATCATACGATTTAATGAAGAGGATACATTTAGGGTCTCTGGAGCAGAAGGAAGTGTTGAAAAAGGAAGATCTTGTGCCATACTAGTCAAACTGATTAGAAAAATAAGAATTCTAAAATTCATGCTACTTTTTTTCTAAAATACTATTTTAGCGTGAATTAGTTTTTTTAAATGACAAAGAAATTTAGCAGTTTTGAAGAGCTTTCGAAAATTCATTTTACGAATCTTGAACCTGATCCTGAACCAGAAAAAATTTTTGAAGAAACTCGAAAAATACAGTATTTAGATGCGCATTTCAGCAATAAAGGACGTGGAGGTAAAACAGTAACAGTAATTAAAGGTTTTGAAGGGACTACAGCTGAAATTAAGGAACTGACCAAATCCTTAAAAAAAGCAATTGGTGTAGGAGGCACTGAAAAAAATGGAGATATAATTATTCAAGGAAATTATCGAGATCAAATAATCACTCTTTTGATCAGCATGGGACATAAGGTCAAACGTGTTGGTGGATAATTCATAAAACTACCATTGAATACCTATTTTCCCATGACTTTCTAAATAGGCATTACACTTACTAAAGTGTTTGTTTCCAAACCAGTATCCTCTATTTGCACTTAAAGGGGAGGGATGTCCAGTAGTTAAAACAAGGTGTTTAGAAGCGTTAATAAATTTACTTTTCTGTTTGGCATAACCACCCCATAGCATAAAAACTAAATGTGTTTGTTGATCAGACAAATAACGTATCACACTATCTGTAAATTGTTCCCAGCCTTTATTTTGATGACTACCCGGTTGATGCGCTCGAACGGTAAGTGTAGCGTTAAGCAGCAAAACTCCTTGACTAGCCCAGCGATTTAAATTACCATTTTTAGGATAAGGAAGATTTAAATCATTCTTAATTTCTTTAAAGATATTAATTAAGGAAGGTGGATGAGAAATTCCCTCTGGAACAGAAAAACACAACCCTTCAGCTTGACCTTCTCCATGATAAGGATCTTGGCCAAGTAAAACCACCTTAACTTTTTCAATTGGACAACGATTAAATGCAGAAAAAATTAATGGTCCTTTAGGATAACAAATAGTTTCTTTGTATTCTTTCTTGACGAAGGTGGTGAGCTCATGAAAATAGGTCGATTCAAACTCCTTTCTAAGGGCGAATTCCCAACTGGGATGTATCTGAACCTTCATGAATTTATTACTTTTGCAGGCTAAGGTAATAAAACACATGGCTAAAATTCCATTAAAAACGTTGGAAGATCTTGAATATAGAGAGGTACTTCGTCAATGTGCTTTACACGCCATTACCCCTTTAGGAAAAGAGAATATAAACAATTTAATTCCTGGGAATGACAAAGTAGTGTTAATGGATATGCTTCAAGCCACCTCAGAGTTTAGAGCATCATTTGACAATGAAAATAGAATTCCAAACCACGGATTTGAAGATTGCTCTGCAGCCATTTCCTTACTCAGAATTGAAAATAGTATACTTGATATTGAAACATTTAGGAATATTGCATCAAACACTGATTCATCAAACACATTACTCAAGTTTTTAATTAAATTCAAATCCTACTATCCTACTCTATTTAATTATTCAACATCGATTTATGAAGAAAAGGAAATTAAAGCGGCTGTTGACAATGTAATAGATCGATTTGGTGAGGTACGTGATCGAGCATCTGAAGAATTATATCGAATTCGAAAGGAAATAAATTTTCTACGATCTAAAATAGGAACAAGTTTTAATAAAGCACTTCGACTATATGCTCAAGCAGATTATTTAGATGATATTCGAGAATCTGTTCAAGAAAATCGAAGAGTGCTTGCTGTTAAAGCAATGTACCGTAGAAAAGTAAAGGGGGCTGTACTTGGAAGTTCAAAAACAGGAAGCATTGTATTTATAGAGCCTGAAACTACTCACGCTTTATCACGTGAATTAAACAACCTAAAATTTGAAGAAACAGAAGAAATCAATAAAATTCTTCAAAATCTCACGGATTTTATAAGACCTTTTTCAGCATATTTAAAAACCCAGCATGAGTTTTTACTTAAAATGGATTGTGTATATGCAAAAGCTTGTTATGCAAGAGAGATTAATGGTATATTACCCGAAATCAATACAGAAAAAATCATTCTTGATTATAAAGATGCATTTCATCCTTTACTTTATAGTACGCATCAAAGAGAAAACAAACCCACTTTTCCGCAAGACATTACTTTACACCATGAACAACGTATTGTAGTAATTTCTGGTCCAAATGCTGGTGGAAAAAGTATTACACTAAAAACTATCGGTTTACTTCAACTTATGTTGCAAAGTGGTTTATTAATTCCAGTTCATGAGCGTAGCAAAGCTTGTTTTTTTGATAGAATTTTAACAGATATTGGTGATAATCAATCTATTGAAAATCATTTAAGCACCTATTCATACAGGCTTAATAACATGAAATATTTTTTAAAAAAATGTTCAGCCTCTACTCTTTTTTTAATTGATGAATTCGGAACGGGTTCAGACCCAGAATTGGGGGGTGCACTAGCAGAGGCTATTTTAGAAGATTTTTATGACCGTAATGCTTATGGTCTCATTACAACTCATTACGCAAATTTAAAAGCCTTAGCCGACGAAAAGCGATGCATGATTAATGCCAATATGCAATTTGATAACAAAACCCTAGAACCAGTATTTAAATTAGTTATGGGGGAAGCTGGTAGTTCATTTACATTTGAAGTAGCTCAAAAAAATGGATTGCCCTACAGCCTAATCAATCGGGCAAAAAAGAAAATTGAAAAAGGTAAAGTACGCTTTGATGCTACCATTGCAAAACTTCAAAAAGAAAGAACATCACTTCAAAAAACTGAACAGTCCTTAAAATCTCAAGAGCAAAAAGCGGCTAAAGAAAGTGAGGAATTGGAAACAATAAATGCAAAACTAAAAGCTAAATTATACAGTTATCAAGAGCTTTATGACCATCATCAACGTATGATACAATTAGGAGATAAAGTAAATCGTATTGCCGAACGTTTTTTTGAAACTAATAAAAAACGCCCTTTAATTGCATCATTACTTCAGCTTATAGAAACTGAAAATTCAAAACGTAAAAGAAAATCAGGTACAATTGCTAAAAAAGAAAGAGATGTAAAGAAAAAGCAAGAGGTTGAATTACAAAAAACTTTAAATCAGGTACGTAAAGAAAAGAAAAAAGAAAAGCGTATTGAAAAACATGAGTTATCCCTAATTTCAAAAATTGAATTAAGGGTTGGTGATCGTGTTCGTCTAGAGGACGGTCGATCTATTGGAACCATAGAATCTTTTAAAAAAAATCTAGCAATTGTAAACTATGGTCAATTTACTACACAAGTCAATATAGAACAATTGATATTTGTTGCTTCAGAAAAAAAGAAACGATGACCAAAATAATTATTCTTTTTGACGGAATTTGTGTATTCTGTCATTTTTGGGTACGATTTTTATGCCGTTTAGATAGAAATAATCGTCTTCAGTTTTCATCCTTAAATGGAGAATGGGCTAAAAAATGGGAATTAAAAAACAACCATTCCCTTTTAAAATATGATTCTATATTAGCAATTAAAGAAAATAAGATTCTAACTGAAGACAGAGCTATATTTACAATTATAAATGCATTAGGAGGTGGATGGAAAATATTTTTATTGCTATCATTATTACCTACTAAATGGACAAAAAAAGCTTATCAATTTATTGCAAAAATCCGATACCAATGGTTTGGGAAATTTTCTGAGTGCCCCTTACCTAATAAAAAATATCAACACAAATTTTTGTAATTAAAATGAACTTTTGACTAAAGAAAAAGTAGATAATAAACTAAGTCAAAATTCAAATTTATAATAAAAAAGATACTCACGCTTTTTGTGCTTCTTTTAATTTCCCGAGAGATTTACCTACTAACATGGAAACAGCTGCATCGCCAGTAACATTTACAATAGTTCGACACATATCTAAAGGTCTATCAATAGCAAATATTAATGCCAATCCTGCCTCTGGAATTCCAGCTTGAGCTAAAACAATTAATAACATAACAATACCTGCGCTTGGAACTGCAGCGGTTCCAATAGATGCTAACGTGGCAGTAAATACAATGCCTAATTGCGCTGTAAAACTTAAATCGAGTCCAAATGCCTGTGCAATAAACACTGCAGCTACCCCTTGATAAACAGATGTACCATCCATATTAATTGTAGCACCAATAGGAAGAACAAAACTTGACACTTCCTCGTCTACACCTAAATTATCTTCTACACATTCCATAGTTGCTGGTAAAGTTGCAGCGCTTGAACTTGTAGAAAAAGCTAAAAGCTGAGCAGGAGCAATTCCCTTCATAAAGAATGAAGGGCTTCGTTGTGTAAATATTTTGACAATTATAACGTAAACTAAAATCATACAAGCCAACCCTATAAGTAATGTAATAGCATACAATGCTAATGCTTGGAAAAGTTCCAGACTAGGAGCTTCAACAACCAATGCAGCAAGTAAGGCAAACACACCAAAGGGTGCTGACAACATAATGAGGTCAATTAACTTTAAAATAATTGCATTTAAAGAGTCAAAAAAATCTTTAACCGGGTGCACTGTCTTTTCATGTAGTAAAATCATTCCTATACCAAAAAACAATGCAAAAAAGATAACTTGAAGCATATTACGGTTATCTGAAGCTGCACTAATTATATTCGATGGTACTACATCAACTAAAGGTTGAAGTGGACCTGCTTCTCTCTGTTTAGCAGCAGCTTCCTGTTTTTCTTTAGTATCTGAGGCATAGGCTTCTACAAGTTCTTGTCGAGTTTCGACACTAATTGATTTTCCAGGTTGAATTAAATTTACCAATACTAAACCTATTGAGACAGCTGTGAGGGTTGTGATTAAATAGATAACAATAGTTCGCCCTCCCATTTGAGAAAGTTTAGAAATATCTTTTAGATCAGATACTCCTTTTATCAATGATGCTAATATAAGCGGAACTGCAATGAGTTTTAATAAATTAATAAAGAGTGAACCAAAGGGTTTTATATAATCTTTGATGAATTCAGGACCAAAAGGGAAAAAGGATAATATTATTCCAAATAAAACTCCTAGAGCCATTCCAATTAATATTTTCCAGTGTAATGCCAATTTTTTCATGTTTGATTATGGGTAATTTAAATTTTATCTGCTCTTTTAAGTAGGGTAAAATCAGCTAATACTAATGCAGCCATTGCTTCAACGATAGGCACAGCTCTAGGGACAACACAGGGATCATGACGTCCTTTACCTTGCATTTCTACTATCTTACCTTCTTTGGTAAGGGCATCTTGTTTTTGCATAATTGTGGCTACGGGTTTGAATGCTACATTAAAATAGATATCCATTCCATTTGAAATTCCACCTTGTACCCCACCTGAACGGTTGGTTAAAGTTGTACCGTCTTCATGGTAAAGATCATTATGTTCACTGCCTTTCATTTTAACACCATTAAATCCACTACCATATTCAAAACCTTTAACTGCATTGATAGATAACATCGCATGCCCCAAAACTGCATGAAGTTTATCAAAAACAGGTGCTCCTAAACCTTTAGATACATTTTTGATTACACAGCTTACAACTCCACCTACAGTGTCCCCTTCTTTACGCACTTGTTTGATATAATCTTCCATTTTTGCAGCTAGTTGGGGGTCAGGACAACGAACTAAATTTTTTTCTGCTAAAGTTAAATCTAATTGTTCTGGCCCTTTTTCTAATTGAATACTACCTACAGCAGAAACATATGCTTGAATGGAAATTGGATGAAGAAATTGTTTTGCAATGGCACCAGCTACTACTCTACTTGCTGTTTCTCTGGCAGAACTTCTTCCTCCTCCTCTATAATCCCTAATTCCGTACTTTTCATCATAAACGTAATCTGCATGTGAGGGACGATATTGAGCTTTAATATGACTATAATCTTGGGATTTTTGATTGGTATTTCGAATACTAAATCCAATAGGAGTACCAGTTGTTTTTCCTTCAAAAATTCCTGATAAAAATTCAACTTCATCAGGTTCTTTTCTTTGGGTAACGATAGAAGACTGTCCGGGCTTACGTCGATCTAAATCTCTTTGTATAGCATCGAAATTTACAGAAATTCCAGCAGGACATCCATCAATTATTCCTCCAATAGCAGGGCCATGAGATTCACCGAAAGTGGTTAGCCTATATAAGATACCAAATGAGTTTGATGCCATTTTAAAATTTTGAACTCAAATATAAAGGATAAGTTTGGGATAGGCTTTGCTACTTAAGTTTTTTTCTGCAAAGCTTGATAGAGTATTTGAACTGGATGTAGGCTTTTACGCCCAGTTCCTTCATAAATTTGATGTCTACAACTGGTGCCATTAGCCGCAATGATAACTTGTTTATTTGTTCTTCGGACCGCAGGGAAAAGGCGTTCTTCACCCACTAACTGACTAATTTCATAATGTTCTTTTTCAAAACCAAAAGATCCTGCCATGCCACAACAACCCGTATTCATTATTCGAACTGTATAATTCTTAGGGAGTGATAAAATCTTAAATGTATCTGCAGTATTCCCTAATGCTTTTTGATAACAGTGAGCATGAATTTTAATTTCTTTTTGATCTAAATGAAAGTGTTCTGGTTTAAGAGCACCACTATCAATTTCTTTGGCTAAAAATGCTTCAATTAAATAACAATGTTTTGCAACTCCTTTTGCCTTTTCTGGATAACTTGATAATTTGATGTATTCATCTGTAAATGTATATATAGCAGAAGGTTCAATACCAATAAGAGGTGTATTTTCAGAAAGTAAGGGATGATAATCTAAAATATTGTTGTCAGCACATTTTTTTGCATCATTTAAAAACCCTTTTGATATATAGGTTCTTCCGCTTTCTGATGGTGGAAGTAAATTTACTTTATATCCTAATCCTTCAAGAAGAAGTATTGCCTCTTTTCCTATTTCAGTTTCATGATAATTGGTGAACTCATCCAAAAATAAATATACCTCTTTATGAAAACCATGCAACTCTTTTTGGGAGATCGAATGATATAATGATTTATCTAATTTGGGAAGGGTTCTTTTTGAAGCAATTCCAATTCCCTTTTTAATTAAAAAAGAGAGTAAGGGTTGGTTTAGCATAAAATTATGTAGACCCCGAATTGATTGATTCCGTTTACTCAATTTTCCAGAAAAAGCAAATAACCTGTCCCTTAAAGAAGGAGGATTTGATTTATGATATTGAAATAAAAATTCAGCTTTATATGTGGCTATATCAACACTACTTGGACATTCAGTTGCACAGGCTTTACAACTCAAGCAAAGATCAAAAACTTCTTTTAAATCGGAATCATTAAATGCATTTGGACTTTTATTATTTGCAAGCACCTCACGTAATACATTTGCTCTACCTCTAGTGTTATGCTTTTCATCTTGGGTTGCACGATAACTTGGGCAAAGCGTTCCCTTTGGAAGTGTTGAACGACATGCACCAGCACCATTGCATTTTTCTGAGGCACGATATATTCCTTGATCTGTACTAAAATCAAACGCAGTATTAAATTCTGGAGTAATTTCAATTGAAGTTCTCAATTTTTCATCCATTGGATATGGATTTACAATTTTCCCTGGATTAAAAATTCTATTGGAATCAAATAAGTTTTTGATTTGTTTAAATAGTTTATAGTTTTTATCTCCAACAACAATTGGAATAAATTCAGAACGCACAATACCGTCTCCATGTTCACCACTTAAAGAGCCATTATACTTCTTTACTAATCGAGCAACTGCTTCTGTAATTGCTCTGAATTCCTGAACACCCTCTTTTGTTTTAAGGTTGAGAATGGGACGTAAATGTAATTCACCAGCTCCAGCATGGGCATAGTACACGACATTCTGATTAAAAGAAAGCATCAGATGCTCAAAATCATCAATATAATCTGCTAATTTTTGTAAGGGTACAGCAGTATCTTCTATACAAGCAACTGCTTTTTGATCCCCTATCATATTTCCTAATAAACCTAAACCTGCATGGCGCAAAGCATTTGCTTTATCAATGGCTTCTTCCCATAAGGGTACAGCTGCATAACTCAAGCCTGAAGTAGTTACTGTAGTTTCTAATTTTTTTAACTCAGTTGCTAAAACCTCTTTACTGTTATCTCTTAATTCAAGGAGCAAAATGGCTTTTGGGTCTCCTACAATGAAAAATCGATTTTCTTTAAAACCGGGGTGTCCTTTTGTACAATCTAAAATTGTTTTGTCAATTAATTCACAGGTATACAAATGATGATTCATCACAGGAACAACTGCTCTCATCGCATCATGAATACTTTTAAAATGTAAAGCAAGCATAACACTATATTTAGGAGGAAGAACCTCTAAAGAAAATGTTATTTCTGTAGTAATAGCTAAAGTTCCTTCACTACCCGCAAGTAGTTTAGCAATATTAAAGGAAGGGCCATTTTCAGTAAAGGGGCTTTGGTCAATTAAAGCATCAAGAGCATATCCAGTATTTCTTCTATGGATACTAGCTTCTGGAAATTCATTTCTTATTTCTTCTTGTACTTTCAGATCAGATAGTATTTCTACAATATCCCTGTAAATTTTACCTTCTAGATTGGATAATTTAAACTTTTCTTTTATTTCAGAATCTGAACATGATTTAAAAATCACTTCTGATCCGTCGCTTAATAAAGCTTTCACTGATATTACTTTATCACGCGTTACCCCATAGCGAATTGAAGTTGTTCCAGAAGAATTATTGCCCAGCATACCTCCCATTAAACAATATTGAGAGGTTGACGTATTAGGACCAAAAAAAAGACCTAATGGAGAAAGTACCTGATTTAATGCATCACGATTAACTCCGGGTTCAACGGTGACCGTTTTTTGAATAGGATCAATATGTAAAATTTTAGTAAAATGTTTTGAAACATCAACTATAATACCATCACCTACACATTGACCCGCTAAAGATGTCCCTGCAGTTCTTGGAATAAGACCTACTTTATTTTGCTGAGCAAAAGCAATTATTTCTTTTAAATCTTTAGTGTTTTTAGGAAATGTAACGGCTAAAGGGTTTCGCTTGTAAACAGATGCATCTGTGGCATAAAGATACTGATGTATTCTATCCCATTTAATTGTTCCTTCAAGTTTAGCCTCTAATGCTTTAAATTCAGAATGTAATGGATGAACGGGCAATGATTTGTAATTTCAATAGACGCCCTAAATTTAAGACAAGTTTTTCATTTCCTTTCATTTCATTACTTTAGCGTATATTTTTTTATTATGATTCGTAATATTACTTTACTCCTTTTTGTTTTTGTATCAATTATAGCTTGTCAAAATGGCATAAATTCCTTAAAAATAAAGGGAACTTCAGATTTAGATAATGGTAGTAAAATATTCCATATCAAAGCTGACGCAAATAACCAACCTCAAGTAATAGATACCTTGACAGTTTATGAAGGAAAATTTGAATTTACATATGAAGTAATGGAGCCTAATGTCCATTTTTTACAAGTTGATGGCTCTCAAGGCTCTTTTCCTTTTGTGGTAGAAGGGGGTATACTTGAGGTCGAAATTTTTAAAGACAGTTTGGTTGCTTCTAGAGCTTCAGGGACAATTTCAAACGATGATTTTATGCGGTATAAAACAGAAACTAAGGTTTATATCTCATCGCTTAATGCTATTGGAAATGATCTTCAACAAGCATTAATTCTTAAAGACACTTTAGCTGCCCAAGATTTACAAGACCAGTATCAAGAAGTTCGATTACAAATTCAAGAATATGAATTGGATTTTATTCGGACTGCACCTGATTCTTTTATTTCAGTGTTGATTTTAGAACGATTTGTAGCGAATAAAACTTTGCCAATTGAAGAAGCAAAGGAATTGTTTGAAAGTCTAACTGTACGCATAAAGAATACAGAGTCTGGCAGAAGTATTAATGCAGCTCTAAATGTTCCTGAAAAGGCGGAAGTTGGACAAGCAGCGCCATTATTTGAAGGACCTGATCCTAAAGGTAAAATATTGGCTCTAAAAGAATCGCTTGGTAAAGTGACTATAATCGACTTTTGGGCAAGTTGGTGTCGTCCTTGTCGTGTTGAAAATCCTAATTTGGTTCGGTTGTATAATGAGCACAAAAATGATGGCCTTCGAATTGTAGGAGTTTCTTTAGATAAAACAAAACCCAAATGGATTCAAGCTATTGCAGATGATGGATTGATATGGGAACATGTTTCAAATCTTGAGTTTTGGAATGATCCTATCGCCAGATTGTATGATGTTAGTGCCATACCGGCAACCTTTATTGTTGATGAAAACGGTATTATTGTGTCTCGTGATTTAAGAGGTATTCAACTTGAACGCAAAGTTCAAGAACTTCTTGGGAAACTTTAATTTTTTTTCTTTAGCTGCTGTCGATATAGCATTATTCCTGCTGCAACGGTAGCTACACTCAATACTGAAAGCATTAAAGTTGTATCCTCAAGCACTGTTGGTTTAAGTAATAAGGTAATAAAAATTCCACCAATAGCTCCTCCAAAGTGTGCCGTATGGCCTATAGAATCATTTTGTGATTTCATTCCATATAATGTATAAAGAATGTATCCTATACCAAATAAATATCCAGGAATAGGAATAGGAATAAAAAAAAGGTATAATTCTATTTGAGGATACAAAAGTAAAGCACTAAAAAGAACACCAGTAACAGCCCCACTTGCGCCAACAGCAGTATAATATTGATCATTGTAATGATAGCCATAGCCAAAAAGATTTCCGGCTATTAAACTTACAAAATATAAAACCAAAAAAGAAGGTGTCCCTAAAGCATAAACTACAATGCCAATGAAAAAATAAAGGGTAATCATGTTGAATAGTAAATGCGATATACCAACATGTAAAAAGCCGGAACTTAAAAGTCGCAAATAAGAACCAGAACGAATTTTATCAATTTTAAAACTATAGGAATTAAAAAAACCGTCGTCCTTAAATCCTTTGAAACTTATTAAAGCTGTAATACCAATAATGATTATTCCTACAAAGGGAAGATTTTGAATCATATAACTACAAATCAAATTTTATTCCTTGAGCCAGAGGAATTTCTGTTGAAAAGTTAACCGTATTGGTTTGTCTTCTCATGTAGGCTTTCCATGCATCTGACCCGCTTTCTCTGCCTCCTCCTGTTTCTTTTTCACCACCAAAGGCCCCACCTATTTCAGCGCCAGATGTACCAATATTGACATTGGCAATTCCACAATCACTACCCCAATGAGACAAAAAAGTTTCGGTTTCTCTAACATTTAATGACATAATAGAAGAAGAAAGCCCTTGTTTTACATCGTTTTGAATTGTTAAAGCGTCTTCAACTGTTCCTTTATAAGAAATAACATAAAGTAATGGAGCGAATGTTTCCTCTTGTATTACTTCAGCATTTGAATCTATTAAAACTACCGCTGGTTTAACATAGCATTCACTCCCATAGGTTTTAGAATCAAGTGCAGCTCCCTTAACAATCCATTTTCCTCCCTGATTTTCAACTTTCTTACAAGCCTCTTCATATAATTTTACAGCTTGAAAATCAATTAGAGGTCCTATGTGGTTTTTTTCATCTAGAGGATTTCCTATTCTCAATTGATCATATGCCTTTTTTAAAGCCATAGTAAAAGTATCTAAAATAGATTGATGAACAATTAGACGGCGTGTTGAAGTACAGCGCTGACCACATGTCCCTACTGCTCCAAATACCGCGGCTCGAATAGCTAGATCTAAATCAGCATTTGGCGTAATGATAATGGCATTATTCCCTCCCAGTTCAAGAAGTGACTTTCCTAAACGGGCAGCAACGCGTTGAGCAACATCTTTTCCCATTCGAGTTGAACCCGTAGCAGACACTAAAGCTACACGATGATCTTCGGCTAACCACTTTCCTGCTGATGACTCACCGTTTACTACAGAGGAAATGCCTTTAGGTAAATTGTTTTCAAAAAGTACATCTGCAACAATATTTTGACAAGCTATACTACATAATGGAGTTTTTTCACTTGGCTTCCATACACAAACATTTCCGCACACCCATGCAATAGCAGTGTTCCAACTCCATACTGCTACAGGAAAATTAAAAGCTGAAATAATACCCACAATTCCTAGGGGGTGGTATTGTTCAAAAAGTCTATGAGAAGTACGTTCAGAGGTCATAGTAAAACCGTATAACTGACGAGATAATCCCACTGCAAAATCACAAATGTCAATCATTTCTTGAACCTCACCCAATCCTTCTTGTAACGATTTTCCCATTTCCCAAGAGATCAATTGTCCTAATGCTTGTTTTTTTTCTCTAAGTTTATTACCTAATTGACGTACAATTTCACCTCGTTTGGGTGCAGGCCATTTACGAAACGTTTTAAAAGCTTCTTCGGCACTTTCAATTATATTTTCATAGTCTTGAGGACTTGCCCCTTGCACCCTACCTATTTCTTTATCGTTTATAGGGCTATAAGAAATAATCTCTGGTCCAGAACCTGTCCAAATTTTACCATCAGTGCAACCTTTTTGATTTTTTTGTATTCCTAATTCTTCAAGCAAACCTTTAATGTCTATCATTCTTTTTTATTTATTTGCGTAGTAAATGTACTTTCAAAAATGCGATCAGCATTTGCAGTTTCAAAACCCTCACGACGATGCTCTCGTTGGAGGTCTTTTTTATTTAAATGATTGAATTCAGGCAGTGGTTTACGTTCTGCAAATTCTACATAACTTCCTGCAATCGATTTTGATACACCGTTTTTAAATGTTGCGAGAACCTGATTGGCGACCGAACTTGATTGACGTAAAAGGCCATCACCACTTGTTTTTATCTCACCTCCAGAAGTATTTAACTGAATTCCGATAGATTTTAAAAAGATATTAAAAGGTTCAAGTGTGTTATAGTCTAAAGGTAAATCGTGAACACTTATGGTGTAATGGTTTAAGTAGTAGCGATTGTAGATAACCCAAGCTGCGTATTCACTTTCATTTAATAAATGTTCATAATCTTCAAGAGAAGGTAAATCCCACAAAGGAGTTTGGAAATAAGTTGCTACTTCTTTGGCATTATTTAAATTTAATTGATCTACGGGATCACTTTTAACAGTATTTGTGTATTTATAAATTATTTCCTGAGTTTTAATGGATAATTGATCTACTTTAAGCTCACTAATGAAAACTCTGGGCAAATCTGGTGCAGGAGGAGAATACCAATTTGCATCTAATTTTTTAGCTTCAAAATAAAAAGAGTCCCTTTTTTTATACCCATGGGCTAAAAATATTTTTTCAAAAGAAGAAATTCCTAAATTCTTAACCCCCATAGTACGAAAAGCGATATGATCATTAATAATATCTTCTTGACTTCCCACCAATCCCCTTTCTACCATGGCTTGGGTAATTTTTTTTACATCAGGAACTCTTTCGGCATAAACTTCGAACAAAGCATCTAAGATCTTTGTCATTATGGTTTGATTTGCAAATTTCATAGTATGCTATTTATTACGATAAAAATAAGGCACCTGTTGGAGTTTTTAAGAATTTTTCAAAGGGAATATCTTCTTGTTTTAAAAATCCTTTTTGAATTAGTTTACCCGCCGAAACCATTTCAATTACGGCTACTAAAGAAGCGGCTGTAGTCCATGAAATTGCTCTCCATTTTTTACCTGCAAACTCTATTGGATAAAAGGCTTTATAATATTCTTTACGAGATAATGTTTTATTTTGCCACCCTTCTACTACAGCATAGACATAAACAACATCTTCTTCAACCGGAGGTTTTGCATTACTTAAAATACGCTCCAAAAGGTCTTTATCATCTTTTAAAATTAGTTCATACATTAAAAAACGCATTAATTTACCATGTCCTGGATATCGAATGGTTTTATAATTTAAGGTATCTACTTTACCTTCAAAGGTATCACATAAAGTTCCCAAACCTCCAGAGGTAGTAAATGCTTCAAATTCTTGACCTTCAATATTTATGTATTCAAAACCTTCAAGTGAAGGAACCCACTTTTTTTGACCGTTATGAATTGCTTCAGCATCATTTAAATATTCATTTATTACTCCATGGGGTGACCATGTAAAAGAATAGGCCATTTGTCCGTTTGGATATCGAGGCAATGCTCCTACCCTTAATTCAATATCACGTAAATCATCAAAAGAAAGGGTAAGGTGCTTACCTATTATACCTATTAATCCTGGAGCTAATCCACATTGTGGAGCAAAAACACTACTTGCTTTTGCACTTAGTGTTTGTATGAATTTTGTTGTTGGCACATCTTCTGTTAAATCAAAATAATGAATTTGTAAATCAAATGCGGTTTGTGCAATAGCCTTATTTAAGAAATATGGTAAACATGAAACTACTGCATCAACACTCTTCATTTCATTTTTTAAAAATTCAATATCTTTAACATCCCCTTGAATACAATCGAAGGGTAATTTGTAATCATAATGAGGAATTTGATGATCAATAGCACGAACTTCAAAATTTTTACTTAATAAAACACCTACTAAGCTGCCTACTTTTCCCATTCCAAGAACTAAAATATTTTTCATTTCTAACAATAGTTATTTAAAATGTTATATATATAACAAAATAAAATTATTTTTAGATTATCTACTAATGATCAAGCCATGAAAAAAGAAAAGTTTTCAACACATTGCACCGAATGAAAAGATAACTTTGTTTGAATAAATATTTAAATGAACGCATTTATTTACATCATTTCATATCCGTTTTTATATTTAATTTCTAAACTACCCTTTCGTTCTCTTTATTTACTGTCAGATGCTGTACGTATTTTAGTATTTAATTTTTTAGGGTATCGAAAACAGGTTATCATAAATAATTTAAAATTAGCACTACCCCATTTAACTGATAAAGAAAGAAATACTATTAAAAAAAGTTTTCAGCGTCATTTTTGTGATTTGTTTTTAGAAATTATTAAATCTATGGGGATGTCAAAAAAGGAAATGTTGAAACGGTTTCAAATCAAAAATATCGAAGTACTTACGCAATTTGAAAAACAAAATAGATCTGCATTTATTATTTGTGGACATTATGCTAGCTGGGAATGGATGATGTCTTTAGGATATAACATGAAGCACGTTGGTTATGGACTTTATAAGCCTATAGGAAATCCCTATTTTGATAAATTAATAAAAAAAATACGCAGTAAACACAATGCTTATATGATTCCTATTCAAACTGCAATTTCAATTATTACAGCAAAAGAACAAAACAACGAAAGAGGAGTTTATGGTTTTGCAAGTGATCAATCTCCAAGACCAAAACCTTTATCTTATTGGCGCACTTTTATGGGTATTGAAGTTCCTGTATATACTGGTGCAGAACGTTTAGCTCGATCACTCAATATTCCTGTTCTTTTTGGAAAAATTAACCGAGTTAAACGCGGGTTTTATGAAGTTGAGTTTAAAGTCATTTCAGATCAATCTGCATCCACAAAAGAATATTTTATAACAGATACATTTACTACTTGGTTAGAGGAACAAATTACTGCTGATCCATCCCAATATTTATGGACACATAAGCGGTTTAAATACGCTAGGAAGCAATAAGAATCTGTATTTCTTTGACAAAGCGAGAAGCTAAAATTTCAGCGTCTTTTTGTGATGTTGCTTCGGTATAAATTCGAATAATGGGCTCGGTATTTGATTTTCTCAAATGTACCCATTGAGTTTCAAAATCGATTTTCAAACCATCCACAGTGCTAATTTGTTCTTTTGAATACTTTTTTTCAAGTGTTTTTAAAATGCCATCAACATCCAATCCTTCAGTCAGAGTGATTTTATTTTTACTCATAAAATAACTTGGATATTTTGAACGTAGCGAAGAAACGGTACATTGTCTTTCAGCTAGTAAGGAAAGAAAAAGTGCAACACCGACCAGGGCATCACGACCATAGTGTAGGTCAGGATAAATGACCCCTCCATTTCCTTCGCCTCCGATTACTGCATTAGTAGCTTTCATTTGTTTTACAACATTTACCTCACCAACTGCACTAGCCGTATAAACACCTCCAAATTTTTGAGTAATATCGGCTAAAGCTCTAGTAGAAGAGAGATTTGAAACAGTATTGCCGGGTGTTTTACTCAAAATATAATCTGCACAAGCCACAAGGGTATATTCTTCTCCAAATAATTCGCCTTCTTCATCGACAAAAACCAGCCGATCAACGTCAGGGTCAACAGCTATGCCAAAGTCAGCCTTATGTATTACCACTGCCTGGCATAAATCTGTTAGATGTTCTTTTAAGGGTTCAGGATTATGTGGAAATTTTCCGTC
>JALRBW010000027.1 GCA_023257625.1 Flavobacteriaceae bacterium | reverse complement strand
TAGTTGCTGAAGGAATGATGCGTAATCTTTAGCTGTAGTCATGTTGGTTAAGTTTATGCAATAGCAGGGATTAAGGCAATCCAAGCCTTGCTGGTTATTATAATGATATGATTGGAGTGAATTTTATTTGAATACCTAAAGATACTCGAAAATTAAACCACTAAATTTGAAGTGTAGATCCAATGGTTGTAAGACAGAGAAAAGGCAACGCTCCAGGCAACTGAAAAAAATAAGTCCCGAAAACACTGGGCTTTCAGGACTTTAAAGTGGAGTCGGCGGGATTCGAACCCGCGTCCAAACAAGCCATTAAATAGCTTTCTACAAGTTTAGATTCCGTATGATTTTCGAATATAGACTGACCGAAACCTGCCCATCTACACCTTAGCATCTTTATTGAAAAACACAACCGACGCTGCTGTGTTTCGATGTTGACTTTTATGGTGCCTCAATACAAACCGCCGTCAACAAGGGCTGCTTAGAGACATCCAGCTTCTCGGCCTAGCCGAGACTTGGCATTAACTTACTATAATTCAGTTATTATGCAGCTAGAGCGTAGTTATTCTCGCCATTTAAAGCTTTGAAAAATGAGATTCACGAGCTGTTATTCAGCGCTCGACTTGCTTACTATTTCATGGGTCCTGCTGTCAAAACCAGTCGACCCCAAAATTTTCAATGAACATATTTTCAAACTTACAAAGATTAAGCCAAAAGAATTGGCAAATAATCTTATTTATAAAGGTTTGATTTTTTAAAGAATTTAAATCTAACTTATAAATGAATTACCTCATCGTAAGCCGCAGCAACAGCTTCCATAACAGCTTCACTCATTGTTGGATGTGGATGTACCGATTTTAAAACTTCATGCCCTGTGGTTTCTAACTTTCGTCCTAAAACTGCTTCAGCAATCATATCGGTAACCCCTGCACCAATCATATGGCATCCTAACCATTCGCCGTATTTAGCATCAAAAATAACCTTAACAAAACCATCTGAATTACCACTAGCTTGTGCTTTTCCTGAAGCTGAAAAGGGAAATTTACCCACTTTTATGTCATAGCCTTTTTCCTTAGCTTTTGCTTCTGTTAAACCTACTGAGGCTATTTCAGGAGAGCAATAGGTACAACCAGGAATATTTCCATAATCAAGTGGCTCAACATGTAGTCCAGCAATTTTTTCAACACATATAATTCCTTCCGCTGAAGCAACATGTGCAAGAGCTTGACCAGGAGTTACATCGCCAATGGCATAATAGCCAGGAAGGTTGGTTTGGTAAAAATCATTAACTAGAATTTTATCTCGATCAACAACGATACCTACTTCTTCAAGACCAATATTTTCAATATTTGTTTTTATACCTACAGCTGAAAGAACAATGTCAGCAGTAAGGGTTTCTTCACCTTTAGCTGTTTTAATGGTCGCTTTTACTCCATTGCCTTTACTATCTACAGAAGTAACTTCAGCATTTGTAATTATATTAATACCACTTTTCTTAAACGAACGTTCCAACTGTTTGGATATTTCTTCATCTTCAACAGGTACAATCCGGTCTAAATACTCTACAATGGTTACTTCTGTTCCCATTGCGTTATAAAAAAAAGCAAATTCAATACCTATGGCACCCGAACCTACTACTATTAATTTTTTAGGTTGACTTGGTAATGTCATTGCCTCCCTGTAACCAATAACTTTCTTTCCATCTTGAGGTAGATTAGGAAGTTCCCTTGAACGGGCACCCGTTGCAATTATAATATGTTGAGCTTGATATTCTTCTGTTTTGTTATTTTGTGATACTTGAACTTTTTTACCTGGAAGAATTTTACCGAAACCTTCAAGCACATCAATTTTATTTTTTTTCATTAAAAATTGAACTCCTTTACTCATTCCACCAGCAACATTTCTACTGCGGTTTACAACAGCATTAAAATCTTTATCGTAATCTTTTACTATCAATCCATACTCATCTGCATGTTTTAAATAGTCAAACACTTGTGCTGATTTTAGTAGTGCTTTTGTGGGTATACAACCCCAATTTAGGCAGACGCCACCCAAACTTTCTTTTTCAACAATTGCTGTTTTAAAACCAAGTTGCGCGGCACGTATTGCTGTCACGTAACCCCCAGGGCCACTTCCTAAAATGATAATGTCGTATGTAGTCATGAAATGATGATTAAATTCGGCACAAAACTACAAAACTGTTAGCAAAGTTGGCCTATTTAGAGCTTGGTTTGAAGATGATACTTGCAGAATTAACACAATAACGCTTTCCTGTTGATGTGGGGCCGTCTTGAAAAACATGCCCTTGGTGACCACCACATTGTATACAAATAATTTCAATTCTTTGCATGCCATGATTATTATCTGGGAGATACTCTATGGAACCTGGCAATGCTTCGTCAAAGCTAGGCCAACCACAATGACTTTCAAATTTATGAGGAGATTCAAATAAATCTGCACCACATCCTTTGCAGCTATATAAACCTTTTTCAAAGTGAGTATTGTATTCTCCCGTATAAGGATATTCTGTGCCTTTTTCTCTTAGAATATGGTAGGAAGAATCACCTAGCTGTGCTTTCCATTCTTCCTCTGTTTTTTCAACTGGGTAACGTTTATTTTTCTCCATCTGAAGGAATAAATTGTAATGCAGCAGAATTTATACAATGCCGATTCCCGGTTGTACTTCGTGGGCCATCATTAAAAACATGACCTAGATGTCCACCACATGTACTACATTTTACTTCTGTTCGTGCATAACCTATCTTGTAGTCTACATCATATTCAATATTGGGATCAATACCCCGATCAAATGAAGGCCAACCTGATCCTGAATCGTATTTATGTACCGATTCATAAAGTGGGGTTTGGCATCCTGCACAAACATAAGTTCCCATTTCTTTATTGTAATTTAATTGACCTGAAAAAGCACGTTCTGTTCCTGATTGGCGTAATACGTAATACGCCATTTCAGGAAGTTGTGCTTTCCATTCTTCATCGGTTTTAGAAATAGGATAAATTTTCTCTTTTTTTTCTGTACTTTGAGAGTTTCCATTGCAAGAAATGAAAAGGATTATTATAGTGAGTAGTGCTAACTTTTTCATTTTTTATTTCAAAATTAAGAAAGATTTATCCATTGATTTAAAATTTTTTGTTTGATCAAAATAGAAATTGTAATTGCAAAACAATTTTTAAATTCAACTGAAATTTATCATTCCCCAAAAATGAGTTTTAGAATCAATTTGGTGAAAGAATCAAATGGAAAATGAACATAATGAATTTTCAATAAAATCAATCGAAAAAATTAAACTTAAAGCCCGATGATTTTTCCTACATTGGAGAACTAAATTTGATTCATGATTTTGGGGGCATCGATTCCAGGAAAAGGAAGTAAGAAACTTATCAATGCTTGGGTTTTTTATGATTGGGCAAATTCAGTATACCCACTTGTTATTTCTTCTGCTGTTTTTCCAATTTATTACGGGGCTCTTTTTGCAGAGAACAATATTATTCAAGTTTTTGATTATGAAGTAAAAAACACAGCAATGATTAGTTTTGTTACAGCCGCCGCTTTTATTGTGGTTGCACTTTTGTCTCCATTACTTTCTGGTATTGCTGATTATGTTGGAAACAAAAAAAGGTTTATGAAGTTCTTTGTTTATACAGGTGCTTTTTGTTGTATGGGGTTATATGGGTTTCAATTAGATACTATTTATTTAGGTTTAATCATATATTTCTTAGCCCTTATAGGGTATTGGTCAAGTCTTGTTTTTTATAACTCCTATTTACCAGATATTGCCTTTCCAGAACAACAAGATCGAGTAAGTGCCAAAGGGTTTTCCATGGGTTATGTGGGTAGTGTGCTGCTACTTTTGTTTAATCTTTCAATGGTTTTACAGCCGGATTGGTATGGAATTACTGGGTCTGAAGGTGAAGCTGCTATGAAGGCAATGCGCTATTCATTTATAACAGTAGGAATTTGGTGGATTATTTTTAGTCAATATTCTTTTTATTATTTGCCTAAAGGAAATCGAGAAGTTACGGTTACAAAAGATGTAATATGGAATGGGTACAAAGAATTAAAATCCGTATGGAATCAATTAGATAAAAATATTAGTTTGAAACGTTTTTTAGTTGCCTTTTTTATGTATAGTATGGCCCTCCAAACTGTACTTCTAGTTGCTGCTTATTTTGGAGAAGAAGAAATAGGGTGGGGAAGTGCTTCCGAAAAAACAATTGGTCTTATTGTTAGCATTCTTTTAATTCAAATTGTAGGAATTCTAGGAGCTACATTAACTGCACGAGCTTCTGAACGATATGGTAATTTAAAAGTTTTGATTATCATCAACGCTATTTGGGCTTTACTTTGTTTTATTGCATATCATATTTATACCCCCATCCAATTTTATGTTGTTGCCGCTATGGTGGGTATGGTAATGGGAGCTATCCAAGCACTATCAAGATCAACCTACTCTAAATTATTACCCATAACCCAAGACACGACATCCTTTTTTAGTTTTTATGATGTTGCAGAAAAAATTGCTATCATCATAGGGATGTCGTTATTTGGCATTATTGATCAGATTACAGGGAGTATGCGAAATTCAATTTTAATTTTCACCTTGTTTTTTATTTTAGGTGGTCTTTTACTTTTTCGAGTTCCTAAGATGAAAAAAACTTAATTTCGAATTTCAATATCACCAGAACCCGTGATATTAGTTTTTTGACGTTCAGGGCTTCCTAAACAAACCAAATTTCCAGATCCTGTTATTTTAGCTTCAAGACTATTATTTGAATACATATAGATATTTCCTGATCCCGTAATAGTAGCTTCTCCATCTTTTGCGACTATGCTTTCTGCGCTAATTTTTCCTGATCCAGTAACGTTTAAATTAATATGATTTGAAGTACCACTCAATATTAAATGACCTGAACCGATTACTTTACCTTCTAGAGTTTGAGTATTTAATTTTAGCTGAATTTTACCTGATCCGGAAACAATACTTTTAAAATGACTTCCTTGTAGCATGATATCTGATTGAATAAAACCTGAACCACTTAGGTTGGTATATGAAATTTGTTCTACAGGAATTGTAATTATTGCCTTTTTTGAATTCCAGTTTCTAAACCATGAACTTTCTTTTTGCTTAATAATTAAAGTGTTGTTTTTTACATAGGTCTCTATTTCATTAATATCTTTTTCATTTCCCTCGAGTTTGATTGTTCCTTCATTGCCGTTAACTAAAGTAACTTCGTAATGGCCTGCAACATGAATGCCATCATAGGAACCAACATTACGGATAGAATTTTGTGCAAAAAGGAAAAATTGAAATGTAAAAAGGAGGAGTATTAAATTGATTTTTTTCATTGTTTTAAGGGTTTGGGTTAAGTTTTAAATTACCAAATTCAGTGGTAACAATTAATTTAGAAATTGGATTTTCACCAACTGTTCCATTAATGTATTTATACCTGGATTCAACTCGCTCAATTTTTGGAGTAAGGTTTAGTGTTTCTTTTAGAGAAGCATATTCTAAATCAAATGTATATTCATAATCCCATTTAGGATCAATACCCAATTGAATTCCCGTGTATTCTGCATTTATTATTATTCGCTTTGCTGAGGGCATAATGTGCTCTATTTTTATGGAACCAAATTCATGCTTTAAGTCTATTTCACGATAAATTTCACCTATTCGGAGAGCAAGAAAATCACCTTCTCCTTCCATTTGATTCACCTGATCAACACTTAATTTTCCATAATCGTTTTTAAAGCGCAAGCTTTGAATGGTTGAAAAGGTTGCATTAGTATAGTCTGCCTTAAGTTCAATATTTTCCGCTTCTGCGATTTCAATTCCAGAATAATCAGCATAAATATGCCCACCTTTAATAAAATCAATAGTAGAATTGGTGGTATAATCAAAATGCAATTCATTTTGGTCAGAGAGTAAATCACCTAACACTAATTTTCCATAATCACATGAAAGATAGACAGGTGCATTTATGGAATTAATTACAATTGCCCCATAGTCATTGTTAATTGTCAAGGGACTATTTTTGGGAACTTTAACTTCGTAATCAATTTGATAATTAAGGTTATTGCTGTTAAACCAGCCGATACCCCATCCTTCATTAATTTTAGTGTGAGCTATTACCTTATTTTTATTAAGTATAAAGTCAATATCAATTTCATTAAGTTTTGACTCAATTTTATTTTGATTTTTTCCTTTTACCGTTACTAGAACATCAATAACAACTCGATTTTCATCCCAACTTACTACAGTAACATCACCAAATTGATTTCTTATTTCAACCTCGGCATTTGAATTCACATCAATTTCTTCGTGAAATTCCTTGGTATTCTGGGAGTAAGCATATCCTGCAAATAGCAGAAAAATAAATAGAATAATACTATTATAAACTTTCATAAGAATTGTTTTTAAGTTGTGTTAAATCTTGATTTAAAGTATTTAAAAGTTCCCTTTGAAGATTGAGATTTTGAAGTAAGGCAGGGATAAATTGTGGTTGATTTGGGTTTTTTTCCAATTTGGTATATAATATTTGATAATCTTTTTGCAAACGATTCAACTTCTTTAATCCTGATAAAATGATTTCGTTAGTATTTGGATTTTCTAAGCTCATTAAAAGAGAAAATTCTAAATCAATATTTTGCATTAATTGAAATTCTGCTTTTTGAAACTTTTGGATGTTTTCTTGAGTGGGTAAACCAGAATTTAATATCCAAGAAGTACTTAATCCAAAAAGAAGAAGTAATGAAGCTGCTAAACCATATTTAAAACGTCTTTTTTGTTGAACTTGGATAAGTTTTTTTTCAAATAAAGTTTCATGATTTTTTGGAATTGGGGGAATTTTTTGATGATCCGCCCAATTCTTAAGTACAATTTCCCAATCTTTATTCATTTTTTAATTTATTTTTTAATTGTTGTTTGGCTCTAGACAATGTTGTTCGGCATTGAATATAGCTCCAACCCGTAATTTCACTAATTTCTTTATGATCGTAACCTTCAACATAAAACAGTTGAAGTATTAATCGGTACCGATCATTAATTTCTTTCATAGCCCGATCTAGTATATCTTTTTGAATTTTTTGTCTTTCTATTGGAATTTCTTCATCTTCAATTTCCGTTGAAACTTCAATAGTATTATCAAAAGTATCTTCCCTTAGCCAAATTTTGTTGTGGTGAAATACTTTTATGCCCTTACGGGTCACTATTTTTCGTATCCAACCTTCAAAACTTCCCTCACCTTGAAATTGATTAATTTTTTTAAAAGCAGCTATAAAACTTTCTTGTAAAACATCTAAAGCATCGTCTTCATTTTTTACAATACTATAAGCCACTTTAAATAAGGGGGCATGATATCTTCTGTAGAGCTCCATTTGTGCTTTTTGATCCTTTTTTTTACAAGCAAGGAGTAAAAAATCGATATGTTGTTTTTGATAGTTCAATTGCTTGTTACTCTATTATAGAGTCGAAAGTATTTAAAATGTTACACTTTTGGATAGAGGAATGGCACAACTATTGTTTTTAATTTATATTAAAGTTGTATTTCTATCTTTTTTGGAGAATTTCCCTAAAAGTAAGTTGAATATAATGACAGAATGACTTAAACAAAAACATATGGCGCGATCCATTTTTAATAGCATTGACAACTTGTCATTACAAGATATTGAAGCAGAAGCAGATTTAATTCCTCTTTTAACCACGGAAGATGAAGAGGCATTAGAAAACGAAGCACTTCCCGAAATTGTTCCTATTTTACCCCTTCGAAATACAGTTTTGTTTCCAGGAGTTGTTATTCCAATAACTGCTGGTAGAGACAAATCCATTCAGTTAATAAAAGAAGCTAATACTACCGATAAAATAATTGGTGTGGTGGCTCAACAAAATGAAAAAGTGGAAAACCCTGGACCTGAAGATATTTTCCCTTTAGGAACTGTTGCCCAAATATTAAGAGTATTGAAAATGCCAGATGGCAATACCACTATTATTATTCAAGGAAAAAAACGATTCGAAATTGATCAGATTATTTCGGATAAACCGTACTTGAAAGCAAAAATTAAATCGGTAAAAGAACTATTGCCTAACAAAAAAGACAAAGAATTTAATGCTACTATTGATTCTGTTAAAGATCTTGCCCTTCAAATAATTCAAGAAAATCCGAATATACCTTCTGAAGCAGCTTTTGCCATAAAAAATATACAAAGCCCTTCTTTTTTAGTCAATTTTGTTGCTTCTAATATGAATGTAAAAGTAACTGAAAAGCAACATATACTTACTGAACCAAGTTTGCATCAGAGAGCTTTGAAGTGTTTACGTCATATGAACGAAGAATATCAAAAATTGGTTTTAAAAAATGATATTCAATCTCGCGTTCGTTCAGAAATGGATTCCCAACAACGAGAATATTTTCTTCATCAGCAAATGAAAACAATACAAGAAGAACTTGGAGGGGTTTCTTATGAGGAAGAAGTAGAAGAAATGCGAAAACGTGCAAAGGCTAAAAAATGGACTGATGAGATAGCAAAACATTTTGACAAAGAATTGATGAAACTACAACGCATGAATCCTCAAGTGGCTGAATATTCAGTTCAAAGGAATTATTTAGATTTATTTTTGGACTTGCCTTGGGGTGTATTTTCTGAAGATCAATTTGATTTAAATCGTGCTAAAAAAATATTAGACAGAGATCATTTTGGGTTGGATGAAGTTAAAAAAAGAGTTGTAGAATATTTAGCAGTTTTGAAGTTACGTAATGACATGAAATCACCAATTTTGTGTTTATATGGACCTCCAGGAGTGGGTAAAACCTCATTAGGAAAATCTATTGCTGAAGCCTTGGGTCGATCTTATATTAGAATATCTTTAGGCGGAATGAGAGATGAAGCTGAGATAAGAGGTCACCGAAAAACTTACATAGGAGCCTTACCAGGTAGGATCATTCAAAGCTTGAAAAAAGCAGGTACTTCAAATCCAGTATTTGTTTTAGATGAAATTGACAAACTTTCTAATGGAGCACAAGGTGACCCTGCTGCTGCACTTTTAGAAGTGCTAGATCCTGAGCAAAATGGTGCTTTTTATGATAATTTTTTAGAGATGGGGTATGATCTTTCCAAAGTTTTATTTATTGCTACCGCTAATAATTTAAGTGCCTTACAACCCGCTCTTCGTGATAGAATGGAAATTATAAATGTTAGTGGGTATACGTTAGAAGAAAAAACGGCTATTGCCCAGAAATTTTTATTGCCAAAACAATTAACTGAACACGGTTTAAAAAAACATGATTTAAAATTAAAGAAACCTGTTTTAGTTAAAATAGTTGAACAGTACACTCGAGAGTCAGGTGTACGCGGGCTAGAAAAGCAAGTAGCTAAAGCAGTTCGTTATGCCGCCAAGTCAGTGGCAATGGAAGAAAAATATAAAATTATGCCAGAAGTTTCTGATTTAACGACCCTTTTGGGCCCACCTCTTATTCAAAGGGAGGGATATGAAAATAACCATGTTGCAGGAGTTGTCACTGGTTTAGCTTGGACCTCTGTAGGCGGTGAAATTTTATTTATTGAATCGGCAATTTCTCCTGGAAAAGGGGCATTAAATATTACGGGTAATTTGGGTAAAATAATGCGTGAATCTGCAACTATTGCTCTCGAGTATATCAAGGCTAATGCTGATCGATTCGGTTTGAATGAATTTAAATTTGATTCTTATAATATTCATATCCATGTTCCCGAAGGGGCCACCCCCAAAGACGGTCCAAGCGCTGGAATTACCATGTTGACCTCATTAGTTTCTCTATTTACACAATGCAGAGTGAAGAAAAGCATTGCCATGACAGGAGAAATTACTTTAAGAGGAAAGGTACTTCCTGTAGGGGGAATTAAAGAAAAAATATTAGCGGCAAAAAGAGCAAAAATTAAAGAGATAATTTTGTGCGAGAGTAATAAGAAGGATATTAAAGAAATTAATCAATCTTATCTTAAAGGACTTACTTTTCATTACGTTCATGAAATGAGTGAAGTCATTGAAATTGCTGTAACTTCGCAAAAAGCACTAAACGCAAAGAAATTATAAGCAATTTAATTTTTGATTTCGGAGAACAAAATAAATATTGCAATTGATGGAGCCGCAGCCACAGGGAAAAGCACCTTGGCCAAACGATTGGCAAAAGAACTATATTATATATATGTGGACACAGGAGCCATGTATCGAGCGGTTACTTATTTTGCACTAAAAAAAAACAGTTTTTCCAATATACTTCAACTGGATCAGCTTCTCAAGTCACTTCCAGATTTAAAAATCGAATTTAAATCTACAGCCAAGGGTCAAATAATTTTCTTGAACGGTGAAGATATTTCTAACGCGATTAGGTATCCAGAAATAAATTTACATGTAAGTACCCTTGCTTCAAATGCAGAGATACGTAAATTTTTGGTAATACAACAACAACAAATTGCATTGAATAAAGGTGTTGTAATGGACGGTAGAGATATTGGAACCGTGGTGTTACCTCATGCTGAATGTAAATTTTTTTTAAAGGCTACTTCAGAAATTCGGGCACAACGTCGATATGAAGAACAACAAAAGGCGGGAATTGATGAATCTTATCATTCTGTTCTCCAAAATGTACTCCACCGTGATAGGCTAGATGCTACAAGAGATATTTCTCCACTTAAAAAGGCGTTTGACGCTTTTGAGATAGATGTAACAAAGTTAACAATTGATGAGGTTTTTGAAAAAATGAGAGAATACCTAATCTCTTTAGGGATTATAACTTTTTAAAAATTTCATTTAGAATTTGTTAATCAAGCATTTAACTCTATATTTGCAGGCTTTTTAATTGTTAGGAAAGCCAAAAAGCACATTTAATTTATTTCAAACAACTTCTGCTTTCGCAATTAAGGTTTTCCCGGAGACAGAATACAAAACCCTCGGAAATGGCTAAAAAACCAACCGAAAAGGCTGCTCAAGAAAAAGAAGCACCTAAAAAAACAGCGGCAAAAAAGACAACTTCAAAAACCGCCACTAAAAAAACAACCACTAAAACAGCTGAAAAAAAAGCACCTGCTAAATCAGTAGCTAAAGCAACAACAAAAGCTAAAACTACTAAAAAAGAAGCTCTAGAAGAAGTGGCTGTAACACCTGAAGTACAAGTAGTATCAGTTCCCGTTTTAGAAACAAAAGGAAATGTTGCTGTTGTAGCTGAAAAAGCAAAAGAAAGCTCAAATGATGATTTTCTTGCTAATTTTAATTGGGAAAATTACGAAGAAGGAATTGATGTAATTGAAGGAGAAGAGCTCAAGAAATTCGAAAAATTAGTAGAAGAGAATTTTGTTGACACAGCTGATGAAGATGTTGTTGTAGGTAAAGTAGTCTACATGACGGACAGAGAGGCAATAATCGATATCAATGCAAAAAGTGAAGGAGTAATTTCACTAAACGAATTTCGATACAATCCTGATCTTAAAATCGGAGATAGTGTAGAAGTTGTAGTTGATACCCGAGAAGACCGAACAGGTCAATTAGTATTATCCCATCGTAAGGCTAGAGTAATAAAAGCTTGGGATCGTGTAAACAATGCACATGATAATTCAGAGATCGTAAACGGATTTGTTAAATGCAGAACAAAAGGGGGTATGATTGTTGACGTATTTGGAATTGAGGCATTCTTACCAGGTTCACAAATTGATGTGAAACCCATACGCGATTATGATCAGTATGTAAATAAAACTATGGAATTTAAGGTAGTAAAAATCAATCATGAATTTAAAAACGTGGTAGTTTCTCATAAAGCCTTAATCGAAGCAGATATAGAAGAACAAAAGAAAGAAATTATAGGTCAACTAGAAAAAGGACAAGTATTAGAAGGAACAGTTAAGAACATTACTTCTTATGGTGTCTTTATTGATTTAGGAGGTGTAGACGGATTGATTCATATTACAGATTTATCATGGAGTCGAATTAATCATCCAACTGAAATTTTAGAATTAGATCAAAAACTTAACGTTGTAATTTTAGATTTTGATGATAATAAATCTCGAATACAATTAGGTTTAAAACAACTTAGCGGTCACCCTTGGGATAATTTAGCAGATGATCTAAAAGAAGGAGATAAAGTAAAAGGAAAAGTTGTAGTTATTGCAGACTATGGAGCTTTTATAGAGATTGAAGAGGGTGTTGAAGGACTTGTTCACGTTTCCGAAATGTCATGGTCAACCCATTTGCGTTCGGCTCAAGATTTTGTTAACGTGGGTGATGAAGTTGAGGCTATAGTTTTATCCCTAGACCGTGAATCACGAAAAATGTCGTTAGGTATTAAACAGATAACTCCAGATCCATGGACTGACATTACAGCAAAATATCCTGTGGGATCTATTCACAAGGGGATTGTACGCAACTTCACCAATTTTGGAGTTTTTATTGAGCTTGAAGAGGGTATCGATGGCTTAGTATATATATCAGATTTATCATGGACTAAAAAAGTGAAACACCCTTCAGAAGTTCTCACTTTAGGTGATAAAATTGAAGTAGTTGTAATGGAATTGGATGTTGATGGACGTAAATTAAGCTTAGGTCATAAACAAACCAAAGACAATCCTTGGGATAAGTATGAAAAAGAATTTGCAGTAGATTCTTCTCACACCACTACCATTTCTGAGATTGTAGAAAAAGGGGCTACTCTTCATTTCAATGAGGATATAGTTGCTTTTGTTCCAGCAAGACATCTAGAAAAAGAGGACGGTTCTAAACTTGTTAAAGGTGAGGAAGCAACATTTAAAATCATTGAATTTAACAAAGAATTTAAACGTGTTGTTGCTTCTCATACAGCTATTTTTAAAGATCAAGAAGCAAAAATAGTTAAAAATGCCGCTAAAAAAATAGCTGCATCTAATTCTGAAAAGGCAACCCTAGGTGACCTCGATGCTTTAGCTAATTTAAAAGAGCAAATGGAAAATGAAGAGTAAGACTCATCATCTTTTGAAGTATAAATTAAAACCCTCCATAAGAGGGTTTTTTTTATACTCAAGAAACCTATATTTTTGTAAAACAGTTTTTGCATGAATCCTAAAGTTCTTCTTGACGACAAAAAAATTGAGATAATACTCCATCGACTTAGTTGTCAATTGATAGAACGACATGGAGATTTTTCAAATACAGTATTAGTGGGTTTACAACCCCGTGGTACCCTTTTTCTTGAACGTCTTAAGTCGATGTTAGTCAGCATGAAAGTAACTAATGTTAAAACTGGAAAGCTTGACACCACTTTTTTTCGTGACGATTTTAGAAGAAAAGAAGAGCCTTTAAATGCTCGTTCAACAGAAATGAATGTTGCTGTAGAAGGAAGGGATGTTATACTTATTGACGATGTTCTTTTTACAGGGAGAAGCATTCGATCTGCGTTAACAGCAATAGATACTTATGGAAGACCAAAATCAATTGAACTTTTGGTACTTATTGACAGAAGATTTAGCCGCCATTTACCCATACAACCTGATTACCTCGGGGTCCAAATTGATGCGCTTCAGGGGGATAAAGTACGTGTGGTATGGGATGATAATCCACGTAATAATATTGTTTATCTAGAAAAACAAAATGCATGAAAACACTCAGTGTTGATCACCTTCTTGGCATCAAATACCTAACTGCTGAGGATATTCATTTAATTTTTGAAACAGCCACACAATTTAAAGAAGTAATTAATCGGCCGATTAAAAAAGTTCCAAGTTTACGTGACATTACAATTGCAAACCTTTTTTTTGAAAACAGTACACGTACAAAACTTTCCTTTGAACTTGCTCAAAAACGACTAAGTGCCGACGTAATTAATTTTTCAGCAGGACAATCTTCAGTTCAAAAAGGAGAAACACTTGTTGATACGGTTAATAATATTTTAGCCATGAAAGTGGATATGATTGTAATGCGACATCCTTACCCTGGAGCAGCTCACTTTTTATCTCAGCAGGTTAATGCTTGTATTATTAATGCAGGAGATGGTACTCATGAACATCCTACCCAGGCTTTATTAGATGCTTTTTCACTTAAGGAAAAATTAGGTGAACTAGAAGGTAAACGTATTGCAATTATTGGAGATATACTTCATTCAAGGGTTGCTTTATCAAACATCTATGCGCTAAAAATGCTTGGCGCAGAAGTTCGTTTGTGTGCACCAAAATCCTTGCTTCCTAAGCATATAGAATCACTTGGTGTTATGGTTTCTACCGATTTGATGTCCACATTAAATTGGTGTGATGCTGCCAATATGCTTCGCGTTCAAAATGAACGCATGGAACTTAATTATTTTCCTTCTATACGCGAGTACAGTCAATATTATGGTTTAACACTCGAACGTTTAAAACAACTTCGTAAAGAAATTTTAATTCTTCATCCTGGACCTATCAATCGTGGGGTGGAAATTACCAGTGCAGTTGCCGACTCACCTCATTCAATTATTTTAGATCAAGTGGAAAATGGAGTAGCAATCCGAATGGCAGTAATTTATTTATTAGCTTCAAAATTAATTATTCCTACAACATGAGTTTGATATTCAAATTAATTGATAATGGTACGGCACATTTAATTATTAATTCAAATATTGAGTTTTTAGACCAATTAACAATTCAATTAGAAAAAGCTAATTTTCCGGATCTACTAATTGAAGATCCTCATAATAAACTAACTAAAGATGAAATTGAAGCGATTATTAACTTACTAGAAAACCATAACCGTTGTACAATTTTAATTAAACCTATAACCTCAAAACACAACTTATCGTCTGAGATAATTATTGTGCCAACTATAGTAGAAGCTTTAGATTATATATCTTTTGAGCAAATACAGCGAGATCTAGACCAGTAGTATGATGAAACTCACTATTTTAGGCTGTCATTCTGCTACTCCTAGAGAGAATAAACATACAACTTCACAACTATTAGAAATTAAAGGCAATCTTTTTTTAATTGATTGTGGTGAAGGAACACAAATTCAGCTACGAAAGGCTAAAATAAAATTTGCTAGAATTCAACATATTTTTATTTCTCATCTACACGGTGATCATTTTTATGGTTTAATTGGATTAATTAGTACATTTCGTTTATTGGGCAGAATAGCACCTCTTCATATCTATGGTCCAAAAGGTATTCAAGAGATTATTCAATTACAATTAAAACTTGCAAAGTCATGGACGGATTATCCCTTGTATTTTCATGAATTGATTAGTACTCATAGCGAATGTATTTTTAATGAAGATGATATTCAAGTTGAAACTATTCCTTTAGACCATCGGGTATATACCAACGGTTTTTTATTTACTTACAAAAATAGTCATCGTAAAATCAATACAGAGGCATGTTCAAAATACGATATCAAACCCTATCATTTTAATCAACTTCAACAAGGTAAATCAATTACCCTTGAAAATGGAGAATTTATTGAAAATAAAAAGCTAACATTTCCTCCTGAGTCTGCAAAACGTTATGCCTATTGTAGTGATACTGCATATTCAGAATCAATCATAAATAAAATAAAAGGCGCTGATTTATTGTATCATGAAGCAACTTTTTTACATCAGCATGAAGGGCTGGCAAAAAACACGAAGCACAGCACAGCGCAACAAGCAGCCGAAATTGCTAAAAATGCTGAAGTAAAACAATTGGTTTTGGGCCATTTTTCAAGTCGATATCCTTCAAAAGAAGAGTTTATACAAGAAGCAGCTCCAATTTTTAAGGCAGTTGAATTGGCTGAAGATTTCAAAACTTTTTCTATATAAACAAAATGGATTGTACCTTGCATATATTATGAGTACGGAAGATTTAGGACATTTGCGAAAAACTTATCAAAAGGGGAACTTAGAGCCTAGTGAAATTCAAAATGAACCACTTTTATTTTATACAAAATGGTTAGAAGAAGCGATTGAGCACCCAGAAATTGATGAGGCCAACGCAATGACATTAACCACTTTAGGATTAGACAATTATCCTAGAGGTAGAGTAGTTTTATTAAAAGCAGTTACTGAAAGAGGCTTTATTTTTTACACTAATTATAAAAGTGATAAAGGACAAGCAATTGCACATCATAATAAGGTTGGACTTAGTTTTTTCTGGCCTGCACTAGAACGTCAAGTGCATATTAAAGGCGAAGCTTCTAAAATACCTTCTGAACAATCAGACACTTATTTTTCTTCTCGTCCTAAAGGGAGTCAATTGGGTGCTATTGTTTCAGATCAAAGTACCGTTATAAGTGATCGTTCTATTTTAGAAACAAAGTTAGAATCCTTAGAGTTAGAATATAAAACTAAAACTATACAAAGGCCAGAATTTTGGGGGGGGTATGAAGTGGTAGCCTCTTCAATTGAATTTTGGCAAGGTAGACCTAATCGATTACATGACAGGGTAAGATGTCAGTGGATTAGTGGATTTTGGAATATAGAACGATTAGCTCCTTAACATGAAAACTATTGTTTTTTTACGTCATGCTAAATCATCTTGGGAACTTAATGTTGCTGATCGAAACCGACCCTTATCTGAAAACGGAATATATCGAATTAAAAAAATAGCGAAACAGAGCAGTTCAATATTTGAAAATGCAGAATTATTTTTTACCAGTCCTGCCAATAGGGCTTTTCATACCGCTTGTATTTTAATGCATAAATTAAAAATACCATTCTCTAAATTACAAGTTACAGAAACCTTATATACGTTTGATAGTAATGAAGTTTTGGATTTTATTAATTCCCTGTCAGATAATTTAAAATTTATAGTTTTAATTGGACATAATCCTGCCTTTACATATGCTGCAAGTTCATTAACTACTAGTTATATGGAACATTTACCTACATCAGCTTGGGTAAAAATAAAATTTGAACAAAACCTTTGGAAAAATATTAAAGATGGAAAAGCCACTTTTGGTTTTCCAAAAGATATATTAAAGTAAAATGGGAACACAAGAACGTTTTATTAATCGTGAATTAAGTTGGCTAGATTTTAATGCACGTGTATTACAAGAAGCAGCAGACCCAAAAGTTCCTCTGCTGGAACGTCTTCGATTCATAGGTATTTTTTCGAATAATTTAGATGAATTTTTTCAAGTAAGATATGCCACCGTTCAGCGTATTGTTCAATCTCAAAAATCAGGTAAGCGGGTTTTTGGGGGGCAAGATGCTACAGAGCTTTTAACGTTGATAACCAAAAAAGTTATTGATCAGCAAAAAGAAAGTGCACAAATTTTGGAGAAAATTGAAAAGGAATTAAAGAAGGAAAATATTCACTTTGTTGATGAACATGAGGTTTCAGAAGAGCATAAAGTCTTTTTAAAAGATTATTTTATCCAAAAGGTCAGTCCAGCACTCATGACCTTAATCATTTCAGAAAATGAAAAACAAGACTTTACCGATAATCAAGCCTTCCTGGTTGTTAAGCTGACCTTTGAAAGCCAAAAAAACAGTCCAAATCAGTTTGCTCTTATCGAATTACCAAAAATTTTAGATCGATTTGTTGAGCTTCCACCAAATGGATCTAAGCAATATGTTATGTTTCTTGATGATATAATTCGTTATCATTTTCATCTCATATTCAACTTTTTTGAATATGATCACATCGAATCTCATATGATCAAGGTGACACGTGATGCCGAGTTGGATATGGAAGGAGATTTATCTAAAAGTTACATTAATAAAATTGTAGAAAGTGTACGTGATAGACTATTGGCTGAACCGGTGCGTTTAGTTTATGATAAAACCATAGCTAAGGATACCTTAGCACTTGTAAAGAAAATCTTCAAATTAGACTCTACAGACAGTCTAATTCCAGGTGGGCGATACCATCATCGTAGAGATTTCATGAATTTTCCTTCTTTACAGCGAAAAGACCTTTTATATACTAAAATAGAACCTTTATCTATACCAGGTTTATCTTTAGAACGTAGTATTTTTAAAGCTTTAGATGAAAGAGACTATTTAATGTACACCCCATTTCATAGTTTTTCGTTTATCATCAAGTTTTTACGAGAAGCAGCTTTAGACCCGGGAGTAAACACTATAAAAATTACGATTTACAGATTATCACAACTATCTAATGTAGCTAGCTCACTCATTAACGCAGCCAAAAATGGTAAGAAAGTATTAGTTCAAATTGAATTACAAGCAAGGTTTGACGAAACCAACAATATCATCTATGCTGAAAAAATGCAGGCCGCAGGTGTAGAATTAATTTTTGGAATTCCAGGATTAAAAGTTCACTCTAAAATATGTGTAGTTGAAAAAATTAATAGAGGGAAGAAAAAAAGATACGGTTTTATAAGTACAGGAAATTTTAATGAAGATACAGCTAAAGTATATACAGATTATACCTTATTAACCTCTAATCCAAAAATTTTGAAAGAAGTAAATAAAGTATTCAATTTTTTACAGGTACATTATAAATTAAAGAAATATAAACACTTAATAGTTTCACCTCACTATACACACAACAATTTATTTAAGTTAATCAATACTGAAATTGAAAATAAAAAAGCTGGTTTACCAAGTCGAATTCGTTTAAAATTAAATGCAATTACTAATTTTCAGATGATTGATAAGCTTTATGAAGCGAGTTGTGCTGGAGTGCCCATAGAAATGATAGTAAGAGGGATCTGCTGTTTAATTCCTGGGGTTAAAGGACAAAGCGAAAATATTGAAGTGCGCAGTATTATTGATCGGTACTTGGAACATACTCGAGTTTATAGTTTCGAAAATGGAGGTAATCCAAAAGTATATATTTCCTCTGCTGATTTTATGACTAGAAACATAGAAAATAGGGTGGAGGTTGCAGCGCCCATTTATGATCCTTTATTAAAGAATGAAATTCATGAGGTTTTTGATATTGCATGGAATGATAATGTAAAATCAAGAAATGTTAACGGAATACACCACAATCAATTTATACGAAATACAAAACCATCTATTCGATCACAATGGGAAATATTTGAGTATTATAAAAGAAAATGTAGCCCATGAAACTTCGAAAATTTGCTGCTATTGATATAGGGTCAAATGCCATTCGAATGCTAGTAGCTAACGTTGTAGAATATGAGGGAGAAACTGTTTTCTTAAAAAATGCATTAGTTCGTGTGCCAATTCGTTTAGGTGAAGATGCTTTTGCTAAAGGGTCTATTTCACAGCGAAACATTATTCGAATTTGTAATTCTATGAAGGCGTTCAATCACCTTATGGATGTTCATGAAGTTGAAGATTATTTAGCCTATGCCACTTCTGCTCTTAGAGAATCAAAAAACGGTAAAGATGTGATTGAAAAAGTAAAGGAAAAGAGTGGTATTAAGATAGAAATTATTGATGGTAAACGGGAAGCCAAAATCATTTCAAACACAAATGTTTTCGACCTCGTAGACCGTGAGAAAACGTTTTTATATATTGATGTGGGAGGGGGTAGTACGGAATTTACAATATTAAAAAATGGAAAACGTAAATACTCTCGATCTTTTAAAATTGGCACAGTTAGGCTTATTAATAACGGAGTTTCTGACACTATTTGGAAAAAAGCAGAACAATGGATAAAAGAGCACACCAAAGAATTTTCTAAAGTTTACTTATTAGGTACCGGTGGAAATATAAATAAACTTCATAAGATGGCTAATATAAAATTGGATAGGCCATTAACCTACTTTGCACTTAAAGCAATGTATGATAAATTAAGCCAAATGAGCTATGAAGAACGGATAGTTAAATTAGGGTTAAACCCTGATCGCTCAGATGTAATTTTACCAGCAGCAAGGTTATTTTTAAAAACATTGGTATGGAGTGGAGCAAAAGTAATTTACGTTCCTAAAGTGGGGCTTTCAGATGGTATGATAAGAGAATTATATAAAATTAAGACAAGGAAAAATTAACCGTGAATAGTTCCGTCTACACTAAAATTACGCATAATTTCTGCCTCATAATCTAATAAGGCTTGCCATTTTTTATCAACCCTTTCTTTTGATGCGCCAAATTTTCTGGCAAAAGATAAAAACATAGTATAATGATTAGCTTCACTGATCATTAATTTTCTGTAAAAAGTACGAAGTTTTACATCTTCTAACGATTCAGAAAGGACTCTAAACCTTTCACAACTTCTAGCTTCTATTAAACCTGCAATCAAAAGTTTATGAACGATATAGTCTTTTCGAGATCCTCCCTTTGGGAAAAAACTACGCAATTGTATGACGTAATTATCCTTTCGCTCAATTCCTAGTTGATATCCCCGTTCTACAATTAGATCGTGCACCATTTTAAAATGGCTCATTTCTTCCTGAGCAAGCTCACTCATGGCGCTAACAAGATCTGGAAATTCGGGAAAGTTGATAATCATTGAAATTGCTGTACTTGCTGCTTTTTGCTCACAATAAGCATGATCAGTTAAAATTTCTTCAATATTCATTTGAGCAATATTCGCCCAACGGGGGTCAGTAGGTAATTTTAAGCCAAGCATAAATATTCAAAAATCTAAATCAAATGTAGAACGTAAGGTCTCTAAATGTGGATTGATTTTTACCAAATACTCATATTTTTCTTTTGGAGTAATGGCTGTTTCAGTTTGTACATTTTCACTTATTTCAAATTCAATATTAATCTTATAATTATTTAATTTTTTTTGTAAATAAGGCAGAAAATATTCTAATTCTCTAGTGATTTCACCCTTATTCATTTCGTTTGCAATACGGAATTTTACCTTATTTTCCTCTCCTAATTCAGGTACTTGCATTGTAAAAATTGAAGCAAGATTATTTTTCCCCTCTTTTTTTAAATTAATGGCATAGAGCGACCAAAATTTTTCAAGAGTTTTTTGATCAAAAGAGGTAGAGGGTAATTCCTCAACATGAGTAGGTTCTATTTTTGTTTTATTATTTGTCTTTTTAAAAGCAATACTGGAAAGCGATAAACCAGAAACGGGTTTATTGGGGTCGAATTCTTTTTTGGTAATTAAAACAGGTTTGGGTTCTTCAACAATAGAAATTTCTTCCTTATCCTTTTCATTTTGATAGGGTGATGGTATTGATTCTTCAACATTATCGAGGATTTGAAAAACTTCATTTTTTAGAATTGATACTGGGGTAATGAGATTGTCTTTATAGTAAGACGGTGGGATCAAGAATCCTTTTTTTTTTCTCCATTAAAATGGAGGGAGGCAAGCTGCATTAAATGCAATTCAACGTGGACTCTTCTGTTTCTAGCATTTTTATAGTGTATTTCACAGTTATTTATAATTTCTATGGCATCTAAAAGATAGGTCGTAGACAAAGAGTCGGTATCTTTTTGATACGCTGTTTTTATAGATTCACCTACTTCTAATAGAGCTAAGGTTTTTGGATCTTTTGCCATCATAAGGTTTCGGTAATAATCTCCAAGACCTCTTATAAATTCAGCGGGGTCAATACCTCTTTTAAGTAAAGAGTCATATGAAATCAGTAAAGAAGGAATATCGTGTGAAGCAACTTGTTTACCTAAATCGGAATACGTTTTTTGATCGAGAAGGTTTAAATTATCGGCTACAGATGCTGAAGTTAGTTTGCCTTTGGTAAAGCTTACCATACGATCAAAAATAGACAGGGCATCACGTAGCGCTCCTTCGGCTTTTTGGGCAATTAAATAAAGGGCATTTTCTTCAAAGGTTAACCCCCGATCTTGGGCGATACCTACCAAATGTTTTTGTATATCATTTACCGAGATTCGCTTAAAATCATAAACTTGACAACGAGATAAAACTGTAGGGATTATTTTATTTTTTTCTGTAGTAGCTAGTATAAAAATGACGTGCTTCGGAGGTTCTTCAAGTGTTTTTAAAAAGGCATTAAATGCTGCGTTAGATAACATGTGAGCCTCATCGATAATGTAAATTTTGTGTGTCCCTACCTGAGGTGGAATACGGACTTGTTCGTTGATTTTCCGTATGTCCTCAACCGAGTTATTGGATGCAGCGTCTAATTCAAAAATATTAAAAGAAAAATCAGCAGTACTTGTTTCGTCGCCTCCATTAATTTGGTGGGCTAAAATTCTAGCACATGAGGTTTTGCCAACACCTCGAGGACCGCAAAAAAGGAGAGCTTGGGCCAATTGGTTGGTAGCTAAACTGTTTTTTAGGGTATGGGTAATGCTTTCTTGACCCACTACAGCATCAAAGCTTTTTGGACGGTATTTTAATGCCGATACTACAAACGATTCCATTCTATACAAAGATAAAAATCCAAAGAAAGTATTGTAAGCAATAGCCTACTTATTGCGTGATAATTATCAACAAATGGCTAACTTTGACCAGCAGGCTATCTTATCGCTATTTCTTTTAAGAAATAGAGGAAAGTCCGGACACCATAGAGCAGCATAGCGGGTAACACCCGTCCTTTGAAAAAAGCGGACCAGTGCAACAGAAAGCAAGTACAGTTCGGCTGTAGTGAAATCAGGTAAACTCTATGCGGTGAAACGCCAAATAGTTCTACAATTAAGAATTGCTCGTTCAATGTAGATGGGTAGGCGGATAGAATGTAAAAGTAATTTTACATCCAGATAAATGATAAGACTCGACAGAATCCGGCTTATCGGCCTGCTTTTTTAAGGAGCTGTCCCTAACTTACATTTTACTTTTTAAAAAAAGAAAAATTGCTATTTCCATAAGCCCTTTTAAAATCAAAACCCTGTTGGTTATCCAATTCTACCTTTTCAAAGTGTTCTATAATTAAATGCCCATCGCTATCTATTCGCTCTCTTCCAAGGTGTATAAGCGCATTGTATTGAGCAGTTTCAAAATCGTAAGGTGGGTCTGCAAAAATGATATCGTATATTTTTACAGTGTTTTCTAAAAAATTTAAGCTTTCACTTTGAACCACATCAATGGATAACTTTAATTCAACAGCGGTTTTTTTGATAAACTGTACACAGTGAAAATTTTGATCAACCGCCATTATATCAATACAATGTCGCGAAGCAAATTCATAGCTCATGTTTCCTGTTCCTGAAAATAAATCAAGTACCCGGGAGGTTGAAAATTCTATTCTGTGCTGTAGTATATTAAAAAGTCCTTCTTTGGCTCGATCTGTAGTGGGTCTTACGGGCAGTTTTTTTGGCGCTTGAATACGTCGTCCCTTATGTGTTCCTGATATAATTCGCATTATGAATTAGGAATGAAAAAGGGGGCTGGGTGCTGGCTTAAATCAAAACTTTCACCGAGTGATGAACCAATATGTATGAGGGAAGTATGATAAGAGGAGGCTGCTTTATAGTATGCTGAAAAGGGAACGTAGTTTCCTAAAAATATAAGTTCGAATTGGTCTTGAAGATCAAACTGTTCAGCAATAAAAAATAAATAGTATAAAAATTCATCTGTATTTTTAATACTGTAGCGGTTTGAAAAAAGAAATTTTCTTTTTGAAAATAAAAATACATCAAGGGTGTTTTTTTGTAAATGAACATAAACTTGATGTTGATGAGAAGAAGACGCTTCTTGTTTACTAATCCATTCCAGCAATAGAGTATTGTAGTGCACCAGTGAGAAGGATAAAGACGATTTATTTAGAATAGAAAGCAGGGAAGTGGAAAATGGAAATACGTTAGTTATATTTAAGGCATTAAGTGTATCAAATTCTATTTGAACCTTATCAGGTATAGATTGATATAAGCTGTTGTATTTATCTTTTTGTTTTTCATCAAACAAGGCATTGGGAACAAATGTAGAGGGGTATTCAAATTGTATGACTTGTAAGGTAGCTTCAGCCTGTATTTTATGATACGCAAAAAACTCATCAAAAGCAGGTTGAAAATCTTTTTCGCCTATAGGAGTGTGAGTAAAGTCGATTTGAGATGGGCTACAAAAAGAAAATCCATCCGCAAAAATGTGGATGGATAATGCTTCTTGTTGTAAAATGCTATTCGCGTTTGGCATCAAAAATGGTGGGCCAGTTTCCGTTTGTACTCACGTTGGAAAGCGAACCTAAAATAATTTCTGATCCATTAACACCATCCACAGAAACGGTTTCGTTTTCTTGACGAACTAAATCTGTATTTTGATCATAAAGAATTACATTTTTAGAAATTTTCACTTCAAAAACAGGTACATTATATCCATTCTTATTGATAACTTCAGATTTAATAGTGAAGGTACTATCTTTAACTCCATCAATTGGAATGTGAGCCATATTTTTATATCGAGTGGAAGATCCAAACAAAGAATCTTTTACTGGGACAGTCCCTAATGTGTCTATTACAATAACTTCTTTTAACATGTCAATTCGGTAAGTTCTGTCGTATTCTAAATATGATGAATCTCTTTTTTCAATTAGGGTAAAAATACCTTCATCTACGAACTTTATTAGACTATCAAAATTATTAGCATAAAATCCTTTAACATCTTTATGAGCAATTTGCGCCATTCTAATATCTTTCATTCGATCGATAACTATTGAATATCGTTCATTCTTAATTTGGTTAAATTTGATGGGTCCGTTAACAGAATCGTAAATTTTATAAGCAAAAAAAATCGATGCAACCCAGAGAACAACTTGTATACCTAATTTCATTGTCTATTTAAATTGATAAAAAACAAAACTACAATTTTTTTTGAATCACAAAAGTTTTTAAAATGAATTATCTTTAAGGTTTGATCCTAATCATGAAACCCGAAAATTTTTGCTCCAAACTTGAGGCACTTTTCCCCTTTCAACCTACTGAATCTCAACGATCATGGTTTCCTAAGGTGTCTGAATTTATAGTAGGAAAGGAGAAAAAAACAGCTTTTGTTTTAACGGGTTACGCCGGTACAGGTAAAACTACATTGATTGGTAATTTGGTAAAACAACTCAATCGGTCAGATTACAATGCAATATTACTGGCCCCTACAGGCCGTGCAGCCAAAGTAATGGCTACTTATTCTAATTATCCAGCATTTACTATTCACAAAAAAATTTACTTCCCAAAATCGGAATCTGGAGGAGGAGTTTCTTTTCAGCTCAAACAAAATAAACATAAGAATACAGTTTTTATTGTTGACGAAGCTTCAATGATTGGTGATGATAGAAAGCAAGCTAAACTTTTTGAAAATGGAGCATTATTGTTTGATTTGATTCATTATGTTAATCAAGGAAATCAGTGCAAACTAATTTTTGTAGGAGACCCAGCACAACTTCCACCCGTTCACCTTAATTTAAGTCCTGCATTGAATGTAGAAGAGTTAAAACACACACATTTTGATCAAGTGTATGCTATTCAACTTGAAGAAGTGGTGCGCCAGACTAATGACTCAGGGATTTTAATGAATGCTACCCAGTTAAGGGAACAACTCCAAATGGGGGTTTATGATCAATTTAAGTTTGATGTAACAGATAAAAAAGATGTGTTATATACTAATAATGGATTAGATATTATAGAAGCTATAGAAGACGCTTATGCTCAGTCAGGAATAAGTGAAACTGTATTTATTGTACTTTCTAATAAACGTGCAAGTGTCTACAATACCAACATTAGATCTCGAATTTTAGGATTAGAGGAGGAGTTAGCTGTTGGAGACCAGCTAATGGTAGTAAAGAACAATTATTTTTGGCTTGATGTTGACTCTAAACCGGGTTTTATTGCTAATGGTGATGTATTAGAAGTATTATCTATTCACAGCCGTAAACAACTTTACGGTTTTTCTTTTGCTGAAGTTAGAGTTTCTATGATGGATTACCCTGATGAAGATCCCTTTGAAACCGTTTTATTGTTAAACACTTTAAATACAGACACCCCTTCTCTTGATTATGAATCTGCCAATGCCTTATATCAAGCCGTTCTTGAAGATTATGCCCATGTAAAATCAAAATATAAACGATTTCTAAAGGTAAAAAACAATCCCTTTTTTAATGCTTTACAGGTCAAATACTCCTATGCTATTACGTGCCATAAATCACAGGGTGGTCAGTGGGACCATGTATTTGTTGAAAAACCTTATCTTTCAGATGGTCCAAATGAAGCCTACTTACGTTGGTTATATACGGCAATTACTCGTGCAAAAAAGAAATTGTATTTAATTGGATTTCCTAATGAAGATATACAGGGAATAGAATAATATGGGACAACTTTTTACGAAGTGGATATATTTTAAGGTCATGGGATGGAAGATGATAGGCAATTTTCCTACACTTCCTAAATATATTGTAGCTGTCGTTCCACATACCAGTTGGTTTGATTTCTTTATCGGTATGATGGTTCGGAATATTTCAGGAGAATCCATCAACTTTGTAGGAAAAAAGGAATTATTTGGTCCTTTAACTGGTTGGTTTTTTAAAGCATTAGGTGGTGCACCTATTGATAGAACGGGAAATCAAGGGACGGTTGATGCTTTTGCTGAAGTTTTTAATTCTCAGGAAAAATTTCGGTTGGCCATTGCCCCAGAGGGTACAAGAAAAAAAGTGACTCAACTCAAAACTGGATTTTATCATATTGCTAAACAATTGCAAATTCCAATTGTACCAGTAAGTTTTGATTACGGAAACAAAAGGGTAGTCATACATCCGCTTTTTTTTTCTACCCAAGATGAAAAGGGGGATATGGAGACCTTAACCACATTATTTAAAGGAATAAAGGGATTTTCAATAGAAAAAAGCTTTTAAATTAATCTTTTACTTCTAGATTATGATACACCTGCTGAACGTCATCATCTTCTTCAATGCGTTCTATAAGTTTTAAAACTTCTTCTTGTGCTTCCTCATGAAGAATTTTGGTAGTTTGAGGTATGCGTTCAAATCCTGATGATAAAATTTCAAATCCTCTTTTTTCTAATTCTTTTTGAACCCCACCAAAACTTTCAAAAGGAGCATATAGTAAAAGACCATCCTCATCAATAAAAACCTCTTCCACGCCAAAGTCAATAAATTCAAGTTCAATTTCTTCAGCATCTAGATCTTGGGGATTTATTCTAAAATTGCAAGTATGATCAAACATAAATTCAACTGAACCTGCAGTTCCCAAGTTTCCATTTGCTTTGTTAAAATAGGACCGAATATTGGCAACTGTTCTGTTGTTATTGTCAGTGGCAGTTTCTACTAAAACAGCAATACCATGAGGAGCATAGCCTTCAAAAAGGACTTCTTTAAAATTTTGGGTCTCTTTGTCTGAGGCTTTTTTTATAGCACGCTCAACATTTTCTTTAGGCATGTTGGCTGCTTTGGCATTTTGAATAACCGCACGTAATCGAGAATTATTTTCTGGATCAGGTCCACCCTCTTTTACTGCCATAACTATATCTTTACCAATTCGGGTAAAGGTTTTAGCCATGGCTGACCAGCGCTTTAACTTTCTGGCTTTTCTAAATTCAAAAGCTCTTCCCATTGTACTTAATTATAATCGCGAAATTATAAAAAATTATAGTTTGTTTTTTAAGTTGGTAAGTGCTAAATCATTCAATACGTCAATGTAAGAAGGAAGCAAGTGTGTAGGTAATTTATTCTCTCTTGGAAGTGTTGCCAAGTATCGCATGGTATTTGATGTAAATACTTGCTTAAAAACGCCTGTAGTTTGATGTCGTTTTGCAATTAGCATTTTTACAAAGTCAAAATGTGAAATTAGATCCGTACTTCCCAAATGAAAAATTCCGGTTTTTCGTTGATTAATTATATAATGAATTTGTTGGCATAAACGAACATCACTATTAACATTTAAAATTGTATTGGGAAATACCTCAATGGGTTCATTTTGTATGACTGCTTCATCAATTGTTAATGTTCTTGGAGCGTTAATTCCGAATATCATAGGTAAACGGGCAATTACATATTTACCTACAGGAAGGCGCATCAATTGATTTTCAATTTTGATTTTAAATCGACCATATACACTTTCGGATAATGTTTTATCATATTCATAAGAAGGGAAATGTTCAAAAGCATCAAATACATTAGCAGAGGATAAAAAAAGAAGTCTACAATTTTTTGTTTTTATAAAATCAATTAAAAAATCATGAGTATCAAGTAGTGTATTAAAATTACCTCGAAGTGAGGAAATTATAAGTTTGGGTTGTGTAGATTTCAATATGGATTCAAGTCCGTCTGTTTCAGCATTAAAGGGAAAAAAATGATTATTGTTTTTATAGCCCTTTGCACTGTTATAGGTAGCAAAGGTATTGTAGTAGGGAGCCAATTCTTTATATAGGGCATTGCCAATAAAACCACTTCCTCCTAAAATCAGTATAGATTTCAATTGTTTAATTTTGAATAAAAGGAGGTTTTACAATTATAGCTCTATATATTTTATCTCGAATAATTATGGATATTTGATTTCCGGGTTGGGCATATTTTGTTTCAACATAACCTAATCCGATTCCTTTTGATAAGACTGGAGATTGAGTTCCAGAGGTAACTGTCCCTATGGGCTTTCCTTCAATATTTGCAATAACATATCCAGTTCTTGGAATTCCACGGTCAATCAATTCAAATCCTATTAATTTTTGAGGGGTTCCTACTTGCTTTTCTTTTTCAAATTGGGCTGCATTAATACAACCAGTTTCAGGTTTGGTAATCCACCCTAGACCTGCAGAAATTGGAGAAGTGGTTTCATTGATTTCATTACCGTAAAGACAAAATCCCATTTCCAAGCGAAGCGTATCACGAGCTGCTAATCCTATAGGGGCAATGCCAAACGAATGCCCTGCTTTAAGTACAGCATCCCAAATTAGTGGTGCCTTATCTGAAGGAATATAAATTTCTATTCCACCAGCTCCTGTATAGCCTGTAGAAGCAATAACTACATTTTCAATTCCCCCAAATTTACCCGAAGTATGTGCATAATAAGGAATTTGCTGTAAGTCCACATTAGTTAACGATTGCATCGCATCAATAGCCTTTGGACCTTGTATTGCTAAAAGTGCAATCCGATCAGAGACATTTACTATTGAAGCACCAAAAGACTTATTATGTGTCTCAACCCATTGCCAATCTTTTTTAATATTCGATGCATTTACAACTAATAAATAATGGGTTTCAGCAACCCTATAGACGATTAAGTCATCAACAATACCACCCGTCAAATTTGGAAAACAATTATATTGGGCTTTTCCAACTTCAATTTTTGAAATATCATTACTACATATGTATTGTAACAAATCTAAGGCATGTGGCCCATAAACATAAAACTCACCCATATGAGACACATCAAAAACACCTACGCTTTCTCTTACGGTATGGTGCTCTTTGGTAACTCCTTCGTATTGAACAGGCATTTCATAACCTCCAAAAGGTGTCATTTTTGCATTTAACGCTAGGTGATTGGAATAAAGTGTTGTTTTTTTCATAAGTTCATACCCTAAATTTAAGTGATGAAACAAGAACCTAAAAATATCATTTCAAGACTCCTCATGTTGGTGCTCTTTTTTTGTTTTGTAACTCCTACTTCTTTTGGGCAAAAGTCGGAACTTTCTTCGGATTTTCATAAAAACAGAAGGATTCAATTACGTGAAAAGCTCCCACCAAATAGTGTAGCAGTGTTTTTTTCTTCTCCAGTAAGAAATAGAGCAAATGATGTTGATTATGAATATCATCCTGATCCTAATTTCAATTATTTAACTGGCTGGAATGAGCCTCATGCGGTTTTAATGGTATACTCTGTTCCTCAAAAGGACGATTCAGGTTTTTTTAGTGAAAAGCTCTATGTAAGAGAGCGAAACCCACAAAATGAGATGTGGAATGGAAGGCAATTAGGGGTCGAAGGTGCTGCAAAAATGGGTTTTGATCGAGTGGTTAGTAAAGAACGCTTTAAAAAAGAACAACAGGCATTTGATCAGTTTGATCAAGTTCTTATTTTTGATTTTAAAAATGATGTTCGCGATGACCCTAGAGATAATAGTGATTTGTTTGATTTACAAAGTCATTTTAGAACTACAATTGGTTATACATCAGATTTTAATGCTTCACTCTATCGAATTTATCAACGTATACGTACTGCAACCGAAGAAGAAGCGCCTTATCTAAAAAGGTTAATTCGTTATCAAGCGTCCTCAGATTCAACATTGCTCAAAGATCCGTTAATAAATGATTTTTTAAACCGAGATCCGAATGCACAAGTGACTGATTTACAAACACGAAGTGCATATTTAGTAAGAGATTATAATTTTGATATAGATCAGCTTGAACAAATAATGGCAAGCCTTCGTGAACGTAAAACCCCAGAAGAAATTCGTTTATTGAAAAAAGCTATTCGTATATCCACCCAAGGTCAGGTGGAGGTAATGAAGGCATTACATCCTCAAATGACAGAACGCGAAGTACAAGGAATTCATCAATTAGTATTTAAAAAATACGGTGCAGCACATGAAGGCTATCCTTCTATTGTGGGTGCTGGAGATAATGCTTGTGTATTACATTACATAACAAACGATAAGACAAACATTGAAAATCAGTTAATTTTAATGGATTTAGGTGCCGAATACAATGGTTACACTGCTGATGTAACACGAACTATTCCTGTTTCTGGAACCTTTACCCTTGAGCAACGCGCCTTATATAAAATAGTTTATGATGCACAAACTGCAGGAATTGATGCTTCACTTGTTGGAGCTACTTTTAGTGATATAAGTAAGGCTACTAATGAAGTTGTTCAAAAGGGATTACTTGAACTAGGAATAATTAAATCGCCTGAGGAATACCGACGATATTTGCCCCATGGTATTTCACATCACATTGGATTGGATGTTCATGATCCTGGACTTTATGGTGCCCTTGAACCTGATATGGTGATAACGGTTGAGCCTGGTATTTATATCCCAGAAGGTAGTCCGTGTGATTCAAAATGGTGGAATATAGGTATCCGAATTGAGGATGATATTTTAATTACTAAAGAAGGTCCAATAAACTTATCAATTGACGCTCCACGTGCTTGGGATGCCATCGAAGAAATGATGCGTCAAAAAAGCGCCTTAGATGATTTTATTTTACCTGTAATAGCTAATGAATAATCTAACTGTCTAGTAAATAGGATTTTAATTCCTTATAATTTTTTATTGGTAGACTAGTTTTTTCTCGTTTCAAAAGCTCTTTTAATTTTTCAGGGACTTTCAATTGAGTTTTAATTGCAGACTCAACACTTTTTGAAAATTTAATTGGATGTGCTGTTTCTAAAAAAAGCCCACTGTAATCTTCATTGTTATTTTCTAAAAATTGATTAAGTCCTAAATATCCAACAGCACCATGAGGATCAGCAATATAGCCAGTATTTTTATAAATTGTTTTAAGTGCTTTTAACGTATCAGCATCAGTGTAGGAATAACCGCTTACCACCTTTTTAAGTTTAAAAAAGTCGTTATTAAATAATTTTTGGATACGAATAAAATTACTCGGATCACCTACGTCCATAGCATTTGAAAGAGTAGGTTGTGAGGGTTTTGGATGGTAGTCTCCGGTTTCTAAAAATTGAGGTACACTATCATTGATATTAGTAGCTGCGATAAAATGATCAATGGGAAGCCCCATTTGTTTGGCCATTAGCCCCGCACAGAGGTTTCCAAAATTCCCACTAGGTACTGATACGACTAATTTATTATTGGGATTAGGACGATTTTTATACCCAATAAAATAATAAAACATTTGAGCCAACCATCTTGCAATATTGATTGAGTTTGCAGAGGTTAAATTTACTTCATTTTTGATTTCAGGATCAATAAATGCGGATTTAACCATATCTTGACAATCATCAAATACACCGTCAACCTCAAGAGCAGTTATGTTTTTTCCAAGCGTTGTTAATTGTTTTTCTTGAAGTAAACTCACTTTTCCTTTGGGAAATAAGATAACAACTTTAATTCCCTCTACCTTATAAAATCCATCTGCTACTGCACCACCTGTATCTCCAGAGGTAGCAACCAATATTGTCAATTCTTTTTTTGATTTTTGAGCATTGGCATAGGCTAAACAACGTGCCATAAAGCGTGCTCCAACATCTTTAAAAGCGAGTGTTGGACCATGAAATAATTCTAAACTTGCAATTCTATTTGTTAGTGGAACAATTGGAAAATCAAAAGATAATGCATCATGAACAATTTGTTGAAGATAAATTTCAGGAATGACACCACCAACAAAGGGCAAAATAGTTTCAAAAGCAATTTGAGTATTATTTTTTTGATCTAATTCATCAAAAAAAGATTTATCTAATTTAGGAATGTGTTTTGGAAAGTAAAGCCCACGGTCAGGAGCTAGCCCTTTTTGAACAGCTTCCAAAAAGTTCACATCTTTTGAGTTAAAGTTTAAACTATAGTAGTTCACTGACTTTTTAAAATTTTAATTCCTTCAGTATTAATTTTAGAAACATAAACATCATGTTCAATGTTTATGGAGGTATAAATGGTACTCATAGCTTTTGCAACTTTTTGTGCTGTTTCTTCCCCTTTTGATAAGGCAAAAATGGAAGGGCCAGATCCTGAAATACCACTCCCTAAAGCACCAGCTGTTAAAGCAGCTGTTTTTATTGCATCAAATTTTGGAATTAACATAGCTCGATAGGGCTCAATTACCTTATCTTCTAAACTACGTTTCATTAGTTCAAAATCTTCTGTGTATAAAGCACTAACAAAAGCGCCAAGATTACCCCATTGTTCAACCGCTTTTTTTAGTGGAATATGGTCTTTTAAAATTGCTCTTGCATGAATGGTTTTCAATTCAATTTTGGGGTGAATTACAGTGGCTATTAATTCTTTAGGCGTTGGAAGGGAAATGACATCTAAAGTAGCATTATTCCGAACCAAGGTAAACCCTCCCAAAAGAACAGGAGCCAAATTATCTGCATGAGCGGCGCCACTGGCCATTGCTTCTCCTGCCATAGCAAACTGAAGCAGTTCATTTTTAGAGTAGGGAGCTCCTAATAATTCATTAACGGCAAATACGGCACCTGCAGCACTTGCAGCACTGCTTCCAATTCCACTACCGGGTTTAATTTTTTTATGAATATCAATACGAAATCCGAATGAAGATGGATGCTTTTCTAATAAAGCCAATACTGCAACACTAGCCACATTTTTTTTTGGATCCTTTGGCAGGTCTTGCCCTTTTATAGTTCCAATTTCAACTCCTTGATTTTCTGTTTTTACTACACGCATTAGATCACCTATAGGTTCTAAACAAAATCCAAGCACATCAAATCCGCATGATACGTTAGCAACACTAGCAGGCGAAAAAATTTCTATTTCATTCATTACTTATCGTTTACCAATACGAATGATGTCACCAAAAATACCACCAGCGGTTACTTCAGCTCCAGCTCCAGCCCCTTTTACAATAAGAGGTTGATTTTTATATCGGTTAGTGTAAAATAAAATAATGTTGTCACTCCCTTCTAAATTATAAAAATCATGATCAGGATTAATTTCTTGAAGACCCACACTTGCTTTACCGTTTTCCAATTGAGCAACATACTTTAATCTTGCGCCCTTCATATTGGCATTTTTCCATAATTTTTGAAAATGACTTTCGTGTTTTTCAAGGGAATTGAAAAATTCACTAGTTTGAGTGGTTGCTAGCACTTCTTTAGGAAGAAAGCTATTGTTTTGAATATCTTCTAATTCAAGTTCCATTCCGCTTTCGCGTGCAAGAATTAAAATTTTACGTGCCACATCTACACCACTTAAATCAATTTTTGGATCGGGTTCTGTATAGCCTTCTCTTTGAGCACTTTCAACAATTGTTTTAAAATGAGTAGTTTCATTGAAGTGGTTAAAAACGTAATTTAGACTACCTGATAAAATGGCTTGAATTTTATGTATTTCATCTCCAGAGGCAATCAAATTATTAAGTGTATCGATAACAGGTAATCCAGCCCCAACATTAGTTTCAAATAAAAATGGCGCACTGTATTTACGAGATGTTTTTTTAAGATTGATATAATTAGCAAATGAACTTGCACAAGCAATTTTATTACAAGTTACTACGCCAATATTATGTGAAAGAAACTGGTTGTATTCCTCAGCAATTTCTTCACTTGCTGTATTATCAACAAAAATACTATTCCTTAAGTTTAAGGATTTAATGTGTTCAAAAAATGCGTTACGGTTAGCTTTTATGCTACTGTTATCCAATTTGTTTTTCCATTCTGATAGATCAATAGGATCTTCATTTAAAATCATTTTTTTTGAATTAGATAGTGCTATTACTCGAATTTTAAGTCTTAAATTTTCAAGTAAATAGGCTTGCTGCTGCTGAATTTGTTCTAAAAGTTTACTTCCTACATTTCCAACACCAGTTATAAAGAGGTTGAGCTCTTTAGTTTGTTCTTCAAAAAAGCTTTCGTGAATTGTATTTAACGCTTTTTGTGTATTTTTTTCATCAATAATTATCGATATGTTTCGCTCAGAAGCGCCTTGTGCTATAGCTCTTATATTGATATTATTTGCCCCTAAACTACTAAACAATTTTCCGCTAATACCTTGATGATCTTTCATTCTATCACCAACCACTGCAATGTTTACCATTTTTAATTCCACTTTAGCAGGGGCTACCCTTGAGAGACTGATTTCAAACTCAAATTCTTGATCAATCGCCTTTTTTGCAGTACTGGCATCTTCTGCTTTTACTCCAAGACATATGGAATGTTCAGAGGAGGCCTGGGTAATCATTATGATGTTTATTTTTTGATTTGATAAACATTCAAATAAACGTTTAGAAAATCCCGGAATACCTACCATTCCACTTCCTTCTAAATTTAATAAGGCCACATTTTCTATATGGCTTACCCCTTTTACTACATTGGTAAATCCATCTTTTGAACTTCCTGTCTTATCTATTAATGTACCTGCAGCATTAGCATCAAAAGTATTTTTGATAAGAATTGGAATTTCTTTTTCAATTGTAGGTTGTAATGTGGGAGGGTATATAACTTTTGCTCCAAAATGGGAAAGTTCCATAGCCTCATGATAGGATAGTCTTGGGATAGGTTGTGCTTGAGAAACCAACTTGGGGTGAGCGGTAAACATGCCACTAACATCTGTCCAAATTTCCAATTGATTTGCGTGAATATATTGTGCTACTAAAGCTGCAGAATAATCTGACCCACCTCTGCCAAGCGTAGTTGTGTTACCCTCTTCATCACTTGCAATAAATCCTGGAAGTAAAATTATATTTGCTTTAGATTGTGTTATGAGGGATTGCGTTTGCTTTTCACTTCTTTGATGGTTAATTACCTCTCTTTGATTAATAATATGAGTAAACAATAAAGATCTGGCATCGATCAACTCAATATTTAAATTTTGGTGCTTTAAGATGTTAAAAATGATTTTACTTGATAGAAGTTCTCCAAAGCTTGAAATGTTAGACAAGCTTTTTGGTGTTAGTTCTTTGAGCGTATATAATGATTCTAATACCCCTTCTAAGGTATTAAGTTCTGATTTTAAAAAACTTATAACTTCACTTCTATGAGTGACAGGAATAAAATGTTCAATTGGATTTAAATGACGTTTTTCAAGCTCAGATATATATTCTTTATAGTTGGATAGACCATTACTTGCTCGTTGAGCCATTTCAACTAACATATTGGTTATCCCTCCTAGGGCAGAGACTACAACAACTTGTTTCGTTACATCTGTTGATTTAACAATATCAACTACATAAGATAAGCTTGATGCATCAGCAACAGATGTACCACCAAATTTTAAAACTTTAATCATTTAGTAATTCACTCTTTTATTGGAATGGCTTTGGTTCAAACACGCGCAAAAATAGTACTAAATGCTAAGGCTTTAAAACAAATTCTCAATAAAAAATATTGATTCTATTTAAGGAGCAAGAAAAGAACTGAAAACGTATAATGGGATTGGGTCTATTCTTTAGATGATGTTTCAATTTTTTGATCAACTTTTAATTCCAATTTATCTTCTTCTTTGCCAGTGTCTATAATAAATAAATCACCTTCATTAATAGAACTTGTGACCACATGTTCAGCAACTAAATCTTCAACATATTTTTGTATAGCTCTGTTGAGTGGACGTGCTCCATATTTACTGTCAAAACCTTTTGTAGCAATAAAATTTTTTGCACCATCAGAAATACGTATACGGTATCCTAATTTTTCAATTCGGGCAACAAGACTTATAAGTTCAATGTCTACAATACTTCGAATGTCTTTTTGATCAAGAGAATTGAAAATCACGATATCATCGATTCTATTTAAAAATTCTGGAGAAAAAGTTTTTTTAAGTTCTTTCTCAATAACTCCTCTTTCAATATCTGCACTTTGAGCTTTTTGTGCAGATGTTTCGAATCCTAAGCCCCTGCCAAAGTCTTTTACTTGTCGAGCACCTACATTCGATGTCATAATGATAATTGTGTTTTGAAAATTTATTTTACGTCCCAAACTATCTGTTAAAAAGCCATCATCAAGGACCTGTAATAACATATTAAAAATATCGGGATGTGCTTTTTCTACCTCATCAAGTAGAATGACAGAATAGGGGCGACGTCTTACCTTCTCACTCAATTGTCCTCCTTCTTCATATCCTACATAGCCTGGAGGAGCACCAATGAGTCTGGAAATTGCAAACTTTTCCATATATTCACTCATATCTATACGGATAAGGTTTTCTTCTGAGTCAAAAATTTCTGAAGCTAAAATTTTTGCAAGTTGTGTTTTTCCAACTCCAGTTTGTCCTAAAAAAATAAATGAACCAATGGGTTTGTCTGGTGCTTTTAAGCCGGCTCGATTTCTTTGTATGGCTTTAACTACTTTTTCAACAGCTTCGGTTTGCCCAATAAGTTTTTCACCAATAGCTTCAGTTAGTTTTGCTAATTTGTTTTTTTCTGATTTTACTATTTTATTGACTGGAATATTTGTCATCATTGAGACAACATCGGCAATGTCTGTTTCTCCAACAGTTACTCTGTTGAGTTTGGCATTTTCTTGCCAGCGCTCTTGAGCTTCTATTAAGGTGCGTTCGACACGTTTTTCATCATCTCGAAGTTTAGCGGCTTCCTCGTATTTCTGTTTTTTAACCACCGTATTTTTAAGATCACGAACCTGATCAAGTTCTTGTTCAAGATCAATAATTTCTTGGGGTACACTCATGTTGTTAATGTGAACTCTTGACCCCGCTTCATCTAAAGCGTCAATTGCTTTGTCAGGTAAAAACCGATCAGACATGTAACGGTGAGTAAGATCAACACAAGCTTTTAAGGCATCATCTGTGTAATTAACGTTGTGATGATTTTCGTACCGCTCTTTAATATTTCTAAGAATTTCTAGAGTTTCTTCTGGGTTAGTTTGTTCAACTAGAACTTTTTGAAATCGACGTTCTAAAGCGCCGTCTTTTTCTATGTGTTGTCTATATTCGTCAAGTGTTGTAGCACCAATACATTGTATTTCACCTCTCGCTAAAGCAGGTTTAAACATATTTGAAGCATCTAAACTACCTGTGGCACCTCCAGCACCAACAATAGTATGAATTTCATCAATAAATAAAATGATATCATCATTTTTTTCCAATTCATTCATTACGGCTTTCATCCTTTCTTCAAATTGCCCTCTATATTTTGTACCGGCAACCAAACTTGCAAGGTCAAGTGTGACCACGCGTTTATTGTAAAGCACTCTTGATACTCTTTTTTGCACAATACGTAAGGCTAATCCTTCTGCGATGGCAGATTTTCCTACACCTGGTTCACCAATTAGGAGAGGGTTATTTTTTTTACGACGGCTTAAAATTTGAGAGACACGTTCAATCTCCTTTTCTCGACCTACAACAGGATCCAATTTATCTTGTTCGGCCAAAACAGTAACATCACGCCCAAAATTATCAAGCACAGGAGTCTTCGTTTTTTTAGTAGTTTTTGACTCTGAGGTGGGAATAAAAGGATTTTCTTTTCCTTCTCCTTCATTTTCTTTTTCTTCAGGAAAGGATGAGGCACTAGGAAGATCTTCGTAGCTATCAGTATCATTTGCAATCATGAGTTTGAACTGTTCCTTTACTGTATCATAGTCAACATTGAGTTGCGCTAATAATTTAGTGGTAGGATCATTTTCATTTCTCAAAATACATAACAATAGGTGCACTGTGTTGATAAGTTCACTTTGAAAAAGTTTAGCTTCTAAAAAAGTGGTTTTTAGAGCTCTTTCTGCTTGACGGGTTAAATGTAGGTTTCTTTTTTCATTGTGTGCTTGTGGATGTTCTAATGATGCAGGATTAAGTATTTCGACCTTCCTGCGCAACTCTTCCAAGTTTACTTCAATTGCATTTAAGATTGCGATTGCTTTTCCTCCACCATCTCTCAAAATCCCTAGCATAAGATGTTCAGTACCAATAAAAGAATGACCTAACCGAAGTGCCTCTTCTTTACTGTAAGCAATAACATCTTTAACGCGAGGTGAAAAATTATCATCCATAGCTTTGCATTTAACATCTAATATTACAAAAAGCAGACCATGTGTTTATAGCACATTGCTAATAGACAAAAAATTATTAAGATTTCAAAAAATGGATACTATTTATTTATGAAAAATTTAATACAATTTTCTGTTAATAATTTTAAAAATAAGCCTCTTAAATTACTTTAAAATTGGTGGCTGAATCCTTATTTTAGCCATCATCAACACAAAATTATGAACGAAAGAGACAAACTTATTCCTATTAATATTGAGGACGAAATGAAATCGGCTTACATTGACTATTCAATGTCTGTCATTGTGTCACGTGCACTCCCAGATGTGCGCGATGGATTGAAGCCAGTACACAGGCGCGTTTTGTTTGGAATGCATGAATTAGGAATACGCTCTAATACTGCCTACAAGAAATCTGCTCGTATTGTTGGAGAAGTACTGGGGAAATACCATCCTCATGGAGATAGTTCTGTTTATGATACCATGGTGCGTATGGCTCAAGAGTGGAGTTTACGATATTTACTTGTTGATGGACAAGGAAACTTTGGTTCAGTTGACGGAGATAGTCCTGCTGCGATGCGATATACAGAAGCTCGCATGCAGAAAATCTCTGAAGATTTATTAGCTGACATAGATAAAGAGACTGTTGATCATCAATTAAATTTTGACGATACTTTAAAAGAACCAATTGTTCTCCCAACACGTGTTCCTAATTTATTGATAAATGGAGCTTCTGGTATTGCTGTTGGGATGGCTACAAATATGCCTCCTCATAACTTATCAGAAGTAATTGACGGGACAATTCAATTTATTGACAACCCAGAAATTGAGATTGATGAGCTAATTAAAACGATTAAAGCTCCTGATTTTCCTACAGGAGGAATTATTTATGGGTACGATGGAGTAAAAGAAGCTTTTCAAACTGGACGTGGACGTATTGTCATTCGAGCTAAGGCCAACATTGAAGAAGTGGCTGGTAGAGAATGTATTATTGTAACTGAAATTCCTTTTCAGGTAAATAAGGCTGAAATGATTCGAAAAACAGCAGAATTGGTTAATGACAAAAAAATTGAGGGAATTAGTTCTATTCGTGATGAATCTGACCGAAAAGGAATGCGCATAGTTTATATCCTAAAGCGTGATGCTATTCCAAATATTGTGTTAAATAAACTTTATAAATATACTCAACTTCAATCCTCTTTTAGCGTAAATAATATTGCTTTGGTTAAAGGGCGTCCCCAAATGCTCAACCTCAAGGACATGATTTTTCATTTTGTTGAACACCGACACGATGTTGTTGTTAGGAGAACACAATTTGAATTGCGAAAAGCTGAAGAACGTGCACATATTCTTCAAGGATTAATTATTGCCTCAGACAATATAGATGAAGTAATAGCTTTAATAAGAGCTTCTGAAAGCCCAGATGCAGCGCGAGAAAATTTAATGAAGAAGTTTGAATTGACAGAAATTCAAGCGAAAGCCATTGTAGAAATGCGTTTACGCCAACTTACAGGTCTAGAGCAAGACAAACTTCGAACAGAATACAATGAATTACTTGAAACCATAGCTGACCTCAAAGACATTCTTGAAAAAAAGGATCGTCGTATGGAGATAATCAAAATGGAATTAGTTGAAATAAAAGAAAAATATGGTGATAAAAGGCGTTCTGAAATTGAGTATGCAGGTGGTGATTTTAGTATAGAAGATATGATACCTGATGAAAAAGTGGTTATCACTATTTCACATGCAGGCTATATTAAACGCACCCCATTGATTGAGTACCGTACTCAAAATAGAGGTGGAGTTGGACAAAAGGCATCTACTACACGTGATGAAGATTTTCTTGAAGATATTTTTGTAGGAACCAATCACCAATACATGTTATTCTTTACGCAAAAAGGGAAATGTTTTTGGATGCGGGTATATGAAATTCCAGAGGGTTCTAAAACTGCTAAAGGAAGAGCCATTCAAAACTTGATTAATATTGAACAAGACGATAAAGTTAAGGCTTCCATATGTACACAAGATTTGAAAGATGAAGAATACATCAATAGCCATTATGTTATTATGGCCACCAAAAAGGGGCAAGTAAAGAAAACAACTTTAGAACAATATTCAAGACCACGCACAAATGGAATTAATGCCATTAGTGTTCGCGATGGCGATGAACTGCTAGAAGCTAAATTGACTAATGGAAGTAGTCATGTATTACTCGCAGTTCGATCAGGTAAAGCCATTCGTTTCGAAGAAAGTAAAACGCGCCCTATGGGAAGAGGTGCCTCTGGAGTTCGTGGAATTTCTTTAGCCAATGCCAAAGATGAAGTTGTTGGTATGGTTACGGTAAACGATATGGATGCCAATATATTAGTGGTTTCTGAAAATGGATATGGTAAACGTTCTGATCTTGAGGATTACAGAGTTACAAATAGAGGAGGAAAAGGAGTAAAAACTATTTCTATTACAGAAAAAACTGGTAAGTTAGTAGCCATAAAATCGGTTAACGATTCAGATGATTTGATGATAATAAATAAATCTGGAATTGCCATTCGTATGGAAATAGCTAGTTTACGTGTAATGGGAAGAGCAACACAAGGAGTTAGATTAATAAATCTTAAGGGTGATGACACTATTGCAGCAGTAGCTAAAGTTATGAATGATGATGAAGAAATTGAAGATCTCAATGAATTGAACGTCAATGGTGGTACTATAATTGAATAACACTTAAGAAATTTTATTACATGAAAACAATGAAACTTTATTTCCCTTTGCTCTTATTGTTAAGTATTGGTCTTGTATTTGGCCAAAAAAAGGAATTAAAAAAAGCAGAAAAATTATTTGATGAAGGAGATGTAGCAGGAGCTTCAGCTACCCTTTCAGACAATGCAAGTCTTTTTGAGACAGCAGATGACAAAGTTAAGGGTCAAAAACTTTTTTTAGAGGGCAGAATTGATCAAGCCAACAAATCATTTTATGCAGCTTTTGAAAAATATCAAACATACAAAGCTATACAAGGTGAAGATGCAATTTTAATTACACAAATTCAATCGTTAGCTTCTGACGTTGTAAACAGTGCAATTGAAGATAATGCTGAACAACGGTATAGTGATGCTGGAAAAAAACTATACCTAGCCTATACAATTGATCCGGAATTAAATAAGGATTATTTATATTTTGCCGCTTCAAGTGCAGTTAATGGATCAGATTATGAAGCCGCACTTGAATACTACATCAAATTACGCGATATTAAGTATGAAGGAATAACAACAAAATACTTTGCTAAAGCAGTGGAAACAGGAGAAGAAGTAGAATTTTCTGAAACGGAATACAACTTATATAAAAAAACAAAAGAATATTCTGATTTTAGGGAAGAAGTTTCAGAATCACGCTTTCCTGAAATAGTTAAAAATATTGCCTTGATTTACTCACAACTGGGAGATAATGAAAAAGCTATGGAAGCAGTTGTAGAAGCTCGGGCAAGTAATCCAAAAGATTTAAATTTAATTTTAACAGAAGCTAACCTTTATGTTCAATTAAAAGAAAATGATCGTTTTGAGGCCCTAATGAAAGAGGCTATTGAACAAGATCCAAATAATGCTACCTTATATTTTAATTTAGGAGTAGTAAATGCTCAACGTGGAGAATCTGAACAAGCGAGAGGATATTATGAAAAATCAATTGAATTAGACCCAACTTTTGAATCAGGCTACTTAAACCTAGTCTCATTAATTTTAGAAGGGGAAGGAGCAATTGTAGAAGAAATGAATGGCTTAGGAAATACAAAAGCTGACAATGCTAGATATGATGAGCTTAAATTACAGCGTGAAAGTCTTTTCAAAGAATGTACTCCTATTCTAGAGAAATTAGTAGCATTGAATAAAAACCCAGAAGCCGTGCGGACGTTAATGAATATTTACGGAACCCTCGGAGATAACGAAGGTTTTATGCGAATGAAGAATATTTTGGAGTAGTATACCAAACATCTATAAAGAGAAACCTCCTATTTGGAGGTTTTTTTTATATAATTTTTTTAATCATCCGAAGTTTATGGCTATGTTGATTGATATCTAAATTATAAATCCCAGTTTGATCAATCCTGTCAATACGTACTTTTCCGTGAGCATGTAGAATATAATGATTTTCCATCAATAAGCCCACATGTATAATATTTCCCTCTTCATTATCAAAAAAAGCTAAATCACCGGGCTCACTCTCATCTATAAAACTTAGGGTATCACCTACTTGAGCTTGTTGTGAAGCATCTCTAGGAATTGATATACCATGAAGTCGATATGTCATTTGAGTTAAACCTGAACAATCAATTCCAAGTGGTGTTTTACCTCCCCATAGATAAGGAGCATTTAAATAGAGTGATGCCGTTTGAATCAATTGCTTTTTATCTCCTATATTGGTTACAACAGATCCCTCAAACTGGTGATTAAAAAAAGATGCAGCAGCAACATTGCTTCCTAAAACGAGGGTTGATAAGAATTTATTTTCAGTTTCAATATAATCTATAAGCTGACTACTGTATTTAGCAGTATTAAAAGTTATGTCATTTGCTTCTTCAGCAGTGATAGTTTGATATTGTTTATGATCAATCCAACCTGTATAATCATCTCCAAGCGTAGTAATTTGAATCCAATCTTTTTTTTGAGAAATCACAATAAAACAGTCTCCATAAAGTAATTGTGAAACAAGTTCACTTCGATGGTTGTTTTCTTTTCGCATCGGTACGATGCTTAAATGACAAATTCCGTATTTCAATATAGAACGCGGTTTAATCGATAAAATATATTTTACAAAAGTACGTATTTAAAGCGGTGAAAATTGATCTTAATTTGAAATAAAGAAACGGCATTACAAATTATGATAGATGTAATTGAAGATGAAGCGGAATCAAGCAGTTTAAAGTATTCTAATTTTATTTAAAAGTAGCTTTTATCTACAAAATAATTGAAAATTAAAATAACCAAACCATTTAATAATGCAAACATGACTTAAGCTAAAACAGACACTGCAAAAGGGGTTTTTAAGTAAACTTATTAATGTCTATCAATTGAAGGTGGTGTACCAAAATAAATTTCAAAAAGTTGGAATACTTATAGGGAAAAAGTTAATTTTGTTTTCCTTTAAGGAGAGGTGCCAGAGTGGTAATGGAGCAGATTGCTAATCTGTCGACGGGTAACCGTCGCCAGGGTTCGAATCCCTGTCTCTCCGCTTAATAGTCCTGAAAGCCCAGTGTTTTCGGGACTTATTTTTTTCAGTTGCCTGGACCGCCTGTTTGCTCTTCACTTCAGATTATGCATTTCAGGCATGGAAGTCAATTGCGAATGGAAGGGCCGGCGCGCTTTTGATGCGGCTCCTGGTTGGCCAGAAGTCAGTCACCCGGCGCC
>JALRBW010000042.1 GCA_023257625.1 Flavobacteriaceae bacterium | reverse complement strand
TACACCTCCCCGATATGATGAAAAAACCATTAAAACCATACGAAAATACAATAAAGAATCATCAAAAGATTTCTTGATGTAAATAATTACAACATCTTTCTGTTAAATTGAGCGTTCTAAAAATAAAAAATAATTATTATCAGGAAGTTCTTCTAAAATTTTTAAAATAGAATTTGATGAATTTTTATTAAGACTTTCAGCCCCCTCTAAAAAAAATATTTTAGGTTTATTATTTATTGATGACTTATTAAAAAAATCAATAATTTCCCTTGTTTCGTCAATACTGATAATTTTTTTATAATCATCAACTTTTAAATGTTTAAAATTGAAGTTAGAATTATTTACTAAATCTAAATAACTTTTATTATTTTCTTTAATTTGTTTAGCGCTGATATCGTATGAAGCGTTTTCATTATTTGACAAAATAACGTTAATTAAATGATAAACGAATGTTGCCTTTCCAATTCCATCATTCCCATTGAATATAATTTTATTTGGTAATTTATTTTTTTTATATAGAGCAACTAAATTTTTAAATAAGAAATCATAGCCGTATAATAACTTTTGGTACTTATTTTGCGTTTCAATATTCTGAATATTAATTTCCGACATTTAATAATTTTAAAGTTTTTTTATTTATATTTTTTTGAATTTCATTTAATGATTTTCTACCGTTAATTATAGTTATTTTATTCTTATAGATCTTTGAAATTTTAAGAAATCCATTTCTAATTTTATTAAAATCATGGGTAGAAAGTTTGTCAAATCTATTAGTTTTTTTATTTCTTTTGCTAATTCTTTTTTTAGATTCTTTTTTATCTAAATCGATTAAAAAAGTAACCTTTAAAGGGTTTGTTTATGCAAATATTATTTCAACAGCCATTTTACTTTTTATCTTTAAACTTTTACTCCCACTTACCCTTTCCTTTTTTGGGAATGCTGAAGTGTATTTTGTGAATTCATTTGGACTTCCCTTTAACAGTGGTACTATCATTGCGGCATTGATTTTTGTTGCATTTTTTTATTATTCGCTTCGGTGGACACAAAAAAGAAATATGGTAAATCTCAACACAGGACTGCTTGCCGTTCTCTTTGTCTTGGTTGGATTTTCTTCGTGGATTATGATTCCTATTCGAGCAAACGCGAATACTGTAATCAATGAAAATTCACCCTCAGACGCACGACTACTACTTGCCTATTATAATCTTGAACAATATCCAGAAACAAAGCTTTTTTACGGTCCTATGTTTTCTGATGTTTATGCAGGCCAAGACCCTAAAAATCCATTCATAGATGATAAACCTAAATATGAAAGGGATTACAAAACTGGAAGGTATAAAATTGTGAACTTTTGGAAAGATGCTCGATTTAATTCAAATAGTAATCACAATGGAATTCTACCTCGGTTATGGAGTAGCGAGCACGCCGCAAATTATATGAATTTTACTCAGCCACTTAAATTTTCAATAAAACCTTCCTATCGTTCTAGTCCACAGTTGCAAGAGATAGTTGATGATTTTAAAGATGATATGAATCAAGGGGGAGTTACAGGAGATCAATATCATGAATTCTTCAAAACCTATGGCACTTATTTAGACATTGAAAAACCTACTTTTTGGTCTAACTTAAAATTCTTTTTTGAATACCAAATTGGCTACATGTACTGGCGTTATTTTATGTGGAATTTTGCTGGAAGACAAAATGATAATCAAGGAGAATACACTATTCTCGACGGAAATTGGATCAGTGGAATTCCCTTTCTTGATGAAAGAAGATTAGGTAATCAATCGCAATTAACTGACGATGCACTGGAAAATAAGGCTAGAAACACCTATTTCTTACTACCATTTATTTTAGGTCTAATCGGGTTATCTTTTTTATATAGCCAGGACCCAAAACGTTTTTGGGTACTTCTTTCATTTTTCTTATTTACCGGAATTGCACTCAAAGTATATTTAAACGAACGTCCGTTTGAACCCAGAGAACGAGATTATGCTTTAGTTGGGTCATTTTATGTTTTTGCTCTTTGGATAGGTCTAGGTGCACAAGCATTAATTCAGAAGGCAAAGTCATTATTAAAAAATGCTGCAGTTCCTGTTGCAGTAGTTGGAATTTGTATGGCTCTTGTTCCCTTTTTAATGGCCTTTGAAAATTGGGATGATCATGACCGTTCAAATCGGTATACTGCACAATCTATGGCTAAATCTTATCTGCAATCGATTCAAAAAGATAAAGGAGCAATGATATTTACAATTGGAGATAATGATACTTTTGCCCTTTGGTATGCTCAAGAAATTGAAGGATTTCGCACTGATGTTAGAACTATCAATTCTTCTCTTTTAGGGACCGATTGGTACATCGATCAAATGAAAAGAAAAACCTACGAAAGTGACCCTATCCCCTCGCAAATGACCCATGATTTATACGCCTATGGTGTTCGAGATGTTATCCGTTATCAACCTGTACTGGATTCTGTTCGATGGGATATTAAAGATCTCATGAATTGGATCTCAAGTGATCATCCTAGAACGAAAATTAAAGATTTACTTCAAAAAACAGGTAGAGAAATGAATTTACCTGAAAGTCAATTAGAAGGAGTGTTCTATCCTACAAATAAAATTAGGGTTCCGGTTAATAAAGAAAATGTTCTTAAAAGCGGAATAGTAAAGCTTGAAGATGCGGATAAGATAGTTTCCTACATTGATATTGATTTACCAGAAACAGCACTCCTGAAAAATCAAATGATGATGCTGGACATTTTGGCAAATAATGACTGGGAACGTCCCATCTATTTTACAGGTGGTAGCTATTCGGATGCAGAATATTTGTGGATGAAAAAATACCTTCAACTTGAAGGATTGGTTTATAAACTGGTTCCTATAGAAACAGAATTAGGTAGAGATAATCCTTATCTAATGGGCCGAATTGACGCTGATTTAATGTACGATATTGTGATGAAATGGGATTGGGGAAATTCTGAACGCACCGATATTTATCATGATCCTGAGACCCGAAAAAATGGGATTTCATTCCGAAGTAATATGGCTAGATTAGCAGAAACCTTAATTAATGAAGGCAAAAAGGAAAAAGCAAAAGCAGTAATTGATCTCGCGTTAGAAAAAATGCCTTACGAATACTTTGGATATTACAGCTTACTAGTTCCTTTTGTTGATGGGTATTTTCGTATTGATGAAAATCAAAAAGCACAAGAATTAACAGACCAAGTGGCAAATAAATATAGCAATCGATTAGCCTATTTTGAATCTTTGGATTCTGATTTACAATATAGTTTGGGTGAAGAAATTATAACCGAAATTGAACGCTACAGAGCCTTGGTTGAGGCTAACCTTAAACACGATAAAAAAGCAAAACTTGAAGAAGTTTTAGATCGCTTTGTTATCGCCAGTAGTCCTTTTAAATACCTCTATAGCGATTATGAATTTTATACTGCATTAGAAGATGTGGTTGAGGGCTATTATTTGGTTGGAGCCACAGAGCGGGCTCAAAATCTTGGAAACCTAATTGCTAAAGAGTACAGCGATCGTATACGGCTTTTTCAACAATTTACAAAAGAAGGTCAATTGCAGCTAATTGATAGAATCAAAGAAGCATTAATGGATTATCGCTATTATTTAGACCGAATGGCCTATTATGACAATTCCCCAGAATTTACAACTTGGCTAAATCAATATGAACAAGATGTAGCTTTGTTTACAGAAATTTTAACGCAAGAGGAAAATTAATCTAGATGATCTTGAAGTAAACTGATGAGTGTATTGGCATCTTGTTCTCCGCTTTGACGCCATACCATTTCACTAAATTTATAAATCATTAAAGTAGGGAGTACTTTAACCCGTAAAGCCTCAGATAACTTTTGATTTTTATCAATGTCAATTTTTATGACTTTCCCTTTATCACCAAGTGCTGCGGCAACATCTTTTAATACCGAATCCATTGGAAACGAGTCTTCTGGATCGGCTTTGAAAAAGGCCAATAAAATTGGTATTTTTTCGTCTAATAATTCACCAAACTTTGACATAAGCAGAAAAAATATTTAACAAATGTAAAAGAATTTGATTAAACAGTTGGTTTTGATCTTTTTAAAGTAATAACACTTATTTCAGGCCACATACCTACCCTACCTGGATAGGCAAGATATCCAAACCCTCTATTGACATTAATATGCTGTTGATTTTTTTCATAAAGCCCTGCCCATTGTTTATAGCGCCACTGTACCGGACTCCATTTAAACCAACCCGGGATATCAATTCCAAACTGCATTCCATGGGTATGTCCACTCAATGTTAGATGTATTTTGTAGGGATGTGGTAACACCTCTGCCTCCCAGTGGGAAGGATCATGAGAAAGTAGAATTTTAAAATCTGATTCGCTGACTAGCTCTAAAGATTTATTTAAGTCGCCTGCACGCTTGAACCCTCCCATTCCCCAATTTTCAACTCCAACTAGGGCTATACGTTCTCCTGACTTTTCAATAAATCGTGATTCATTAAGCAACAAATCCCAACCCATTTCTTTTTGGACATCACAAAGCGTTTTAAAATTATTGGTTTTCTCGTCATTTGTACTCCATTGGGCATAATCACCATAATCATGATTTCCTAATACGGAATAAACACCATAAGGGGCACTGAGTTTAGAAAAGTGTTCCATCCAAGGAAGTACCTCTGCGGTTTTGTTGTTTACCAAATCACCCGTGAAAAAAATGACATCTGAATTTTGTTGGTTCACTAGGTCAATGCCATAATTTACTTTTTCTACATTGTCAAAACTACCACTGTGTAAATCTGAAATTTGTGTAAGGGTAAACCCGTCAAAGGCCTCTGGTAAATCATCAAAGTTCAGGGTGTATTTTAAAACTTTAAAATTGTATTTACCTCGATACATACCATATAAAAGTGAAACTAATGGAATAGAGGCGATTCCTAGTGCAAGTTTTGAAATAAATTCTCTTCGAGCGGGAGCAAATTCTGTTTGTCCTGGAAATTTAGAAAAATAGGCATAGATGGTTTGAGGAATTCGAAATACATCTTCTCCTAATAAAACCAAGCTAACTATCATTTGAAATACAAAAAGACTTATAAAAAACCCGATAGCATACATAAGTCTTGGTTCCATGACTACATTGCGCTCAAGTACAAGTGTATGAACTAGTAAATTACCAATAATGAGCACTACAGCAATAAAATAAAATAGCCAAATCCATTTTTGGGATGTTAGGGTTTTTACTGCTTGGAAACTATACCATTGAAGTAATAATAAAATAAGAATGGGAATAATCCAACGCATATAAAAATTTTGGCAAAGGTAATAAGTTTGAAGCGCTTATCCCAAGGGCATCAACCTCCAATATCACGGGCTAATTGTAACGCTTTTCCATCAGAAAGACTTGCTACAAAGCAACTGACATTAAGAAGCGTTTCGTATAAGCTGGTTCCAGCCATAGGTATCCCCTCTGGCAATAAGGACAACAACAATTGATCTTGAACATGAGTTTTTCCTTTGTAGGCATTTACAGCTGCACGTGAATAATGATCTAATAAAACGGAAAGGGCACGATGTCCAACCACTTCTTTTTGTATTACTTCTTTCGATTGGTATACTTTCTTTATACTCAATTCAATAATATCATTCATTTGAGCTTGAAATTTACTTTTATCTAATAGTGATTGTGAATAAGTTCCAGCTAATATTTCGGTTTCAAAAGAACAGAATCGAGAAACAGCCTCTTTAATTAAACTGTTTATAGCCAACGCTCTTAGGTAACTTAACCGTTGTGAAGTATATTCCAATTGGGCATATTTTTTACTATCGATTTGGTCTTTCACCAGTTTTATAAGATATTCTAACGCATATTCTTCAGGTATCCAACCTAAATTTATTCCATCCTCAAAATCAATTATTGTATAACAAATATCATCGGCAGCCTCTACTAAATAGGTTAATGGATGTCGCAATACCTTTTGATCTTGCTTAGTAGAGAGCTCTTCTGACAGATGTTCAAAAAATGAAGCTTGAGACTGAAAAAAACCAAACTTTTTATCTGCTATATGGGAAGAAGGTTTATACGGTAAGCTTGCTTTTGGATATTTAATAAATGCCCCCAAAGTAGCATAACTAAGTCGTAATCCCCCTTGAGTTCCAGGCATTGACTCTGTTAAAATTTTAAAGCCGTTAGCATTACCCTCAAAATAACACAAATCTTGGTATTCGAGTGGAGTTAAATCTGAAGCGTATATCGATCCCTTTCCTTCAGAAAAAAAATGGCCAATAGCTTTTTCACCACTATGCCCAAAGGGTGGATTTCCAATATCGTGAGCCAAGGCGGCGGCGGCCGTTATAGCTCCAAAATCGTTAGGTTGATAGCCTAAACTAGCCTGTAAATGAGGATATTTTTCTAAAAGTGTTTTGCCTGCTAAACGACCTAAACTTCTTCCAACTACTGATACTTCTAAACTGTGGGTAAGTCGCGTATGGACAAAATCAGTTTTTGAAAAGGGAATCACTTGTGTTTTGTCTTGTAAACTTCGAAATGCATTAGAAAAAACAATCCGATCATAATCTACTTCGAACCCTAACCGAAGGTCATTTTGTTCCGAACGCAACCGTTTTCCTTTGTCACCAAAGCGTTTTAAGGATAATAAGGACTCCCAATTCATTTTACAAATCTAACTATTAATGATTGGTATGTTACCTAAACCTTACTAAAAAATACACTATGTTTTTAAACCTTAATACTGAGTTAATAGTTGTTAACGTAGGATTAAGATGTTACAGTATATGACCCAATATTTTTGTGGTGTAATTAAAATATAAACTATGTATACTAATTATTTCTACAAATTTACTTTTCTTATTACACTTACAGCCTTTTTTTCTTGTGCTGAACAGGACCCTATCATTGAATATGTTACGGTAACTGAAACGGTTATAGAAACAATCACAGAAACTGTTCTTAAAACGGTTGAAGTGGAAATTGACGCTTACACTGATTCTACCTTAGAAGGAAATATAACAAGTGACAAGACTCTTGATCCTTCAAAAATTTGGTTATTAAAAGGAAGGGTTTCAGTAGTTAAAGATGTTACCTTAACTATTCCAGCAGGAACAATTATTAAAGCTGCTGCTGGCACAGGAGCAGATGCCTCAACATTAATAATAGCAAGAGGTGGTAAAATTGATGCTCAAGGGACAGCTGATAAACCCATTGTTTTTACATCAATATCAGATAATATTCAATTGGGAGGAACCTATCCAATAAATGGTCCTTCATTGACAGTAGAATCTCGGGGATTATGGGGCGGTCTTCTTATTTTAGGAAATGCTCCATGTTCTTTTTCTGGAGATGTTACCGAATTGCAAATTGAAGGTATTCCCACCTCTGATACAAACGGTTTGTATGGAGGAATAAACACTGAAGATAATTCAGGTATCATAAAATATGTATCAATTCGCCATGGAGGTGCTGAAATTGGAGAAGGAAATGAAATAAATGGATTAACACTAGGTGGAGTTGGTTCAGGAACAACAATTGATCATATTGAAGTTATCGCAAATGTTGATGATGGTATTGAATTTTTTGGTGGCACCGTAAACGCTTCCCATCTTTTGGTATGGGGACAAGGTGATGATGCCCTTGACATTGATCAGGCTTATGCTGGAACTATTGATGGCGCATTAGTTGTATTAACTTCAGCCTCTGATCACGGTTTAGAAATTGATGGCCCAGAAGGTTCTGCAGAAGGGAGCTTTACTCTCAAAAACGCTACTGTTTATGGAGCTTCTTTTAATTGTAATGCTACAGGTGTTGATGGGGAAATGGCAGACTTTAGAAAAGGAGCAACGGGACATTTAGAAAATATTCTTTTCAGAGACTTTTCTATAGGTAAGGATGTTGAACTTGATGCTTCAGCAGATGCCGAAACTTATTCCTCCGGTAAGTTAACTTTTACTAACATAGACATAATTTATCCCCTTGATAATGATGGGAATGTTTGTAGTGCTGTTGAAACTTTAGATAAAATCTTTGATGATAAAACGGATCCAGTTGAAAGTACTTTTGAAATAGATGCTTTAACATTTGCTGAAATCGTAACTGAACAACAAAATGGAAATGGGGTAGATGAATCTGTCTTTTCTTGGACCTTCTATTCAAAAAACAAGTAACAAAAATTAATATTCTTAATACCAATTGCCATCCTATGCGATGGCAATTGGTGTTTATACTTTTATTCAATAATTCATGAAAAAAATACTTTTATTCACCTTTTCTAACTTCATTTTATTTACCCAATTTACCTTTTGTCAATTTGGAATTACCGGTACCGTAATAGATGGAGATTTTAATGAACCGCTTCCTTTTGCAAATATTCTTGTGAAAGAAACAGGAGCAGGAGCAACATCTGATTTTGATGGGAAATACACTTTAGAACTTGAATCTGGAACTTATACATTAGTGTTTTCTTTTGTAGGCTATGAAACCAAACAAATTACCTCTGTAGAAGTTGGTCTTTATGATTTCACAATTATAAATGTTGTATTAAATTCTACTGCTCAAGGATTGGAAGAGGTAATTGTGAGTATTGATGCAAGACAAAATACCGAATCTTCTGTACTTGAAATTCAGCGAAAATCAGCTAGTTTACTTGATGGGATTTCTGCACAAACTTTTAAAAAAATTGGAGCAAATGATATTGCAAGTGCAGTAAAAAGCGTCCCTGGCGTTTCCGTTCAAGGTGGAAAATATATTTATGTGAGAGGCTTAGGAGATCGCTATTCAAAATCAATCTTAAACGGTGTAGATATTCCTGGACTTGATCCAGATAGAAATACTATTCAAATGGATATATTCCCAACTCAAATGCTCTCAAACGTTTTGGTAATCAAATCTGCTCGGGCTGATTTACCTGCTGATTTTACGGGAGGTGTCATCGATATAATTACTAAGGAGTTGCCCACCAAAGAAGAATTTTCAATTTCAGTTTCTACGGCCTTTAATCCCGATATGCATTTTAATAATAATTTCCTTTCCTATCAAGGCGGACAAACTGATTTTTTAGGTTTTGATGATGGAACAAGACAAAATAAAATTGCCAATTCTTTTCTAGGAAATGTTTTTGATCCTCGATTTAATTCAAACAATGATGGACTTGATTTGATTAATAAATTAGCTCAGCAATTTGATTCACAAATGGCTCCAATTAATTCAACAAGTGGATTGAACTACAGTGCTGGTGTGACGTACGGTAATCAATTCAATTTTAAAAATAATCATGCATTAGGAATTTTAGGGTCAATATCTTATAGAAGCGAGCAATCACTTTATGAAAATGCACAGGATAATATATACAACTATAGCCCTTCTAAAAGTAACTATGAATTTGAAGAAAATAGAATACAAAATGGTACAATTGGTGGTGAAAATATAATAGCTAGTGCATTATTTGGATTAACGTATAAAACCTTAAATTCTAAATATAAAATCAATAGTTTACACATCCAAAACGGAGAAAGTACCTCAGGAAGATTTCGCCAACTTACTCGATTTTCAGATTTTATCGATTTTAACAAATATAACATTGCATATACAGAAAGAAGTATTTCAAATGTTATGGGAAGTGGCCTCCATAGTTTTAGTGAAAGTGGGCTAAAATTAGAATGGACTCTTTCGGGTACTTTGGCAAAAGTTCACGATAAAGATGTACGAAATACAACCTTTCAGGATGAAGAAGGAATATTTAGTTTTCAGGAAAACACAGAACCAAAAAGAATATGGAGAACACTTGATGAAAATAATCTAATAGCAAAAGTAGATTTTACAAAACGGTTGACATATGGAGGTAAAGAAGGGCTTTTAAAATATGGTGGATTTGCTTCTCAAAAGATACGTGACTTTTCGATTGCTCAATATTCAATAAGCTCCACTTACACTTCTGTTCAAGATTGGGCGAATTATGGTGGTGATCCAAATCAATTGTTTGCATTATCAAATTTAATTGGTCCAAACAAACCTGATGGCACCTATATAAACCCACAAACAACAATTCGTCAAGATGCTAATACATTTAATGCAAGACAACAAAATAGTGCTGGATACGTATCTCATGAATTTTCATGGACACCACTGTGGAAAACAATTCTTGGGCTTCGATTTGAAAAATATCAGGTCTTTTATACAGGAGAAAACAGCCAGTTGGGCCAAGTATTTGAAAATCAGAAGATAATTTCAAAAAATAATTTTTTCCCCTCAGTAAATTTAATCTACAGTGTAAAAGAAAACCAAAATCTAAGATTAGCATATTCATTAACAACAGCCCGACCAAGCTTTAAAGAAGCCTCAATAGCTGAAATTTATGACCCACTATCTAACCTTTTCTTTATTGGGAATATAAATATTGAACCTACTTATATTGATAATTTAGATATTCGATTTGAATCTTTTGGACAAAACGCTCAACTCTTTGCCTTAAGTGCTTTTTACAAAAAATTGACTGACCCAATTGAAGTAGGATTTGTAGCCGCATCAACCTCAAACTACAAACCATTAAATTTGGAAAATGCACATGTTTACGGTTTAGAATTGGAAGTAAGAAAAGAACTTAATACTTGGATTAAAGGGCTAAACCACCTTAATTTAATCTTTAATAGTTCTTTTATAATTTCTGATGAAAAATTTAGTGATGATGAACTAAAACTGAGACAGTTAGGATTGAGGGAAGGACAAAAAATTGGTGATTCTAGACCGCTTCAAGGGCAATCTCCTTATTTAATAAATGCAGGGCTAGACTATAATAATACAGAAAAAGGACTTCAAGCTGGGGTTTATTTCAATGTACAAGGCAAGACCTTAGAGGTAGTTGGAGATGGATTTTACCCAGACGTGTACACAATGCCTTTTCACAGTGTAAACATTAATGCTGTCAAACAAATTAAAAACAATAGAAGCTTTACTTTTCGCGTATCGAATGTGCTAAATGACACCCGTGAAAGTTTATTTCAAGGATATGGGGGAGAAGATGAATATTTTACTTTTAGGCATTTAGGAAGAACGTTTAGTTTAGGGTACTCAATAAATTTTTAAAAAAATAAACCCTGAAGTATTACAAGAAAACTTCAGGGTTTAAAATTTGAAAAAAATGGGCTTCTATTTTTTATAGCTCTGATGGTACTCTTCCATCAAACTAAATATACTATTGGTAAGATCTTTTGCTTCCAGTAATATATTGAAATACAAGGTAGTATTCTTCGGACTGGATTCTTCTGTTCGTGTCCGTTCCACTTGTAAATCAATTTTAGTATTTATAGCCTCTTTTATGATCTCTTTTTGTGATAGCACTAAAGATATTCGATCAAATTTTCTACTGCTGAATACTTCAATAATATCATTATTTATTTTTTCAATTTCAATAAAAATATGCTGAATGTCTTTTATCTGATTAAATTTTAATTTTAAATGTTGATTATTCACATGCTTAAAACTTTTCTTAGAAATAAAATCTAAAGATTGGGCAATATCTGTAAGGTAAGCCAATATGGTAATATAAAAATTACTTCCTCGCACATTTTTTTCATCTAAATTTTTAATAAAATAAAAAATATTATCTCTTAATTCTTCGATTTCAGAATCAAGTTTTAGCACTCCTTTTTTACTCTTTTTGAGCAAATCAGTATCATATGAGGAAAGCCCTTTAACAATAGCATTTGAAATTTTATTTGTACGCTCTACAACATTAACAATGTTGTCTGCACTTTCAGCAATGATTCCTTGTACAGTACTACTCTTAGACTTTTTTAACTTTTTTGGGTCTAAGGTTTTCATTTGAAGTTGTTTGTGCTTTAAAAAGTTTTTGATTAAAAGCAAAACTGTCAATAATAATAAAACTGGAATCATTACCTCCTTATTCCAACGGATAAGAAAAACTACTATTCCTGAGGCTAGTAAGGCAATTAATGCTGTCATAAACCATCCTCCAATAACATTTAAAACTCCAGCAACACGATATACAGCACTTTCTCTTCCCCAAGCACGATCTGCTAATGAAGTTCCCATGGCTACCATAAAGGTGACATAGGTTGTAGATAAAGGCAACTTCATTGACGTTGCAAGTGAAATCAAAACCCCTGATACCATTAAATTTACAGAAGCCCGTATAACATCAAAAGCAGGTGCTTCAATACTTTGATCTTTTGATAAAACAACTGTATTCTTTTTTTCAAAACTTTTTTCAATTTTTTCTTTTGCTACAGTAGGTAAAAGCTTATTAAATACGGAAGAAAATCCGAATGACATACTCACTATAGCTCGTGATAAAAAATTAGGATTAAACTTTTCATGAGTATCCAATTGTCTAGATAAACTAATTTCAGTTTCTGAAACGGTCTTAGCTTTTTTTGAAAACCAAAGGGTAAGTACCATTATTCCCCCTGCTATAAATAAAAGAATGGGTTCAGCCGGTACTTTCTTATCTAACACATCCATTGAAAAAACCTTAGCATCAACACCTGAAACAATCCAAGCTTCATAAGAATGGTACGCCGCCATGGAAACACCAATAAAATTAACAAGATCATTTCCAGAAAAGGCTAATGCTAAACCAAAAGTTCCAACACCAATGACTACCAATAAAACACTCTTTTTGGTTATTTTTTGAAAAATATATGAAAATAAGGTAAGTATAATAAAGGCTACTGCTACTAATAAAAATTCATTTGTTTTTAATATGCCTGATAGCTCATCTGAATAAGGAGTCCCTTTAAGTCCTTTAATAAAAATAAAATGAGTGATTGATGTTAATGCAACTCCTCCAAAAAGAGCACCAAAATTTTTGATTTTCTGTTCGTACTGAAATGTAAAAATGATACGTGAAATCCATTGAACAAAAGCCCCTACAGAAAACGAGATGACAACTGATAAAAGAATTCCACTAATTATGGTTAATGCTTGTTCTGAATTAATATAGTTGCTTAAATTGGATATTGTTTCAGTTTCTGAGGCTCCAATTTTAATGAGAGACATGACTATTGAAGCTCCTAATAAATTAAATACGATAGAAACAGTTGTAGAGGTAGGCAATCCCATGGTATTGAAGAAATCAAGTAAGAGAATATCTGTGATGATAACAGCCATAAAGATGATCATGATTTCATCAAAGTAAAAGGCTCCTGGATTAAAGATCCCTTTTCGTGCAACTTCCATCATTCCGCTAGAAAAAACTGCTCCAATAAAAATGCCAAGACTTGCAACAATCATTATAGTGCGAAAAGAAATTGCTTTTGAACCAATAGCAGAATTCAAAAAATTAATCGCATCATTACTCACCCCAACAACAATATCTGCAACAGCTAATACAGCAAGGGCAATAAGCATTAATAAGTAAACATTATCCATATTATTCTTTTTTAGTTTTCAAAAATGATGAATTCTTCTTCATCCTGTGTTTTTAAATCATTAAATTTTTAAAAATGAAAATCAAAACCTGTACGAAATTGAACAGCGTCTTTTTGCTCATTTTTTTGAGTAAAGCTCAAGTCTGCTTGCACCTTTAATTTATGTCCAACTACATACTTTGACCATCCAAACGTCCATTGATTTACATTAGCAATAGTTGTTATTTTCTCATAATCTAACGCAGTATACCTGACTGTCATTTCAACATTATTTTCAAATAAATAACTAGTTTGAATGTTAATGGCTGAGCCTACATTAACCATGTCACCAGTTCGTGTTTTTCCATCTTTTTCAACAGCGAATATTTGATCTGCTGATCGCTTAGCATATTCACTCATAATCGAAAATCCATTATATTTTAACATGGTATCTACAAACCAAGTAGTAATGTCAGTTTCAAAAAGCGATCCGTCAGACAAAAACATATAAGAACCCATATTACTTCTTGTCTTTACAGCCTGTTGATTGAAGTCATAGGTTACGCTAATCATCGCCTTAAATGATTTTTCTCTTACTAAATCTCCTTGAGAATAGTCTCCCTTAGAAGAAAATTCGCCAAAGGGTAAAAATTCAAAACGAGAAGTATATTGAAGACCTCCTTCATTCCCTTCTGTTACATTACGCCCTTCACCTTGAGATATTGCAAATTTTTCACGCGAAACTATTGTTGAACCCCAATTAGTCTTGTGATGTAATTGAATACCCATATCGCGATCAATATTAAATCTGCTGTTTAATTGTGAACGATCAATGAGCTGAAGATCACCTGAGGAAACTACACGTTCAATATTACCTGGAAGTTTGGTTTGCCCTGCCCATAATTCAAAATTTTCATAAAAATTCCATTTAACAAGAGCATCTAAAATATATCTGGGGGTATTTCTGTTGAATTCATTAGCTCCTGAGATGTCACGATTAGAAAGTCCTAATTCTAATTTATATTCCAGTTTAGTCGAAAAAGCATATCCATCAAACTTTAATCGTGCTCTTCGAATTAAAAAATTTAATTCTTTAGCATCATAACTTGACCCATTGTAGTCCCATTGACTTTCGTATCGAGATTGTATTCTAGGTGCAAATTTTACTGAAAATGAGCTGTCTTTAGCTACAAAATTAATCATCCCCTTGCCAAATTTTGTGTCACTGATTTCCTGTGAAAAACCGTTCAATAAAAAATTTGCAAAAAGAAAGACCGTAAGTTTATTAAATTGCATTATTTGTTTTTTGCAAATGAATTCATTACAAAAAAAAGTAATGTTATCTAATTGTTAAGATATTATGTATATGTTAACAGGAGAAATGATATTGTTAATAAAACGTTTCCTAGCCTTCTGGTAAACCTTATGATCCACACATTAAACAGTCGTCATCTTCACTCTGCTTCGCCTGTGCAATCATTTCTTTTAATTCTTGAGGAGAAAGTGGTTCAACCGGTACAGCTCCTTCTTTTTTAACGGGAGCTACTACAGCTTTTACACCTTCTGATTCAGGATTTTCCTTGGCTTTATTGTCTAAAGTAAACTTGATTGCATCTACTGCAGATTTTGTTCTTAAGTAATACATTCCTGTTTTCAATCCTGATTGCCAAGCATAGAAATGCATCGAAGTTAATTTAGAATAATTGGCATCCTGCATGAACAAGTTCAACGATTGTGATTGGTCAATAAAATATCCTCTATGACGAGACATGTCGATAATATCTTTCATTGACATTTCCCAAACCGTTTTGTATAATTCTTTCAAATCTTGTGGAATCACATCAATGTTTTGAACTGATCCGTTTTCACGCATGATTTGCTGTTTCAGTGTTTCGTTCCACAATCCTCGCTCCACTAAATCGTGTAATAAGTGCTTGTTCACCACGATGAACTCTCCTGACAACACACGACGAGTGTATAAGTTTGAGGTATACGGTTCAAACGCTTCATTGTTTCCTAAAATTTGAGACGTAGAAGCTGTTGGCATTGGCGCTACCAATAATGAGTTTCTAACTCCGTGTTCTACCACTTCTTTACGTAACGATGCCCAGTCCCAACGACCTGATAATTCTTCGTCTTTCATTCCCCACAAGTTGTGTTGGAATTCTCCTTGCGAAATTGGAGATCCTTTGAAAGTAGAATAGGGTCCTTCTTCTTTAGCCATTTCCATCGAAGCGGTTACCGCTGCAAAGTATAATGTTTCGAAAATTTCTTGGTTTAATTTTTTTGCTTCGTCGCTAGTAAATGGCAAACGCAACATAATAAAAGCATCTGCTAATCCTTGTACTCCCAATCCAACTGGACGATGACGCATATTAGAATTTTGAGCTTCTTTTACAGGATAGTAATTTCTGTCAATGACTCGGTTTAAGTTTTTGGTAACACGTTTTGTAATTCTAAACAATTCTTTGTGGTCAAATTC
>JALRBW010000016.1 GCA_023257625.1 Flavobacteriaceae bacterium | reverse complement strand
TATTCTTCAACCTCTTCTTTTGTTCTGTAATGTTGTGCATCCGACATCGAATGTCCTCGGTAGCGATAGGTTTTCATTTCAATGAATGATGGTCCACCACCAGAACGAGCTCTTTGAATAGCCTTATACATTGTTTTTGCTACTTTTTCTGGGTCCATCCCATCACAAGGCTCACAGGGCATATCATATCCTAATCCAAGTTTCCAAATTTCATCGTGTGAAGCAGTACGGGCTACAGATGTTCCCATGGCATATCCATTATTTTCAACTACAAAAACAACCGGTAATTGCCAAAGTGTAGCAAGGTTTAAGGTTTCATGAAGTGAGCCCTGGCGAACTGCACCATCACCCATAAAACATAATGTAACATTATCACGCTCAAAATATTTATCACCAAATGCCATTCCTGCTCCAAGGGGAATTTGACCACCAACAATACCATGCCCACCATGGAATTTATATTCTTTTGAAAATATATGCATAGATCCTCCTAGACCATTTGAGGTTCCGGTAGCTTTTCCATAAAGTTCTGCCATAACACGCTTAGGATCTACTCCCATACCAATGGGTTGAACATGATTTCGATAGGCTGTAATCATTCGATCCTTACCCAATTCCATAGCATGAAGTGAGCCTGCTAAAACAGCTTCCTGACCATTGTAAAGATGGAGAAAACCTCGAACTTTTTGCTGGATGTAAACAGAGGCTAGCTTATCTTCAAACTTTCTCCAAAAAAGCATATTTTCATACCATTCCAAATAGGTTTCCTTTGTAATTTTCTTCATAAATCCTTAAATGCGTTCCTTAGACAGAGGCCAAAATTAAAGATTTCTGTCCTATACGGGAAATATTAAAAGCAATTTATTGGTGTTTTATTGTGACGTAGTCTCTGCACTACTATCAACAGGGGAAGAAAGAGTAGGGTCTAACTGAATTGCTACTGAAAACCTAATTGTGTTTTCAAGTGGATTACGCACATTTGAAGCTGAAAAAAGGTAGGAAATATCAATATTTATAAAATTGAGATCAAACCCAGCACCCATTGTAAGATACCTTCTAGAACCTTTATTTTGATTTTCATTAAAAAATCCTGAACGTAATGAAAAAGAATTTTGAAAACGATATTCAAGCCCTAAAGCCATGGTAATTTCACTTAACTCCTCTGATAAACCATCAGGAGCATCGGTAAATGATGTAAAAATACCGGTTAAAAAATCAATATCAGGCTGTTGAAATCCCATAAATCTAGCATTTGAATCATAAACTGCTACAGGTGTTGGCACAAGTAACTTGTTGAATTCAGTGTAAATTCCTAATCGATTTGTAGCATCATAAATCAAGTCTAAACCAAAACCAAATTTTAAGTTTGTTGGTATAAAGTTTTTCTGCCCTCCAATATCATAGTTTAATCGTGGGCCAATATTTGAAATGGTAAGACCACTTCGAAATAATCCTCCTTTTGAACCTAAATTAAATTCTGAACTTTGAAAATAGCCAGCTATATCAATTCCTAAAGAATTGGCAGAAGATGTGTCTGCATCAGTTGAAATTTTTAAATCCGAGCGAATGTAGCGTCCTGCTACTGCCATTGAAAATTTCTCACTTAATTTTAATGCATACGAAAGATCTAGAGTTAATTCTGTAGGTCTTTCATAGCCTTGATCAACAATTGATCCTCCAATAAACTCATTAAATTGAATGTCACCTAAACTGAAATATCTAAGGCTCGTTGCCCATGCACTACGTTCATTTAATTTTTTATAATAGTTAATATTTCCTAAAAAAATATCATCAACTAATTTACTTAAGTAAGGAGTATAACTAATACCTAAGGATGATTCAGAAGAAACAAAAACATATTTAGCTGGATTCCATTGTTGTGAATAAGCATCTGCAGATGTTGCTACTCCTAATTCACCCATTCCAGCAGCTCGTGCATCTGGAGCTATCATTAAAAAAGGTACACCTGTAGTTATGACCCGATTTGAGTTTTGTGCATTAAGATGAACTGCACAAAATATTAAGAAAAAAACTATTCCTTTTTTTAAAAAATTTTTCACACTCTTAAAACTACAATATCTAAATTTTCTTGTATGTAAAGACAAAAAAATATTTCTTTTCTAGAATAAGTAACAATATACTCTCTAAACTATCGTTATTTTTCCTATACAGCAGGTATAATTTATTTGATTCAATTAATTTTATAAAATTCATTATTCGTATATTGCATACTGTTTTGAAACAACTACAAACAATATGAACTTTAAAAGTTTAAAACAACTCTCATACACATTTGCAGTAATGCTTTTAATTACAAGCTGTGGTGGAGGCAATGGTGCTTCTAGAGCTACTGGATGGGATATAAATTCTAAAAAAGGAGGGTTTCAGTATAATGTTGATTTTGATGAACAAGAAACTGGGCCTGGTCTTGTTTTTATAGAGGGAGGCACCTATACCAAAGGGCAAGTTCAAGATGATGTTTTACATGATTGGAACAACACACCAAATCGCCAACATGTTATGTCCTTCTACATGGATCAAACGGAAGTAACTAACCTTATGTATCTTGAATACTTAGATTGGTTAGAATATGTTTTCCCAACAAATGAAGAACGTTATCGACAAATTTATGAAGGTGCCCTGCCTGATACTTTAGTTTGGCGCAATCAATTAGGTTATGTTGAAGAATTAACCACTAATTATTTACGTCACCCTGCTTATGCTGAATATCCTGTTGTTGGAGTTAACTGGTTACAGGCTGTTCAATATGCTGAGTGGAGAACTGATCGAGTAAATGAATATATTTTAGAACGTGAAAGTTATGTTCAAAAAGATGTTCGATATAATAATGTAGATGCTAATAGCACTTTTTCTACTCCTGCCTATTTAAAACGTCCAGAAACTGTTTACGGTGGCCTAATGGATAGTATCAGTGGTAAAAGTGCAGAGGTACGCAAAGGAGATTCTATTGTAAAGGTTTATGCCGGTGTTGAAAAAGGAATATTATTACCTTCTTATCGATTACCTACAGAAACTGAATGGGAATATGCGGCACTAGCCCTTGTAGGTGACCGTGAATATAATAACTATAGAGGGAAAAAGAAATACCCATGGTCTGGAGAATACACACGTTCTAGTGAACGCCGAACAGAAGGAGACCAGTTGGCAAATTTCAAATTGGGAAAAGGAGATTATGGTGGAATTGCTGGATGGTCAGATGATGGTGCAGACATCACCATACAAGTCAAGCAATATCCTCCAAACGATTTTGGTTTGTATGATATGGCTGGTAATGTTGCAGAATGGGTTTCTGACGTGTATAGGCCTATTGTTGATGATGAAGCCAACGATTTTAACTATTACAGAGGCAACGTTTACCTAAAAAATGTTATTGGAGAAGATGGGAAAGCAGAAGTGATTGCCCCTGATGAATTAGTATTTGACACCTTACCAAATGGGAAAATATTACTAAAAAGAATGCCAGGAGAATTGAATCAGGTAGCTATTGACGAAGAAGAAACATTTTTACGTCAAAATTTTTCTGAAAGCGACAATCGGAACTACAGAGATGGAGATATCGAATCTTCAAGAGGCTTTGCTGCTGGCCGGCCTGATGATTCTGCAAATGATTCAAAACCCGAAACCTCAAAAATGTATGATGCCCCTGTTTCACCTCAGGTAATCACAGATGAAAATGGAAATTTAGTCCGTAACATAGACACCTCTTCAAAACGGACAACTCTAATTACTGATGAAGTTCGTGTTTATAAAGGTGGTTCATGGAAAGACCGTGCCTATTGGTTAGATCCTGCTCAAAGAAGGTATCTACCTCAATATATAGCTACAGATTATATTGGCTTTCGTTGTGCCATGTCTCGATTAGGCTCAAAAAGTCAAGTTAAAAAAACCGCACGCCACAAACGCCGGAGTTAATTTAAAAAACTAAGCATCTTAAATACAAGGTGCTTTTTTTTTAAGATGAATATTGAATCATTATACCAACTTTTCAAACTTTCAACTGGAGTGTGTACAGACACTCGTTTGTTAGAAGAGGGAAACTTGTTTTTTGCATTAAAAGGACCTTCATTTAATGGAAATGAATTTGCTGATATAGCCCTGTCTAAAGGAGCAATTGCTGTTGTAGGGAGTGATTTAAAATTAAAAATTCATAAAAATAAAGCAATAATTGTAAACGATACTTTAATTGCTTTACAGCATCTAGCAACATTTCATCGTGAAATGTGTAAAACTCCAATAATTGCACTTACGGGAAGCAATGGTAAAACCACTACCAAAGAACTTATCAATTCGGTTTTAAAAACAAAATACAATGTCTTAGCTACAAAAGGTAATTTAAATAATCACATTGGAGTGCCACTAACGTTGCTTCAACTTACTCAAGAGCATGAAATTGGAATCATAGAAATGGGTGCTAATCATATTGGAGAAATAATGACATTAGCAGAAATTACACGTCCCAATTGGGGTTATATTACCAATTTTGGCAAGGCGCACTTAGAAGGTTTTGGCAGTGAGGAAGGGGTAATTCAAGGAAAATCAGAATTGTATACTCATCTTATTAAAAACGGACAACAAATTTTAGTAAATGGTGATGATCCTATACAAGTCCGAGCTACTAAAAATTCGTTAAAATACAGCTTTGGATTAAAAAATAATAATGACTATAAATGGTCGGCATCACACATAAAATCAATTAAAAACTTGGCATTGACCTTTGAAAACTATCCATTTGAGAGTAATTTATATGGGGCATACAACTTACCTAATTTAGTTGCTGCTATAAGCTTTGGATTCTTATTTAATGTACCCTTAATAGCGATTCAAAAGGGAATTTCAAGTTATAAAGCTGAAAATAATCGATCACAAGAAATTACCATAAATACCTGCCGTATCATATTAGATGCCTACAACGCAAACCCTTCAAGTATGAATGCAGCGTTAAATTCTTTTTCTACTGTTTCAACCAGCAGAAGCGCCATGATTTTGGGAGATATGAAAGAATTAGGAAATGCATCTATAAAAGAACACAATGCCATACTTGAAACCGCAGTTCAATGTACTGTTGAAACTATTTATGTTATAGGAGAACATTTTATGTCTTCAACATTACAACATCCAAAAATTCAACGCTATCCAAATGTTGAATCATTTTTTGAACATGCAAATCTCTATACCAAAAAACATGATAGTTTATTAATTAAGGGATCACGATCTATGAGCTTAGAAAGAATTATTCCCTTTTTAAAGAATGAGAAGAATAAATGAAAAAAATACTATTCATTGGTGTATTAATAAGTTTAAATTGTTGTCAGAAACCAGATGAAAAATGTGGCCAAATCATTCAAAAGACAATGATTAGTGAAAAATACTATTTTATATTACAGACTGACGAATATGTTCATTATTACTCAAATCCGTCAAATCCAACTATTCCTGATGATGGCATAAGACAGGGAGCTGTTACAAAAGAGGTATACGATTCATTTTCAGTTGGAGAAACATATTGCACAGAATAATTTTTAATTTTTTTGTGCTCCTTTGATTATTTCCTCAACTACTTCTGGATTGAGCAAGGTTGAGGTGTCACCCATGTTTGAAAGATCTTGACTAGCTACTTTTCGTAAAATCCGACGCATTATTTTACCCGATCTTGTTTTGGGCAAGCCTGGAACAATTTGTACCACATCAGGTTTAGCAATTGGACCTATAATTTTACGCACAGTATCTTTTATTTCTTCACTTAACTTAGCTATATCATCACTTGACTCACAAATTACAAAAGCATAAATTCCTTGACCCTTAATATCATGAGGATAGCCCACTACTGCAGATTCTATAACTTTTGGATGTTCATTGATTGCATTTTCAACTTCAGCTGTTCCCATTCGATGACCCGAAACATTAATAACGTCATCTACACGACCTAGAATTCTAAAATACCCATCGTGATCACGTTTTGCGCCATCACCAGTAAAATACATTCCTGGATAAGTTGAAAAATAAGTTTCTTTACAGCGTTTATGATCTCCATAAGTTGTTCGAATTATTGAAGGCCAAGGAAAAGCAATACATAAATTTCCTTCTACATTATTTCCTTTTAATTCATTCCCCTCAGCATCAACTATTACAGGCTGAATACCTGGTAATGGTAAGGAAGCATGTGCGGGTTTATTCGGTGTTATACCAGCAAGGGGAGATATCATAATTCCTCCAGTTTCAGTTTGCCACCAAGTATCTACTAATGGACACTTCCCTTTCCCAATATTAGTATGGTACCAATGCCATGCTTCTTCATTAATAGGCTCTCCTACAGATCCAATAACAGTTAGAGAAGCTAGAGAGTATGGAGTTATGGGATCTAACCCATAGGCTTGAAGGGCACGAATTGCAGTAGGTGCTGTATAAAATTGATTGATTTTAAATTTATCTATAATTTCCCAAAATCGACCGGGATGGGGATAGGTTGGTACCCCTTCAAACATAACCGAAGTTGCTCCGGCAAGCAAAGGTCCATAAATAATATATGAATGTCCCGTAATCCACCCAATGTCAGCAGTACACCAATAGATATCAGTTGGATTATATTGAAATACATTTAAAAAGGAATAATAAGTGTAAACCATATATCCCGCTGTGGAATGAACAACTCCTTTTGGCTTTCCTGTTGATCCTGAGGTATATAAGATAAAAAGAGAGTCTTCAGCATCCATTGATACTGCGGCATGCTGGTTAGACTGTCCCTCCATAACATCATGCCACCATATATCACGATCTGGTATCATTATAACTGTTTCACCTGTTCGTTGACACACAATGACCTTTTTAACAGAAGGTGCTTTTTCTAAAGCTTCATCTACTACTGCTTTTACAGGTATATTTTTTGCTCCCCTGTAATTTCCATCAGCGGTAAGTACCATTTTAGCTTTACAATCGTTTATTCTATCAGCTAAAGCAGTAGCTGAAAAACCTGCAAAAACAACAGAATGTATTGCACCTACACGGGCACATGCTAACATGGCAATTGCTGCTTCTGGAATCATAGGCATGTAAATAATCACACGGTCACCTTTTTTTACCCCATGTGACTCTAAAACATTTGAAAATTGACAGGTTAGATGGAAAAGTTCTTGATAAGTTATCTTTTGAGATTTATCATTTGGGTTGTTTGGCTCCCATAAAATAGCAGTTTTTTCTGCATGGGTAGGAAGTAAACGTTCAAAAATATTTTCAGTAATATTGAGTTGAGCCCCATCAAACCATTTTATGTCTGGCCCTTCAAAATTCCACGAAAGTATTTTTTTCCATGGTTTTTTCCATTGAAAAATAGATGCAATTTCCCCCCAAAATGCTTCTGGATCTTGTATACTTTTTTCATAATGGTGTATATAATTAGATAGTGTTTTAATTCTGTGGTTCATGATCTTATTTTTAATGGACTTCCCCTGAAGGAATTGAGGCTCCTCTTGGCAACCGAATACTTTCCGTTAATTCTTGTACTTCCTTTGGAGGGGATGAAGTTAATCGAGAAATTACCCAAGCTGTAACAAAGTTTATACCCATTCCTAAAGTACCAATCCCTTCAGGAGATATTCCAAACCAATATTGCTCTGGTGTACCAGGCCCTCCTAGTTGTGGTTTAAAATATATAATGTAGATTGCTGTAAACAAAATACCAACTATCATTCCAGCTATTGCACCCTCTCTATTCATTCTCTTATCAAAAATACCTAATATAATAGCTGGAAAAAAAGACGATGCTGCCAAACCAAATGCTAAGGCTACCACTTCTGCCACAAAACCTGGAGGGTTTAATCCGGCCAGACCCGCAGCAACAACAGCCACGGCAATGGAAACTCTTGCAGCATACAATTCTCCTTTTTCAGAAATTGAGGGACGTAAATAGTTTTTGAGTAAATCATGGGAGATTGAGGTTGAAATGACTAACAATAAACCTGCTGCTGTGGAAAGTGCAGCCGCTAATCCTCCTGCTACAACCAGTCCGACAACCCAAGGAGGTAAATCTGCAATTTCAGGATTTGCCAAAACAATTATATCACGATCAACTGTCAATTCATTTTTGGCTTGATCAGCAACATATTGTATACGACCATCGCCATTTTTATCGTTAAATTGAAGTAACCCCGTATTTTCCCAATTGGTAAACCATCCAGGCACTTCAAGATATGGTTTTTCAGAGACTGTATTTATTAAATTAGTTCTTGCAAATACTGCAACAGCTGGCGCTGTAGTATACAAAATAGCAATAAATAATAATGCCCACCCCGCAGAAACTCTCGCATCACGAACTTTAGGAACTGTAAAAAACCGCACTATTACATGTGGCAAACCGGCTGTTCCAAACATAAGTGCTGCTGTGATAAAAAACATATTTATTGCATTGGATTGATTTATATCCGTATATGCATTAAAGCCAAGATCAACCGATAATTGATTTAACTTTTCCAATAAAAATACACCATCTGGGCCTCTTGACCCAAAGCCTAGCTGTGGAATTGGATTTCCAGTCATTTGAAGTGAAATGAAAATGGCAGGAACAGTAAAGGCAAAAATCAGAACACAGAATTGAGCCACTTGTGTGTAAGTAATTCCCTTCATCCCTCCCAGAACTGCATAAAAAAATACAATTCCTATGCCAATCAAAACTCCTACATCAAAAGGCACACTTAAAAATCGAGCAAAAGCAACACCTACACCCTTCATCTGGCCTACTACATAAGTGAAAGAAATAAATAGAGCACATATCAAAGCTACTAATCGAGCATTTTTTGAATAATAGCGCTCACCAATAAAATCAGGGACAGTAAATTTTCCAAATTTTCTTAAATACGGGGCTAACATTAATGCTAAGAGAACATACCCTCCGGTCCAACCCATTAAAAATTGACCTCCAGAATATCCCATAAAGGCAATCATTCCAGCCATAGAGAGAAAAGAGGCCGCAGACATCCAATCTGCTGCAGTAGCCATACCATTTGCAATAGGATGAACACCACCTCCTGCAACATAAAATTCTTTTGTTGATCCTGCACGAGCAAGTATGGCTATAATTATATATAATAGAAACGTAGTGCCAACTAAAATATAGGTCCAAGTTTGAGCTGTCATTTTTTTATAAGAATAAATTAAAGTTCATCTACATCATGTTTTTTGTCTAATCGATTCATCAAGTAAACATAAATAAAAATCAAAATAACAAATGCGTAAATAGCCCCTTGATGGGCAAACCAAAAGCCCAAAGGAAAACCAAGAAATTGAAATTGATTTAGGATTTCTGCTAATACAATTCCAAACATAAAAGAAACGATAAACCAAATGGAAAGAAGTATTCCAAGATATTTCAAGTTAGTATTCCAATAAGTAGATTTTTTACTCATAAAATATAGTGTCAATTGAAGTTTGTGTTTATAATGAAATTGTATAGGGCCAACCTACAAATTGTTGCGCTGATGCTGATGTTACATCTACTGTTCTGGGCCAACATTCAAAGGTTACTTCACGTGTTTCTGTATTAAATCGAATCAATCCAAACCCTGCACCATTTGCAGTAGACTCCGGATTTACATAAGCCTGCATTGTAATTTTATTATTAAAGCCATCTAAATAGCGTCCCGTCCATGGTAAAAGTGAATTTCCATTTTCGCCTGGTTTTTCACTTTCAGGCCACCACCATCTACTGTAATAGTCATTAACAATAGCAGGTACAACAAAAGCCCAAGGACCATCTTCAAATTCATTGATACCATGTTGAATCACAGTGGCCAAATGTTGGTCGCCTGCGATATGAACTGCATTAGCTTGTTTAATTTTTGTAAGTGCTTTTTTCCGTCCTGTTTGAGGCCAGCCATTAGAGTCTAAATCTGCATGTAATCTATTGTCCAGACTCCCATGCAAATGAGCTCCACCACAAAATCCTGTGGCAGACAATACCACTCTTATTTTATCTGAGGTTGCTTGATTAGTTCCCCAAGCATCTAGAAAATTAAGTTGTTCTTCTCCTAAGAGGACAAGCTCTGGAAGATCTATCGAGTTGGGGTCATAATTTGGATTGAGAATATGATCAGGACGAGGTCCCTGCTGTGGAATTTTCCCATTAGGACCCGATTTGAATTTTCGATCTTCTATAATAGCTATATCTAATCCTCCTAGTAGCATACTTGTATAATAACTGGATATATCCTGTTCTAAAGAATGTGTAGAATAGGGATCTGGTAAATGTGAGGTTTGACAACGTTCTACCATTTTTACATATTCAGGATGATGGTAATATCCTCCATCATTTCCTTCGGGTAAAAGTGATTTTTTTCCACTCTCACCCCAAAGGTTTCCTTGTCCGATATCATGATCATCTGGAATAGTAATACAAGGTCGATTTCGAAAAACCTCACGGAATTGCATTCCAAATTTTAACCATGCTGCTGTGTGTTCTTTATGGTCATAAGATTGATCACCCGCAAAAAAAACTAAATCTGGATCCAACGCATTTATATTGCGAACATAGTTTTCCCGGTCTCCCCTATCTTGATTACTATTACAAGATAATGCCGCTATTGATATTTCTTTTTTTAAACTAGGGTCTTTTCGTATACTTCCTTCAAAAGAAGCTTGACTGCCGTGCAGTAGCTTATATTGGACTTCCTGTTGTTGATCCCAGCCCTCTATTTCAAAGGTTGTCGACCAACCTATTTCATTTAGATTTTGCTTAGCTACTTCTTTCCATTCTCCTTCTTGGTATAGAGCCAAACGAACTTCTCGAGTTTCCTCTGGAAAAAGGGGAAAAAGTTGTGCAGTCAGTTTAAGCTTGTTATTGGCTGAGGTGTATATTCCAAAGGCTACTACTTCTTCACGAGGGACTTTTAAATTTAGTATTTCATTAGCCTCTCTATTCCACCAATCATTAGTACTCAAAACATCTAATCCTGAAAAGGGGGCTTGAACATAGTCAGGTTTAGAAGATGTACATGAGACCATAATGAATAGGAAAAGAAGCCCTGATAAGTTATTAAAATAGGCTTTTTTAAAACGAAGTTTTTTCAATGTAAAGTAAAATTGGTTTCAACTTCTAAGGTACAATTTTTTGGCTTTCTATTCAAGAAGTAAAAAGGTGAAGTAGAAGTGCTGTACTAAAGATATTTTTTTTGGAAAAATTAATGAAGTTGGTGGGTGTTACTGGATTCGAACCAGTGACCTCTACCCTGTCAAGGTAGCGCTCTAAACCAACTGAGCTAAACACCCTAATGAATTGTAAGTGAATAAATATTTAAAGTGCCCGTTTAAGTGCCCAAATATCTTTTCGATTTAACAAATATATTATTATTATTATTTTTTCTGAGATTACAACACTTTAATTAAACTATCATAGAATTTTGGAGTTTTACCCCAACTATAACCTCCATATTTTGACCAAGAATCAGAATCTCTAATGTTGTCAGGGATTATACTTACTGCGTTCAATTGATTGATTTACAAATAGTTATATATTCTTTAAAATAATTACATTGATTTCCAGTCAATTAACTTTTTATTTATGGATATACTACCCTGAACTCATTGACGAGGATATGCCTGTGGTTTAAAAGAAAACGTCATTTAAGCTAATTGGTGACTAAAATGATTGATTAAAATGTGCAACTTTGGTTTAATGAAAAACTTTTTTACACGAAGATTAATTTAAACTTTTCTTCTGGCCATAAAATATAGTGTAATAAAAATTAGATTTAATACAATATTTATAACAGGTGTAGGCCCTTCTGCTTGTCCATTTATTAAATGAACTCCTATTAGTACAACAAAAGTTGTGTGAGCCATCATAGCAGTTGTAATTGCTTCTTTTAAATTTCCAACAAAAGAAGGAAATCTTAATACTGTAATTCCTAAAGCAATTAATGATGCTCCAAAAGCTTGAGCTGTAGTGATTCCATCTGCATCAAGTGCCATTCCAGCTCCCTCAAGAAACATCTCTGACATAAAAGCAGCTAAAGCTCCATTGATTAATACAATAATTCCTGATAGTTTGAATAATAAATTTGCTCTCATTTTAAGTTGTTTATATTTTGTAATACTCTAAATATACAAATTACTCCCTGAACTTAATGAAGAGGATATGCCGATGATTTAAAGGAAGGAATTTTATATATTTAGATTTTAATAAAGATGTCCAAAAAAATTTTAAAATCATTAATTCTTTCTCTTTTATTGGTTATTAGTTGTTCTAAAAAAGAAGAAGTAGCAGATCAGGTAGATCAGGATATTTTTTTGGGTGTAGGAAAATGGAAGATTAAGAAAAGAACTATTTCCTCTGGTAAAATTTTAGAGTGTAATCTAACGGACCTAATTCTTAATTCTGATTTATCCTTTAAGATCTATTTTGAAAACAATAATGTGATCGTTGGAACTTATCAAGTTTTAGACCCAGTGAATATAAGCTTAAATGGATCTGAAGGTGCTATTGGAACAATATCAAATATAAAAGTAGAGGGCTTAAGCATCAGCTTTAATATAGACTTAACAGGTATTTGCCAAGACTCACTTGAAGGCGAAAAAGATGAGGCCTATCAAGAAAACAAAACTTTTATTGCAGATGTAGAATTTGAAAAATACTTAATTGAACAAGGCTGGGATGATGTTTTAGATAATTATGTTTTGACATCAAATATTTTTTCTGTAGAGTACATTAATATTCAAGAAAGAAATATTACATCATTGAATGGAATTGAGGATTTTGAAAATTTGAAATATTTAAGCGCCGGTAGAAATAATATTTCAGGCGTAATAGATTTTTCACTGAATACTAAATTGATAAATGTTGACATTCCTAATAATCCTTTAATTGAAGTGTATTTTAGAAATAACAGCTTCTTGGAGTCCCTGGGACTATATAGTACTTTTACATTAGAAGTTTTAGAGTTGTCAAATTCTCCAAACCTAATTGATCTTGGGGTTCACGACACAAAACTCAAAGAGATAGACTTAACTAATTCTCCTAAAATTGAACATTTAAGAATTTGGGATAGTGAATTATCTAAACTTGATTTATCTAATCAAAACTCATTAAAATACCTTTATGCCTATAATATATTTTCAAATAATTCTTCATCATTAATTTTACCAGAAACAAGTGCTTTAGAAATGATTTGGATTGATCAGAATAATATTGTCAATTTAGATTTAAGTAAAAACAATAATTTAAAAGTAGTTTCTTGTAGAGATTGTCAATTAGAAGAAATAACCCTCCCAGATTCACAATCTTTATACGGTTTGCTAGTAGAAAGAAATCAATTAACTTCTCTAAATCTATCAAATAATCCAAATTTGAGAATTTTAAGAGCTGAATCAAATCTACTAAGCTGTATAAGTGTTCATTCTAATTTAATAGATAATATTCCTCCAACTTGTCAAGAAGCTAATATTCCAATAAACTATAATGATGATCCAAATTTTTCTTGTTATAATCCTTGGAATATAGTTGATTTTGCATTTAACAGTGAAGCAGAAAATTATCCTGATTCGTGGATGTATGACCCAGATGTTATTATTTCAACAAACTGTAATTAAATAAACTTCATTGAACTAATTGAAGAGGATATGCCGATTATTTAATCAAACTTTTAACTCTCCTTTTTGAGACACATAAAAAAGTCCAATTACGGGAATTAAAGTTAATATCATTATTATGATTGGAGGATGTGCTGAACCGCCACTTAAAAGAGTTACAAAATCTGGTAAAGTCCAAAATAAGTGTACTATAAATAATATGAAAGTTGCTGATTTTAACCCCTCAAGAGTCTTTAATTTAAGAGAGTAAAGGACTGAAATTAAAGTGCCCAACCAAATAAAACCAAATATATACAGCATGATATCCAGCACCTCTATAGCAGGGGCATTGCTTGATAACCCTTCAATATTAAAATCGCTTATCATTTGATTTTTCATTTCACCTCCCATTTTTGCCAATACTAAAGGAATGAATTGAATTATATCAAGAATTAATGTCATTATCAAGATGGTTTTGAAATTTTTCATTTAAAATTGATTTATAGTTAATAACCCTCAATATACAAAATTGACCCTAAACTTAATGAAGAGGATATGCCGATGATTTTATCAAACCCCATACCTCAACTTAGGTAACATTCATTTTACGTTAAATCAATCAAATCACTATTAAATAACTTCAACCTAATGTAGGATGATACAGTTAAACCAAACCTATCTGCATCCCTCTTTAAAACTTCATT
>JALRBW010000035.1 GCA_023257625.1 Flavobacteriaceae bacterium | reverse complement strand
GATTATAATATTTAAAGGCTAAAGGGTTATCTGATTCTTTTCCTTCAAAAGTAATGGGACCAATTCCTTTATAAAATTCTTTGTCTCCTGTTAATACCATAATTAATGTTTTAAATTATTCAAATTAGTTTCTAATGTTTTCTTCCAGTGATTGTAGGCGATCAAATAGGGTTCATTTGAGGCAATGGGCTGAATTTCGGCTACCTTGTCAAGGGAAGCCAATTGAGCACTAAAAAGTTCACTATTTTTGTTTTCAATTCCTGCTGCACGTGCGGCACCTATGGCTCCAGTTGTATCAAAAATTTCAATGGGTTGGCCTAGCAAACTGGCTACCGTTGTTGAAAAGAGAGAAGAACGAAATAAGTTATCATTCCCCGCTCGTATGACATTAATAGTGAGGTTATCTTCCTGCATGATTTCCATTCCATAGGCAAAAGAAAAGGCAATTCCTTCAAGTGCAGCTCGGCACAAATGCCCTTGGTGGTGTCTATTTAAATTTAAATTGCAAAACTGTGCTCCAGGGGTGCGGTTATACAACATCCGTTCGGCACCATTTCCAAAGGGTAGATTAACTAGTCCTTCAGCTCCAATAGGAACCTGTTCAGCCTTTTGGTTCATTTGGGAAAATTCGCTTATTTGGGTCATTTTGCGCAACCAACTGTATTGAATTCCTGCACCATTGATACACAATAACGTACCTATCATCGGAGTATCTTGAGTGTAATTGACATGAGCAAAATGATTTACTCTATAATATTCTTTACTGGTCTCACGTTCAGAAACTGCAAATAAAACCCCAGAAGTTCCACCGGTGGCTGCCACTTCCCCGGGCTTTAAAATGTTTAACGATAAAGCATTGTTGGGTTGATCACCTGCTCTGTAACGGATAGGGATATTTTTGGGTAAGCCTGTAGCTATTGATGCCTGTTCGGTAACCCTTCCTTGATCTTCAAAATTACGAACAAGGGCTGGCGTCAGTGCCGAATCAATTCCATAATGGGCAAGCATCCAATCGGCTACTTTTTTTTCTTTGTAATCCCAAAGTATTCCTTCAGACAAACCATTAATTGTGGTTGCTATTTCTCCTGTTAGTTGTAAGGCTATATAATCACCGGGAAGCATATAATGATAAATTTTTTCATACACCTCAGGTTCATGTTCTTTTACCCATTTTAATTTAGATGCTGTGAAATTTCCAGGTGCATTAAAAAGATGTGGTCCATACTTTGCTTCGCCTAAAGCTGCAGCAGCATTTTCTCCAATTTCAACCGCTCGGCTATCACACCAAATAATGGCGTTTCGAAGAGATTGATGGTTTTTATCAACTACTACTAGCCCATGCATCTGGTAAGAAATTCCTATCGCCAGAATTTGCTTAGGATCAATATTGTTCTCTTTAATAATTCGTTTTGTTCCACTACAAACATAGCCCCACCAGAGGTTAGGATCTTGTTCTGCCCAATCTGATTTTGGAGCATGTATGGGCATTTCATTTTGTGGTTCAGTAATTACGGCTACTTTTTTATGGGTTTTTGCCTCTACTAAGGCAATTTTTATTGAAGAACTTCCTACATCGTAACCGATTGTGTACATGGGCGAAACTAGAATTTCAGTAAAACTATTATTTTTTTAGAAATAGCCTTGCTTCTACAGAAAGAATCATAAAAAAAATAGAGTACTTTTAGAAATCTATTTAATAACTTTTTAAACTTCGTTGTTATGACTATTAAAAAACCTATCTACTCTCGTCGAAAATTTTTATCCAACACTTCGCTATTGGCAGCAGGAAGTACGCTATTAGGAATTAAAGCTTGGGGCATGCCCGCATACATACCAAATTTAAAGCGCTCAAATGGGGTAATTAATGGGGTACAATTGGGGCTAATCACCTATTCTTTTCGAGATATGGAAGATCAAAGTGCAGAAGCTACTTTACAGTATATCTTAGATTCTGGAGTTACTGCCGTTGAGCTAATGGGCAGTACCGCAGAATCCTTTATTGGTAGGCCTCAAAGTAAAATCGACCGACGATTATATTACGGATTAATTCGAAAAGAAAGAAATAAGGAAATAACAAAAGATGAAACCAAACAATTAGAAGATTTAAAAAAACAACAGGCCTCTTTTGACAAAGAAGTTGAGGTGTGGAGTAAAAGCCGATCAGTAGATGACTTTACCAAACTGAGAAAGATGTATAACGATGCAGGAGTTTCTATATATGCCTTTAAACCCGACTATTTGTTAAGCAAAGGCAATACAGATGAAAATATTAACTATGCCATGCAGGCCGGTAGGCTCTTAGGTGCTTCACACGTTACCCTAGAACTTCCACGCGAGGAAGACTATACACTAAAACTCGGTAAAATGGCTGAACAAAATGGAATTAAAGTAGCCTATCACGGACACGAACAACAACACCCCAAGTGGTGGGATGTGGCTCTAAACCAATCCAGTCATAATGCCATGAATATGGATTTGGGGCATTATACCGCCGCTGGGAATACTGACGCTCTTGAACTGATTCAAAATAAACACAGCCATATTTTGAGTATGCATATTAAAGACCGCCATAACCCTGCCAACGGAAAAGAAAATGTACCTTTTGGACAAGGGGATACCCCTATTGTGGAGGCTTTGCAATTGATTCGGGACAACCAATATGCTATTTCAGCCTCTATTGAATACGAATACAAAACACCCGAAGGGTCAACAGTTCTTGATGAAATTAAAAAATGTGTACAGTATTGTAAAGACGCGTTGGAGTCTTAACGGATATTGCTCAAATCTAAAATATTGGATTTAAAAAAGCAACTAATAATATTTATGTTAAAATGCCTAAAATAGATAAAGAACATCAAGTTTGGGCATCAAAAAATAAGAATTGGTAGTTATTATTTTCTGATATAGTATTGCTGAGGTTGTTCTTGAGAAATGGATCGCAGCTATCAAAAAAGGATAGTGGTAAGTAAGTGTTAACTATCCCTAGACTTACCACTTACTTTTACATAAATATCATAATAGAGAGGGCTTAGAGGGGGTTTAGGTGGTAAGTCACTTACCATATTAAAACAATTATGTAGAAATTGAAACCTTATTACAAAGTTCGGTTTCTAATGTT
>JALRBW010000022.1 GCA_023257625.1 Flavobacteriaceae bacterium | reverse complement strand
TTACTCCATGAGCCAACCACAAATGAAATACATAATCCCAATCTGCTCCTTGAGCCTCTCCACCAATATGTCCATGCATATCCACAAAACCAGGTAATACATACATACCTGTTGCATCTATTTCTTTCCCCCCTGTTTTTAATTTAGGTCTGCGTTCATTAGAAATAGCTACGCCTGGATAACCCACTACATCTATACTTGTAATTTTATCTTTAATAATGGTAATATCTACTGGCCCAATTGGTGGTGCTCCATTCCCATTGATTAATGTTACACCTCTTATTATAAGTTGTGTAAATGGACCTTCAGCAGTCAAATTTGAATTTTCTTGTGCTTTTAATGTGGACAGAAAAAGTAGAATTAAAAAAATAGCTCTCATAAATAAATTTTTAACAAGATAAAAAAACCTCCTGCATTGCAGGAGGTTATCTAAACAAAATAAATTGAAAGATTCTTAAATATTAATGTTGGTTTAATCGAAAATCTGCATAAGCATCCATTCCATGTTCCATTAGGTCTAAACCTTTAACTTCTTCTTCCGAATCTACTCGTAAACCAATAGTTTTCTTTATGATAAGCAAAATGATGAATGCGGATAAAACTGAGAATCCACCTACAATACCTACACCTGCTAACTGAACAAGGAATTGTTGCATTCCTGCCATAGCACCAAAAATACCTACAGCAAGGGTTCCCCAAATGCCACAAATTAGATGTACCGCTATAGCACCCACAGGGTCATCAAGTTTGATGCGATCAATAAAGGCAACACCAAGTACAATGATCACACCGGCAATGGATCCAATTAAAATGGCGTCTGAAGGGCTCATTTGATCTGCGCCAGCTGTAATGCCAACAAGTCCTCCCAAGACGCCATTCATAAACATTGTCAAATCAAAGTTTTTATATAAAATATTAGAAAAAATTGCTGAAGATACTCCACCGGCTGCAGCGGCTAAACAAGTAGTTACAAGTGTGAGTGAAGTTAATTCTGGATCAGCAGATAATACTGATCCCCCGTTAAAGCCAAACCAGCCTAACCATAAAATTAAAACTCCTGCAGCCGCTAAAGGGATATTATGTCCTGGAATTGCATTGGGTTTACCATCTTTATTAAACTTACCAATTCGAGCACCTAAAAGGGCTACTGCTACTAATGCTGCCCAGCCACCAACAGAGTGAACTAATGTTGAGCCTGCAAAATCATAAAAACCCCAGCTGTCTAAAAATCCACCGCCCCATTTCCAAGAGCCAATAATAGGATATACAAGTCCTACATAAAAAACAGTAAAAAGCATAAAAGCGGTAATCTTGATTCGTTCTGCTACGGCACCTGATACTATGGTTGCGGCTGTTGCAGCAAACATTCCTTGAAAAAGGAAATCAGTCCACCAAGTGTACCCACCACTGGCATATTCAGCAGTCATTCCTCCTTCAGGTGCTGTAATTCCAAATCCAGCAAATTTTAAAACCCCCATTGCGCCTTCTTCAAATCCAGGATACATTAAGTTAAATCCACCTAGGCAATAGAGAAGTAATCCTATTGTGATTACAAAGAAATTTTTAAATAAAATATTTACGGTATTTTTTTGACGGGTTAATCCAATTTCTAAAAAGGAGAAACCGAGATGCATAAAAAAGACCAATGCTGTACAGATCATCATCCATACGTTATTAGCAGTAAATAGAGCAGTACTTTCCATAATTTTAATTTATTACATTTAATTGAGCGAATTGCCTCCCTTTTCGCCGGTACGAATTCTATATGCTTCGTCGACTGGGAGAATGAATATTTTTCCGTCGCCTATTTTGTCTGTAGCGGCAGATTTTAAGATAGCGTCTATTGTGGGCTGAACAAAGTCATCATTAACCACAATTGAGAGGTATCTGCGTTGAATTTCAGAGGTACTGTAACTAATTCCACGATAAACATGTCCTTCTTTTTCGTTTCCTACTCCCGTTACATCCCAATAGCTAAAGAAGTTAACTTCTACATTATGTAGTGCTTCTTTTACTTGTTCAAATTTTGATTTTCTGATAATGGCTTCAATTTTTTTCATGATAAATAGTTTTAGTGTTATTAATATTTGAATATACTATTTCTGTACTTAGAATGAATAAATTGCAGCTACCAAAAAAGAAGATAATCGATCTGAAGTTTCTGAAGGTGAAATGGCAAAAATTTCAGAGGAACAAGTATCGATTCTTAATTCAGGTTTTAGCATAAAGTTTCCAGAACTCAGGCTTCCAGTTAGTGTGAGTGAGAAATTATCCGCATCTCCTTCTGAAACAAGAGCACCAAATCCATCTGTTTCTGAAAAGAATTCCCCTCGTAAGCCGATTGCAAAAGAATCGCTAGCGGTATATTGAGGATATAAGGCAATTCCTGAAAATCCAGTATCCCCTGCTAAAGAAGCAGTAGTAGCATTTATACCCAGAAAAAAAGAATCCCCAAGATCAAAACCACCCGTAAAGTCAATCTGAGCATAATCTTCACCTCCTAAGAAATTAATAAATTGCCCGTATAAACCTAATTGAGCACCAAAAGCAGTATAACGGTCATAATTAGCCTCAGTTTGGTCTGTTTGATTAAAAACACCAAGCATTAGAGAAATATCATCAGATATTGTAAAGTCTGCTTTTAAACCTGTATGTGAAAACGGACCATACGAAAACATATATGAAGTAGAATAGTTGAAATTTGCAGCAGGGGAAATTACTTCATAACCTAAAAAGGTATTGAAATTACCTAAAGTAATAGTCACTCCTTCGTCAATAGTGTAGTAGGCGTATAGCTGGTTAACCATTTCAGAGGAATTTCCTACTGAACCAAATACGGCATTAGAGCCACGAGGTCCAAATACAAGGTCGGCAACAAAACCTGATTTTTCTCCTTCATAAGAAACAATCAAATTTGCCATACCTAAAGCAAAACCATTAAGATCTGCAAAAGAAGTGTAAGGTGCTGCTGGGTCTTTTGAAAAACTAGAACGAAAATAGGTATCTACAGTTCCGCTTAAATTGAATGTAGAATTGTCTTTTACTTCAGTTTCTTCCTGCCCCATAACCCCAAACGAATGAATCATTGCGCAAAGCATGATTGTGGTAGAAATTTTTTTGGCATTTTTCATATTGATAATAATTAAGTTATTTAAAACGAGCCAAAATTATTTTTTTAACGTATACCCCTAAAAAAATAGGGGTATTAAAATTTAATAATTATTTAAATAACAATTATACCCTATAAAAATAGGGGTATTATAAATTAAATAAATGATTATTTATCAAAATAATAAAAAAGTGGAGGGTAGTTAAGAAAAAGTTTAAAGTGTACCCTTTGTAATATATTGTCCAAGTACAATAAATAAGATACCACCAAGAATACTTGCTAAAATGTAACTAGCAAATAGTAAAAAATGACCTGATTTTAAAAGCTGTAGACTTTCAAGGCTAAAAGTTGAGAAAGTAGTTAGACCCCCACAAAATCCTACACTTGCAAGAAAATATATTTCATTTTTCAATCCGTCTTCTTTTGAAAGCCATCCAAAAAAAAGGCCTATTAGTAAACATCCAATAAAATTAGCTACAATAGTATGCCAAGGGAAAAGGGAAGAGGAAGATTGAATTAATTTACCAATTCCAAATCGGAAAAGCGTTCCTAAGCCTCCACCAAAGAATAAATAGAATAGTATTTTCACTTTTGGGTTAAATATTTAATTAAAAGAAGGCATCCAAACGCAATAAAAAAACCGATTACTATTTTATAACTCCCTTTAAAATAATTTGGCAACGATTTTTTATCTATTCTATAACTACCTATAATAATGAGTGTAAATACGATAAGAAAAAGTAATGCAAAAATCAATTGCCCCTGTGAAAACATCTTTTGTTTTTTTGTCTAATTTAGAAATTCTAATTACAATTAAATTAGTACTCATGATAAAAAAGCCATTACAAGCCGTTGAAGAATTTCATAAGGCTTTCCAATTAGGAATTAATTCAATCCCAATTGCTAGCTTAGATGAAAATACCTATAGGTTGCGCTATAATTTAATGAAGGAAGAAAATGAAGAATACCTTCAAGCGGCAGAACAAGGTGATCTTGTTGAAATTGGAGATGCTTTAGGAGATATGCTCTATATTTTATGTGGAACAATAATTTCACATGGTTTTCAAGATAAAATAGAAGCTATTTTTGATGAAATACAAAATAGCAATATGAGTAAACTTGGGGCTGATGGAAAACCAATTTACCGTGAAGACGGTAAGGTTTTAAAGGGACCAAATTACTTTAAACCCAATTTAAAAAAAATTATACTTGAAGAAGATTAAATTACAATCTGTCGCCAGTTATAAATATCCTCGCTTCTGTTGTATTGGATATCAACAAGTGCTTCTTTTAGCATTAAAGCAGTAGGTATATCAGAACTGAGCGTAAATGATTTTCCTTGATGAGAAAAACTGTGTATAGGGAGGACTACAACTGCGGTACCAGATCCAAAAATTTCTTTTAAAATTCCTTTTTGATGCGCTTCTTTCAATTCAGTTATTGAAATGGGGCGCTCTTCTACTTTTATACCTTTACTTTTTGCAAGAGTAATGATGCTTTTTCTTGTAATACCGTCCAAAATCCGGTCACTTACAGGAGAAGTAACCAAAGTTTCGTTGATTTTAAAAAAGATGTTCATTGTGCCTGCTTCCTCGAGGAACTCATGAGTATCAGCATCAGTCCAAATGATTTGTTGAAATCCATTTTTTTGCGCTTCAGAGGTTGGATAAAATTGAGCCGCATAATTACCCGCCGCTTTTGCAAACCCTACACCACCATTAGCCGCTCTACTATATTGTTCAGCTACAAGCACATTAATTTGACCTCCTGTATAATAAGATTTAACTGGAGCACAAATAATAGAAAAAATGTATTCTGTTGCAGCTGAAGCTTGAACACTGGCTTGACTAGCGAATACAAATGGACGAATGTATAATGAATTACCAATTCCCGGTTTTATCCATTCTTGATCAAGATAAATAAGTTTCTTTAATCCTTCAAGAAATACAAATTCAGGTATTTCAGGAATCTGTAAACGCTTTGCAGAACGATTCAAACGATGGTAATTTTCATTTGGACGAAATAACCACACCTGCCCATTCTCATCTTTAAATGCCTTCATCCCTTCAAATACAGCTTGACCATAATGTAAAACACTAGAAGCTGGATCTAAAGTAAAAGGTTGATAGGGTTTAATTTCAGGTGTTTGCCATTCTCCATTTCGAAAATAACATACCAGCATGTGATCCGTAAACGTTTTTCCAAAAGTGAGTTGATCAAAGTCAACACTGTGAATTTTCGATTTTTGAATTTCTTGAATGTGCATGGCGTAGGCTATAAATACCAAGTAAAATTAATTTTTTTCTAAATAAATATTAGATTTATCGAAAATAATTATTGCTTACCAAACTTTGCTTAGAAGTTTTCAAATATATCCTATTTTGATTCTCTATTTTTATTAAAAAATTATTTTCACTGTGTCTTTATTAAGAAAATGTATCCTTACTTCAGACGGTTCTAAAACCTTACGGGTTGAACATCTAAAAGAGACTTATCATTCTAGGCATGGGGCATTTCAAGAATCTCAATTTGTATATATAGAACAAGGGCTACAGTTTTTAATTCAAAAGTATTCGAAACCGGTTATCCGTATTTTAGAATTGGGCTATGGCACGGGTTTAATGGCATATATGACATATCGAAGGGCATTACAAATAAATAATAGAATAGAATATATGAGTATTGATCCTTTTCCTATAAATGAGGAAGAGCTTCGTCTTTTGGAATATGAAAAATTATTTTCTCCGCTTCATAATTGCATTTCATTTTCTACATTTTCGTCTCTCAAGTGGAATCATAAAGAAATAATAAATGATTCATTTAAACTTCACAAAAAAATTGTAACGTTTCAAGATTTTCAAACCGATACACTATTTGATTTATTGTACTATGATGCGTTTGGAGCACACGCTCAGCCTGAACTTTGGGAGCTTCAATGGATGCAAAAATCGTTTGATCTTCTTGTTTCAGGGGGCGTTTGGGTAAGTTATTGTGCAAAAGGAACGGTACGTCGAGGACTTGAAAAAGTAGGGTTTCAAGTTTTTAGGTTACCTGGCCCCCCAGGCAAACGGGAAATGATGCGGGCAGTAAAACCCTAATTTGTATGTTTGCAGAAAAAAAATGAAGCTGCTTATCACAGGAGCCACAGGTCACATTGGAAAGGAAATTGTTTCAAAAGCCCATGAGTTAGGCCATATCGTACATTTTTTAACTACACGATCCTCTGAAATTAATAGTTTAGCTCCAGCAAAGGGATTTCTTTGGTGTCCAGATCAGGGAGAAATGGACATAAAATGTTTTGAGGGTGTAGAAGTGGTTATGCATTTAGCAGGTGCCTCAGTATCCAAGCGTTGGACATCCGCCTACAAAGATAAAATAAGATCAAGCCGTATTATACCCACTCAACTTTTGGTTCAAGAAGCAGAAAAAAACAAAAATCTTCATCAAATTAGACACGTAATCTCAGCCTCTGCGATTGGAATTTATCCTTCTGATTTTAACAAAATGATGAAGGAAGATGCAAAAGTTACTTCAAATTCATTTTTAGCATCAGTTGTAATTGATTGGGAAAAAGAAGTTGATCGTTTTGAGTTATTAGGGGTTACCTTATCAAAAATTAGGATAGGTTTGGTTCTTACTCCTAAAGGCGGAGTAATGCAAACATTAAAACTCCCAACACTTTTGGGGTTAGGAGCAGCTTTTGGTTCAGGACAACAAGGGCAATCTTGGATTCATATTGATGATTTAGTGGAGATGTTTCTCTTTGTTGCTCAGGAACAATGCGAGGGAATTTTTAATGCTGTGGCACCCAATCCGGTAAGCCAAAATGAGTTTATGAAAGCTCTAGCAAAAGCGTATAATAGACCTTATTTTATGCCTCCGCTACCTGCATTTCTTCTGTATTTGCTAGTTGGAGAAATGGGACAATTGGTATTGGATAGCCATTGGGTAAGTGCACAAAAAATAAAAGATAAAGGATTTAACTTTAAATATCCTGAGATTGTGTCAGCCTATGAAAACTTAGTATCAAATTCATAAATGTGACATTTTGACATTTTTTGATTATGGCAACACTTTTGTAATATTAGTACTTTAATAATTCAATACCGTGAAAAAAACTGATACTTCAACACCCATTTCAGAAGAAAAAAACAAATCTAAAAAACCTAATAAAACCAAACCTAGTGGAAAAGGTAAAATAGAAGAGTTACTGGCTTCTATAGAAAAAGAAAAAGAAAATTTTTTACGTCTTTTTGCAGAATTTGAAAATTATAAAAAACGAACAGCCAAAGAACGTATAGAATTATTTAAAACGGCAAATCAGGAAGTGATGACGGCAATGATTCCTGTGCTAGATGATATCCAACGCGCCCAACAACAAATAGAAAAAGGAATACAACCTCAAGATATTGAAGGATTTAAGTTGATTTTCTCTAAATTTTCAGATATCCTTAAAGCAAATGGTTTACAAACTACGCTTACTAAAGTAGGAGATGTTTTTAATCCTGAAATACATGAGGCTATTACCCAAATTCCAGCCCCTTCAGAAGCAGATAAAGGAAAAATAATTGATGTTATTGAAATAGGGTATCAATTGGGTGAAAGAATTATCCGCTATCCTAAAGTAGTTGTAGGGCAATAATTATGAAAGAAGATTACTACGACATTTTAGGTATTACAAAAGGGGCATCTGGAGCTGAAATAAAAAAAGCTTACAGAAAAAAAGCAATAGAATACCATCCCGATAAAAATCCGGGTGATAAAAATGCAGAAGCAAATTTTAAAAAGGCAGCTGAGGCTTATGAGATTTTAGGGAACGAAGAAAAAAGAGCTCAATATGATCAATTTGGCCATGCTGCATTTGAAGGTGGTGGTGGCTTTAGAGGTGGCAGCATGAATATGGAAGATATATTCAGCCAATTTGGAGATATTTTTGGTAGTGCTTTCGGCGGAGGATTTGGAGGTGGTTTTTCAGGGGGGCAACGTCGATCAAAAGGATCTGATATGCGTATTCGAGTTAAATTAACACTTGAAGAAATTGCTGCAGGAGTTGATAAAAAAATAAAAGTTCCTCGAAAAGTTCAAGCACCAGGGGTAAAATACGGTACTTGTTCTACATGTAATGGTAAAGGACAGGTTATTAAAATTGCCAATACAATTTTGGGTCGAATGCAAACTTCTGCAGTCTGTACTAACTGTGGAGGAAGTGGACAAAATATCTTACATCGCCCTTCGGGTTCTGATCCCCAAGGAATGATTAAAAAAGAAGAGACAGTTTCTATAAAAATTCCAGCCGGTGTAGAAGAAGGGATGCAACTCAAAGTTAGTGGTAAAGGTAATGATGCTCCTGCAAATGGTATTGCGGGTGACTTGCTAGTATTAATTGAGGAAATACAACACGATACGTTTGTTCGAGAAGGCAATCATTTACATTATGATTTGTACATAAGTATCGCTGAAGCAGCTCTTGGAATTTCCAAAGAGCTCTCTTTAGTTGAAGGAAAAGCACGAATTAAATTAGATCCGGGCATACAATCTGGAAAAACACTTAGGCTAAGAGGTAAAGGATTACCTAGTGTAAATGGATATGGAACAGGTGATTTATTAGTTCATATAAACGTTTGGACACCCAAAACGTTAAACAAAGAACAGCGTCAATTTTTTGAAAAAATGTTGGAAGACGCAAATTTTAAGCCTAATCCAGAAAAATCTGATAAATCTTTTTTTGAAAAAGTGAAAGATATGTTTGCGTAAAAATATTTTGTATTTAAAAAATATTAATATATTTGATTTAATACTAACAACCTTGTTAGTATTATTTTTCTTTTTCATAGCAATTTTTTCCCATCCTTTAACGAGGATGGGTTTTGTTTTTTATAGTAACTTGCCTCCCATATGATAGCTATAATTCGAAAGGTTTCTGACTTTCTAAACTACACCTTTACTATTGGTGAAAATATTTCATTTACCCTCAAGTCAATTCTAATCGTAATTTTTGTTTTTGTCATCACTTCGATTTTTTTAAAATTATTTAAAAGATTGATTTATAGAACATTGACTAACGATGCGAAGGTAAAATTTAAAAGTATTTTTTCATTTTTTAATTATTTCATTTATACCATTGTTATCCTTTTGACATTGCAAAATAATGGGGTTAATCTATCCTCAATTTTTGCGCCAGCTGCAGCTTTATTAGTTGGTGTGGGTTTGGCACTTCAAACCTTTATTCAAGATATTATTTCTGGAATCTTTATTCTTGTTGATCAATCAGTTCATGTTGGAGATATTATTGAAGTTGATGGTCAGGTTGGTCGTGTAGAAAATATTAAATTAAGAACTACACGTGCTGTAACCCGTGAAAATAAAGTTCTGATTATTCCAAATCATAAATTTTTAACTTCTATTCTTTTTAATTGGACTGAAAATGGTGTAATTACTAAAGAGTTTGTTCAAGTAGGCGTTTCCTATAAATCTGATCCTGAAAAGGTGAAAAGAATACTTATTGATGTTGCTAAAGCGCATGAAATTATTCTAAAAGACCCTGAGCCTTTTGTTTTATTTGAAGATTTTGCTGACAGTGCTTTGTTGTTTCAATTATATTTTGGAATTAACAGTAGTTTTGCATCAAATGTGGTTAAAAGCGATTTACGATTTGCCATTTTTGAAGCCCTTAAAAAAGAAGGAATTGAAATTCCTTTCCCTCAACGAACGCTTCATTTTGCTAATTCACTAACAATAAAAGAATGACAAAAATTCTACTTATTGAGGATGAAGAGCCTATTCGACGTGTTTTATCTCGAATTTTGACAGAACAAAACACTGATTTCGAAGTAACAGAAGCAGAGGACGGAAAAATAGGTTTTGATCTACTCACTAAAGAAAATTTTGATTTGGTTTTATGTGATATCAAAATGCCTAAAATGGATGGCATAGAAGTGCTAAAAAAATCAAAAGAAGAGGGTTTAGTTCTTCCTTTCATTATGTTAACAGGTCATGGGAATGTAGATACGGCTGTGGACGCGATGAAACACGGTGCCTATGATTTTATTTCAAAACCTCCTGATTTAAATCGATTGCTTACCTCTATAAGCCACGCTTTAGAAAATAAAACATTACGAAAAGAAAATAAAATCCTTAAGCGTAAGGTAGAGCAAAAATACAAGATCATTGGTGAAAGCGAGGCCATTCTCAATGTTTTAAAAATGATTGAAAAAGTTGCTCCCACAGACGCACGTGTTTTAATTACAGGTGAAAACGGTACAGGAAAAGAACTAGTAGCGCATCAGTTGCATCAGAAAAGTGGAAGAAAGAAAGCACCTTTTGTAGAGGTGAATTGTGCTGCCATTCCAACTGAACTTATTGAAAGTGAGCTTTTTGGACATATAAAAGGGGCTTTTACTACTGCCATTAAAGATCGCTCTGGAAAATTTGAAGTTGCAGACAAGGGCACACTTTTTTTAGATGAAATTGCAGATATGAGTTTAGCTGCGCAAGCCAAAGTACTTCGGGCGCTTCAAGAAAATAAAGTACAACGTGTGGGCAGTGAAAAAGATATAACTGTTGATGTTCGTGTAATAGCGGCTACCAATAAAGACTTGCAGAAAGAAATCAAAGAAGGACGTTTTAGGGAAGATTTATATCACCGCTTAGCCGTAATTTTAATTCATGTTCCTTCTTTGGGACAACGTAAAGAAGACATACCCATTTTAACTAGTCATTTTGTTGAATTAATAGCTTCTGAGCAAGGGGTTGAACGAAAAGTTTTTACTGAAGATGCTTTAGCAACTTTGAGTCAATACCCATGGACTGGTAATATTCGTGAATTACGTAATGTTATTGAACGTTTATTGATTTTAGGTGATAATCCGATAAGCGATGACAACATCAAACAATTTGCACCTAAATAAAAGGTAGAATTAAAACTAATATTATATCAAATGAGTCGTTTATTTTTGTTTTTCTTACTGCTATCACAAATCATTATTGGACAATCAAAACAAGATGAACAGCAGTTAAGCGACATTTATCAAGCGGCACTAACCCAAGGAAAATCTTATGATTGGTTGGATCAATTATCAAATCAAATTGGTGCTCGCTTATCTGGCTCACTTAATGCAGAACGGGCGGTTCAATGGGGAAAAGAAGAACTAGAAGCTTTAGGTCTTGATCGGGTTTATCTTCAAGAAGTAATGGTGCCTAAGTGGGTAAGAGGAACTTTTGAATATGCAAGTATTATTACCGGACCAGGTATGAGTATGAATGTACCAGTTTGTGCCTTAGGGGGGTCAATAGCTACACCAGCTTCTGGGTTACGTGCAAAGGTTGTTGAAGTCCAATCTTTTGAGGAATTAGAAGCTTTGGGTGAAGAAAATGTAAAAGGTAAATTTGTATTTTACAATCGTCCCATGCCTGCCGTACTGATTAATACCTTTGAAGCCTATTCAAAATCTGTCGATCAACGATCAAGAGGAGCTGAAAAAGCAGCCCGTTTAGGTGCAGTAGGAGTAATTGTTCGTTCTATGAATTTGAGAATGGATGATTTTCCTCACACAGGTTCTATGAATTATGGAGATTTACCTTTAAAAATGCGAATTCCTGCAGCAGCAATAAGTACTAACGGAGCGCAATTGTTGAGTTCTATGTTATCTCTAAATAAAGATGTTTTGTTTTTTCTAAAACAAGACTGCAAAAACTTTCCTGATGTTCGTTCTCATAATGTCATTGGCGAAATCAAGGGAAGTGAATTCCCAGATGAAATAATTGTTGTAGGGGGGCATTTAGATTCATGGGATTTGGGTGATGGATCACATGACGATGGTGCAGGTGTAGTTCAATCTATGGATGTACTTCACCTTTTAAAAAAAATGAATTACCGGCCAAAGCGTACACTTCGCGTTGTGTTATTTATGAATGAAGAGAATGGTTTGCGTGGAGGTCTTAAATACGCTGAAATCGCTCAAAAAAACAATGAATATCACATATTTGCTCTTGAGTCAGATGCAGGTGGTTTTACGCCTAGGGGATTTGGTTTTCAAGCTAATCCAGATCAATTTGATAAAATCAAATCATGGGAAGCCCTATTTAAACCTTATATGATTGATCGTCTAGAATTGGGTGGTGGAGGAGCTGATATTGGTCCTCTCCGCGACGGTAAAATAGTGCTTTCAGGGTTAAGGCCAGATTCTCAACGTTATTTTGATTATCATCATGCAGCCAATGATACTTTTGATGCAATTAACAAGCGAGAATTAGAGTTGGGAACCGCGGCCATGACTAGCTTAATCTACTTGGTTGATCAATACGGATTTTAAGTATTTATTTCTATGATTGCCCTATCTCAATATACCCAAGAGTTTCGCTATAATTTACGTCTTGCTTATCCTGTAATAGTAGGATTGTTAGGTCATACATTTGTCCAATTAGTTGATAATATAATGGTTGGGCAACTCGGTACCGCTGAGTTGGCTGCGGTATCTTTAGGGAATAGCTTTTTCTTTGTCGCCATGTCTCTAGGCATAGGATTTTCAACTGCAATTACTCCATTAATGGCTGAAACCGATGGCGCAAAAAATATCTCAGAAGGCCGAAACGTATTTACACACGGTTTGATTTTATGCACTGTTTTAGGAGTTTTTTTATCTGTAGCAGTTTTATTAAGTAAACCATTACTTTTTCAAATGGGACAACCTGAAGAAGTAGTGGAATTAGCCTATCCTTACTTACAATGGGTTGCTTTATCTTTAATCCCCCTAGTTGCCTTTCAAGGATTTAAACAGTTTTCGGAAGGACTTTCTTATACACGCCCTGCAATGTATGCTACTTTACTTGCCAATGGCATTAATGTATTATTAAATTATGTACTCATTTTCGGTTTTTGGATATTCCCAAAAATGGGTGTTGAAGGAGCTGCAATAGGGAGTTTAGTTGCAAGATGTTCAATGCTTTTATTTATGGCAATTTATGTTCGATTACGAAAAGAGTTTGCCCAATATTCTCAAAAATTAATATTCAAAAAACCCATTCTTTCACTTTTTAAAAAAATAATTCGACTTGGTTTTCCGTCAGCCCTACAGATGTTTTTTGAAGTCATTTTTTTTACTTCTGCAATTTGGTTGTCGGGTTTTCTAGGAAAGAATCCACAGGCGGCTAATCAAATTGCACTCAATCTTTCTTCAATGACCTTTATGTTTGCATTAGGGCTAGGGGTTACAGCAATGATTCGAGTAGGAAATCAAAAGGGGAGAAGGGATTTTATCAACCTTCGACGCATTGCACATTCCATATTTTTACTCATATTTATTTTTGATGTAGGATTTTGTCTATTCTTTTTAATGGCTAATAATCTCCTACCTTGGATTTATTTAGATCAATCGAACCCCCTTCAACTTACAGATGTACTAGAAGTGGTTGAAATGGCATCTACCCTACTTATTATATCCGGTTTTTTTCAAATATTTGATGGCCTACAAGCAGTTGTGTTAGGGGCACTACGTGGTATTCAAGATGTTAATTTGCCCGCTTGGATCACTTTTTTTTCATATGGTCTTTTTGGATTCCCAATTTCTTATTATTTAGGGATACACACTTCATTAGGTGCAACGGGGATTTGGATTGGATTGTTATCAGGATTGTTTTCTTCGGCACTATTACTATTTTTACGTTTTCATCACCTCACAAAAAAAATGATAATTCAAGACTATGGAACTTCCTAAATTTTTATTAGCAGACACTTCAGCTTCAGAAGTTGATTTGTATGTAGTTCACACCGAATATCCAAGATTCGTTCTTAATGTTGCTAATGATGATGTACATTGGATGGAAGAATTTGATCCTGAGGATGAAGAAACACTTAAAATCGAAGCAGAATCTTTAATTCAAGAAGCGTTTGACTTTTATGATAGGGAAATGGAGGCACTTGATTAATGGAGGCGCTTATTGAAATAGATAAAGCTTTATTTCTATGGCTCAATGGGTTGGGTTCACCACCTTTTGATTGGTTTTGGATGATGATGACCCATCGTGCATCAAATGTTATCCTCTATTTACTATTATGGCTATTCTTCATTTATAAAACGAATTGGAAATCAGGGTTGATCTTACTTGTATTTACTGGAATTTTGGTTTTATGTACAGATCAATTCACCAATTTTGTTAAATCCTCTGTAGCACGTTTACGCCCTTGCTATGATGAGGAAGTCATGGCCTTAGTTCGGATGGTAAAGTCTACCTGCGGCAATCGTTTTGGATTTTTTTCAGGTCACGCGTCAAATTCATTTGCTTTGGCTGTTTTTTATTCTCATTTATTAAAACCTTTTTTAAAAAAAAAGGTTCTTATTCTATTTCTTATAGCAGCATTAATTGCTTACAGTAGAGTATACATTGGAGTCCATTTCCCTTTAGATATTCTAATTGGAGCATTGGTAGGAGCAACTATCGGAAATGTATTTCATTCTCTATGGTATTGGTTGATCACAAGGATGGAACCGAAAATTTAAATTTAGTTTTTTGGATATAGGGTTCCTCTGGATCTACTAATGTGCTTGGGAAAGTATCTATGTTTGGGGTGTTTGAAAATTTTTGTGTTTCAAAACAAATTGCTTCAAAGTGTGGAGGGGTAAAAATTACAATTCCGGGTTGATCAGTAAAAGTTTCCATCAAAATTCCAGTTTCTATAGCATATAATGATGCAGAGAGCGAAGCTTTATTATTCAAAACAAAATAATCGTCTAGCGAAAGAGTATCAATCTTTTTTGGAGTTCTAAAATCATATGGGGTTTGATCTACCTTAATTGAGTTTCCTGTTGGAACCAAACTATTTTTTAATTCTAGAATTGCATCAGCCGCAATCATAAGTTCTTGTGAATCGATTTTTCCAGATGGGTTTAAATTAAAATATGAATGATTTGTAAGGTTTATGTGGGTAGGTTGATCAGTTTGCGCGATGTAATGAAGAATTAAATTGGAATCCTCAAGTTGGTAGGTAACAGTTGCTTTGACTGTTCCCGGAAAACCAGTAGTTCCATGGGGACAAGTATAGGAAAGAGAAATTTTTGTCTCAGAATGGCTGTGCACTTTCCAAATTTTAGTACCCCACCCACCAGAACCACTGTGTAACATTACGCCGTTTTGATTTTCAATAAAAAAGGGTTGTTGTTCAATGGCAATTGGGTTTTCTAAACGTCCAGCAAAACGCCCTATCACTGCTCCACGTGACCAAGTGTCCGTTAAATAGGCATTTGGTGTGTCAAGTCCCATTACGATATTAATCCACTTTTGATGCTTATCCTTTATCCATAATTGATGTAGTAAGGCACCGTAATCTAGTATAATTATACGTAGGTGGTCGTTCTCTAGAATAAAGGAGTTCAATGTACACTTATTGATTTTAGCAATTCAGGATATCGCTCTTGGAAACGCTTTAATCTTGGAATAGAGACTTGTTGTACGTAAGGATTATCAGGATTATTTTTTTCATAATCCTGATGGTATTCCTCGGCATAATAGAAGGTTTCTAGTGCTTTGATTTCCGTTACAATTTCTTGAGAGAAGATTTCCTTTTCAGTTAACAGCGCAATGTATTTTTGTATTTGATCTCGTTCTTGATCAGAAGTATAAAAAGCGATTGAACGGTATTGAGAACCGTAATCTGGCCCTTGTCTGTTTGGGGTTGTTGGGTCATGTGAACCAAAAAACACTTGCAATAAAGTTGCAAATGATACTATATTAGGATTGTAAATTACTTCTACAGCTTCGGCATGTCCAGTTCTTCCTGTTCCAATTTGATTGTAGTTTGGATTTTTTGTAAAACCCCCTGCGTAACCAGAATAGACCTCTTCTACGCCCTTTACACTTTCAAAAATAGCTTCAACGCACCAAAAGCAACCCGAGGCAAAATAGGCTTTTTTCAAATTTTCTTGAGGTTGCTTTTGCGGTGTCCATAACGGTTTGGAGTAGTTAACGGGTGGAGTATTTGAAATGCACGTTTGAAGTGCCAGTAAACTTATCCAGGCAAAAATAATTTTCATCTCTTTTTTTTGGCAAATTACTAAATCTAAACAGACGAAATAAGGCTTAGGCTAGAGTATTTGTAAAAGGGGTACGATTTTTCTTCAATTAGGGATAAAGAATTGGATTTATTGGTGTGTCAATCACTTTGCCTATTTCTGCTCCGGGACACCACCTATGCCAATCGCGTTCTTGGTTTTTGTTTTCAGGTTGTTTGAGTTTCATTGCTCCATCCATATAAATCACTGTCATTACTTTTCGCATCATTGATGATGTATTTGCCCCTGCTCTATGAAATACCCAACCAGAATGAAAACTTACTTCACCCAGAGCATATGGGGAAACGTGTTGTTCAAAATCTGTGAGGCGAAGTAGTTTACCAATTTTCTCTTCACTTTCGTCTCCAATTTCGAGTTGTCTTCCTTCCAATAGTTGTTGACTACCGGCGCTAAATTCTAGCGGTCCCATGGCTATTGGAATTTCAGTAAGTGGAATCCAAGCGGTAACGGTTTTATTACTCTCTAAAGGCCAGTATTGTTGGTCGCAATGCCACGGGGTTATCCCTCCATCGGCTTCTTTGTAAAGTGCTTGATCGTGATACATACGAACACTGTCAACTTCCAATAATTGTTGTGCAATATGAGCTAGTGGCTTGGAAAACACAAAATCTTTGATGCGTTGCTCTTGCTCCCATAAATTTCCTAGTTGAATAAATGCTTTGCCATAGGTATCGCGTTCTTCTAGGGGGGGGAGTTGCTCTTTTTCTTGGGCCACAATTTGATCCAATACCTCCTCAAAGGCTGAAAGTTGTTCGGCAGAAAAAACATTTTTTATTTTAACATAACCTTGGGTGTTGAAGTACTCCACTTCAGCTTTTGATACAGAAAAATGAGTTGTTTGATTCATATTATACTAAAATAATGTTTTAAAATTATTTAGTCTTATGCATTTCAAAAATTTCAAGCTTTTTACTCCAGCCCTGAGGTGCCTCTTACAATTCAGTTGGTTATGTTATACTGGGCTTTTGGTTATACACGAACTTTGATACGAGCTAACAGCTTTTCCCTATAGACTCTGACGGCTTCATTTCGACATTGAAAATATGGCGTTGGCTTTATTTTCATTAAAAATCAATGTAAAAAAAATCACTCATGCGCGGGTTTGGATTTTAAGTGTGGGATACTGCTTATCCCAAAATTTGTTGGACTAAATAATCGCCTACTTCAGCGGTGGAATTTCCTTTTGCTCCTCCTTCTTTGAGATCTTCTGTAACGACTCCCTCTGCAAGAGAAAGATCAACTACTCGGCGAATTTCAGCCCCTTCTGCTGTCAGACCAAAGCTCATTTCAAACATCATAGCCGCAGAAAGGATGGTAGCGAGTGGATTGGCTATGCCTAAGCCTGTAGCTTGAGGAAACGATCCATGAATGGGTTCATACAATGCATTTTCAGTACCCACAGAGGCGGAGGGCATTAATCCCATAGAACCTGAAATAACCGAGGCTTCATCGGTTAAGATATCGCCAAAAAGGTTTTCTGTAATTAGCACATCATAACTATTGGGCCATTGTACCAAGCGCATCGCCACTGCATCTACAAACTCGTAGGAAACCGTTACTTCTGGGTAGTCTTTTTCCATAGCTTGTACGGTTTCTCTCCACAAACGGGAGCTTTCAAGCACGTTAGCTTTATCTACACAACATAACTTTTTTGATCGTGTCATGGCCAATTCAAAGCCTTTGCGTGCCAATCTTTTTATTTCATCACGGGTATAAGTACAGGTGTCAAAGGCAGTATTTCCATTGTCTTTACGTCCACGTTCTCCAAAATATATACCCCCTGTAAGTTCACGTAAAAAAACCAAATCAGTTCCTTCAATGCGTTCACGTTTTAAAGGTGATTTATCTAAAAGCGAAGGAAATGTGAAGGTGGGTCTTACATTGGCAAATAAGCCTAATTTTTGACGCATTTTTAGTAATCCTTGTTCAGGCCTTACTTTAGCTGATGGATCATTATCAAATCGAGGATGTCCTATAGCACCAAACAAAATGGCATCGGCTTGTAAACAAATTTGATGTGTTTCCTCAGGATATGGATCACCAACGGCGTCAATTGCAGCTGCACCTGTAAGGGCGGGGGTCCATTCAATAGTATGATTAAATTTAGTAGCAATAGCGTCAGAAACTTTAACGGCTTGTTCAATTACTTCAGGACCAATACCGTCACCGGCGAGTAGGGCAATCTTTAAATGCATGGAGTTTATTTTTGTATGAGATTTAACATTTTTTCTGTGGCTTTAATAGCCGAAACTGTTTGGTCAGAATCTAAGCCACGAGTGGTAAATTCGCGATCATTTCCTTTCCATGTGATACTGGTTTCACATAGGGCATCTGAATTACTTCCCGGAGGTATACGAACTGCATAATCTACCAAATCAGGGAGGTCTTGTTTTTGATAGGTGTATATTTTTTTTAACGCGTTCCAAAAGGCATCGTACTGTCCGTCACCCGACGCATTTTCTTCAAATTTTTTTCCATTGATTTCCACAGAAATACTTGTGGTAGGTCTTAATCCTTTAGAATGGGTAAGCACATAGGATTGTATTTTGACTTTATCAGGCACTTGATTCCCCATTACATCAGAAATAATGAATGGAAGATCTTCTGCGGTGACTTGCTCTTTTTTATCACCAAGTTCAATGATGCGTTGAGTAACTTTTTTTAGTTCATCATCAGTAAGTGTAAGCCCCAATTCCTGTACATTTTTTTGAATATTGGCTTTACCCGAGGTTTTTCCCAGGGCATATTTTCGTTTACGTCCAAAACGTTCGGGCAATAAATCATTAAAATATAAATTCTTTTTCTGATCTCCATCAGCATGGATACCTGCTGTTTGAGTAAATACATTTTCACCTACAATGGGCTTGTTTACTGGAATTCGAAACCCAGTAAGTGTAGCTACTAACTGGCTTACTTTGAAAAGTGAACTCTCTCTTATGTTCAGTTCAATTTCGGGTATGAAATCATTAATTACTGCAACAACACTTGCCAATGGTGCATTTCCAGCGCGTTCTCCCATCCCATTAACTGTTAAATGAAGACCATTAACTCCTACTTTTGCAGCTTCCATCGAATTGGCTACCCCTAAATCATAGTCATTATGGCCGTGAAAATCAAAGCGCATAGTTGGAAATTGAGAGAGGATTGCTGTTAAATATTGTTTTGTTTTTTCTGGAGTTAAAACTCCTAGGGTATCGGGTAATAAAACACGTTCAATAGGTTGTGTACTTAAAAAAGAAATAAAATCTAACACATATTCTTCTGAGAACTGCATGCCGTTGCTCCAATCTTCTAAGTATACATTTGTTAAAATCCCTTCGACTTTGGCGTTTTTTATACAATTTCCAATTTGTAAAAAATGGGCTTTAGGAGTAAGTTTTAGCTGATGGGTAAGATGATTTAGAGATCCTTTGGTTAGTAAATTTTGAACTTTAGCACCTGATTTTTTCATCCATTCTATAGACGTTCCTCCATCAACAAAGGTGAGCACTTCAATTCGCTCAATACATTTGTTTTCTTTTGCCCAATGAGTAATTTCTTTAACAGCATTAAATTCTCCATCAGAAACTCGAGCAGATGCGATTTCAATACGATCTATATTTAGTTCTTGAAGAAGTAATTTTGCAAGTGTTAATTTTTCTTTAGCCGTAAAGGATACGCCAGAGGTTTGCTCGCCATCGCGAAGCGTTGTGTCCATAATTTCTAGCGTTCTTCTCATGGTGCTGTGATTCACTAGAGCGGTGTTTGTGCTGCGAAATTTACGATTTCAGGTTTAATATTGTTTAAATAATCAATATCATCGTATCCGTTAAGCAAGTTTTCTTTTTTGTATGAATTTATCTCAAAGGGTTCTGATTGTCCTGTTGCCTTAAGCGTTACGGTTTGTTGGGGTAAATCTACCAACAACTCAGCAGAAGGATCGGTTTCAATTGCATGAAATAGGGTTGCTAAAAAAGAAGGTGAAACTTGAACGGGTAACACCCCAATGTTCAAACAATTGTTTCGGAAAATATCGGCAAAAAAGCTCGAGACTACACAGCGAAAGCCGTAATCGTAAATTGCCCAAGCGGCATGTTCACGAGACGATCCTGAGCCAAAATTGTGACCACCAATTAAAATTTTTCCTGAATAAGTGGCATTGTTTAAAACAAAATCAGTTTTTGGAGTATCGTCTTGATTGTATCTCCAATCACGAAATAAATTATCACCAAAACCTTTACGTTCTGTTGCTTTTAAAAAGCGAGCAGGGATAATTTGATCAGTATCAACGTTTTCAATTGGAAGTGGCACAGCTGTGCTTTGTAAAATATGAAAAGAATCGTAAGCCATGAGATTAAATTAAAGTTCGCGGATCAGTTATTTTTCCGGTAATTGCCGCTGCAGCAGCTACAAGCGGACTTGCCAATAAGGTTCGGGCACCAGGACCCTGGCGACCTTCAAAATTTCGGTTTGATGTACTTACAGCATATTTACCCGCTGGTATTTTATCATCATTCATTGCCAAACATGCAGAGCAACCTGGTTCTCGTAATTTGAAGTCTGCTGCCTCAAAAATTTCAAGTAATCCTTCCTCTTTAATGGCATTTAACACTTTATGAGATCCTGGAACAAGCCAAGCGGTTACATTTTCATTCTTTTTATGCCCTTTTACTACTTGTGCAAAAGCTCTAAAGTCTTCTATTCGTCCATTGGTACAACTTCCAATAAACACATAATCAATGGGTTTACCTAGCATGGTTTCACCTTCTGAATATCCCATATAATCAAGAGATTTTTTATAGGTAGCTGCACCCCCTTCCATTAATTCTGCTTTGGGAATTGCTTTAGTAATACTCATTCCCATACCTGGATTTGTACCGAATGTAATCATTGGATCAATATCCGATCCGTCAAAAGTTATTTCTTTATCAAATGCAGCTCCTTCATCAGTATGTAGAGTGCTCCAATATTTCATAGCCTTATCCCAATCTGCCCCTTTAGGAGTAAATTCTCGTCCTTTGATGTAAGTAAATGTTTTTTCATCTGGAGCAATCATTCCACCCCGAGCACCCATTTCAATACTTAAATTACAAACGGTCATTCGACCTTCCATACTTAATTGTTGAAAGACCTCACCAGCATATTCAACGAAATATCCTGTTGCTCCTGAAGTGGTTAGTTTTGAAATTATATATAAAGCAACATCTTTTGGAGTTACTCCGTGATTCAATTTACCGTTTATGGTAATTCTCATTTTTTTAGGTTTGGGCTGCATGATGCATTGAGTTGCCAATACCATTTCAACTTCTGAAGTTCCGATTCCAAAAGCAATAGCTCCAAATGCTCCATGTGTAGAAGTATGTGAATCACCACAAACAATGGTAGCTCCCGGTTGAGTGATTCCATATTCTGGACCTACCACATGAACTATTCCATTTTTTTGATGCCCAAGTCCCCAATAAGAAATTCCATGTGCAGTTGCATTTTCTTCTAAAGCTTTTAATTGATTTCGAGATAGGGGGTCAGCAACAGGTAAATGTTGATTTAGGGTGGGTGTATTATGATCTGCTGTAGCAAAAGTACGTTCAGGGTACAATACGGAAAGATTTCTGTTTTTAAGTCCTAAAAAAGCAACTGGACTTGTTACCTCATGTATCATGTGTCTGTCTATAAAAAGGACATCAGGTCCTTGATCAATACGACGGACTACATGTGAATCCCAAACTTTATCAAATAGGGTTTTTTTCATTTATTAAATAAATTTAAATATTGCTTGCTTTAATGATTTTTGGAATATCGTCATCATTAATTTCTTTCTTTTGATCGGCAACTAGTAAAAATTGTTGATATACTTTATCTAGTTGTAATTTATCGAGTTCGTATCCAATATTTTTTGCTCGATATGCTAATGCGGCTCTTCCGCTTCGAGCAGTTAGTACAATAGAAGATTGTGTTACACCAACGTCTTTAGGATCTATTATTTCATAAGTATCTCTTTTCTTAATTACACCATCTTGGTGAATTCCAGAAGAGTGAGCAAAAGCATTTGCACCTACAATTGCTTTATTTGGCTGAACAGGCATTGCCATACTTTCAGAGACTAACTGACTAATTCCAAAGAGCATTTGTGATTTAATTCGAGTATCTAAGTTTAGGTAAGGATGTTGACGTAAAATCATTACTACCTCCTCTAGAGAGGTATTTCCAGCTCTTTCTCCAATTCCATTTATAGTACATTCTATTTGACGTGCTCCATACTGCACTCCGGCAATAGAATTAGCGGTTGCTAAGCCAAGATCATTATGACAATGACAGGATAAGCGAGCCTTCTCTATTCCTTTGACATTTTCCTTTAAATATTTCATTTTAGCTCCGTATTCTTCAGGAAGACAATATCCAGTTGTATCAGGAATATTGAGTACTGTTGCCCCTGCCTTGATAACCGCTTCACATACTTGGGCTAAAAAAACATTATCAGTACGCCCAGCATCTTCAGCATAAAATTCAATGTCCTCAAAGTAACTTTTTGCATGTTTAACAGCAGCAACAGCACGTTCGAGAATTTGTTCTCTTGTAGCGTTAAATTTGTATTTGATGTGATTATCTGAAGTTCCAATACCGGTATGAATTCTTGCTCTTTTTGCAGACTTTAGGGCCTCAGCGGCCACGTCTATATCTTTCATTACGGCACGGGTTAATCCACAAACCCGAGCATTTTTCATTAATTTTGAAATATCTTCTACTGCTTTGAAGTCACCTGGACTAGAGATAGGAAATCCTGCTTCAAGTACATCAACACCCAATTCGTCTAGTTGCTCTGCAATGATTAACTTTGTTTTTGAATCTAGTTTACATCCAGGAACTTGTTCACCATCACGAAGGGTGGTATCAAATATTTCTACATATTCCATAAAATAAGGCCTACATTTTATAAAATGTAATTCAAAATTACTTTTAATTCGTCACTGTCAGAATTTCGCTACTTTTGTATTACAACACCCGACTTAAAAAGAGAATGTTTAAAATGCTAATAATTAATAAATTACATTTAAAATCATTACAATGACAAATGAGCCCAAAGATAATTTATTTGTACTTGTAAAATCGCTTTCTAAGTCAGAAAAAAGGCAATTTCGTCTTTATGTGGGTCGAATGGATTCTAATGAAGATTCTAAATTTTTAAGTCTTTTTCAAGTGTTGGACAAGATGACTCGCTATGATGAGAAAGTTATTTTAGACAAAGGTATTGTGACTAAACAACAATTATCAAATCTAAAAGCACATCTCTACAAACAAATTTTAATAAGCCTTCGAATGAATCCAATGCATAAAAATATTCGGATTCAAATTCGAGAACAACTTGATTTTGCTACCATTCTTTATCAAAAAGGATTGTATAAACAAAGTTTAAAAGTATTAGAGAAGGCAAAATTATTAGCACTCAAAAATGAAGAAAAATATTCAGCGTATGATATTGTGGAATTAGAAAAAGTAATTGAATCACAATATATTACACGAAGTTTGAGTAATAGAGCAGAAACCTTAATTGCTGAGGCCGAGTACCTTCGTGTTCAAAACAATTTATCAACACAATTATCAAATTTATCACTTCAATTGTATGAAAGATTAATCAAGGCTGGATATGCCAAAAGTGATGACGAGTTCAGGGAAATAACTAAATTTTTTTATGAAAAATTACCTAAAGTTGAATTGGAAACTCTTGGTTTTCGTGAAAAATTATGGTATTACAAGGCCCATGTTTGGTACAGCTTTTTGATTCAAGATTTTCTTTCTACCTACCGTAATGCTGCAAAATGGGTTGAAATGTTTGAGGAAAACCCTCAAATGATAGAAATTCACCCTGTATTTTACTTAAAGGGGAATAACTATTTAATGGAGAGTTTATCACTTTTGAAGTACCCTTCTAAATTTAAAGAAGTGTTACATCAAATGATTCTTCAAACTAAGGGTACAAATTTTCCAAACAATGATAATTTAAGCGTATTAAATTTTTTAATTCAATATAGTAATCGACTTAATTTACATTTTCTAGAAGGTACTTTTGAAGAAGCTCAAATCTTAATTCCTGAAATTAAAAAAGGAATAAAAGAATATCAAAACCAAATTGACCCTCATCATGTAATGTTGTTTTATTATAAAATCGCATGTGTATATTTTGGAGTTCAAGATTATGAAAATTGTATTGCTTATCTTGACAAAATTATTAGTAATAAACGTTTAAAAATGCGTGAGGATTTACTTTGTTTCTCAAGGGTTTTAAACATTTTTGCTCATTATGAAGCTGGTTTTGATTATCATTTAGAATCTCAATTACGTGAAACCTATAAGTTCTTAATTAAAATGAATGACTTGCATGAAGTACAAAAAGCTATGATTCGTTTTGTAAGAGGGTTAGGAGATATTTTTCCTAATGAACTTAAGGGTGCATTTGAGAAACTATATGACGAGCTTAAACAATATGAATTCGATCCTTATGAACGTCGGTCTTTCTTATATCTTGATATTTTATCATGGTTGGAAAGTAAAATAAAAAATGTTTCAATAGCTCAAATTATTAGGGATAAGGCTAATTCACTAAATCGAAAGGAACGACCTTCCATATCCCACTTTCAGGTAACTCAGCGGAAATGGTAATTGTTTTTTGAGTAACAGGATGATCAATCTGTAACTTTTTAGCGTGAAGACAGATGCTACCATCTTTATTGCTTCTTGCCGCTCCATATTTTAGATCACCCACTATTGGAAAACCAAATTCACTTAATTGGGCTCTAATTTGATGGTGTCTTCCAGTTTCTAACTTTATTTCAAGTATAGAATATCTATCCAATTCAATTAATTTCACATAATGTAAACGAGCTTCTTTGGCATTAGGGACAGGTTTTGAATGCGCTTTAGATTTATTTTGTTGAGTGTTTCTAGTCATCCAATGGATAAGTTTTCCATTTTGATCAGGAAAATTTTTAGATACAATTGCCCAATAACTTTTGTTGGGCAGTCTATTTTTAAATTGTTCATTCAAACGAGTTAACGCTTTAGATGTTTTAGCAAAGAGGATAATACCAGAAGTAGGTCTGTCAATTCGATGAACTACTCCTAAAAAAACAGCCCCCGGTTTATTGTATTTCTTCTTAAGATAACTTTTTACTTTTTCAACCAATGGGATATCTCCAGTTTGATCACCTTGAACTAATTCACCCGAAATTTTGTTGACCATAATTAGATGGTTGTCTTCAAACAAAATACGCGATTCTAAACTAGTAAAGGACATTTAATATTGTTCATTAGCATTAGGAAAATCGTGGGTTTTGACATCTGAGGAATAATTAGCCACAGCAGAATGAATAATACTGTGTAAGTCAGCATAACGACGAAGAAATCGGGGACTAAATTCTTTACTCATACCCAGCATATCGTGAAGAACCAAAACCTGACCATCTACATGTTTACCGGCTCCAATGCCAATTATAGGAATTTCTACTGAGTTAGCTGCTTTTTCAGCTAATTGAGCAGGAATTTTTTCAAGTACTATACCAAAGCACCCTAAAGATTCAAGCATTTTTACATCAAAAAGTAATTGTTCCGCCTCTTGGTTTTCTTTAGCTCGAACAGTATAAGTTCCAAATTTGTATATCGATTGAGGGGTAAGTCCTAAATGACCCATAACAGGAATTCCAGCTTTTAATATACGCTCAATAGATTCTTTTACTTCAAAACCACCTTCCAGTTTAACAGCATGTGCCCCTGATTCTTTCATAATTCTTATGGCAGAACGCAACGCTTCTTTAGAATCGGCTTGATACGCTCCAAAGGGTAAATCAACAACTACTAATGCCCGCTTGACACCACGAACAACGCTGCTCGCATGATAGATCATTTGATCAAGTGTAATGGGAAGTGTAGTTTCATGGCCTGCCATAACGTTTGACGCTGAGTCGCCAACTAATATAACATCTACACCTGCTTGATCTACAAGTCCAGCTAATGTAAAATCATATGCTGTGAGCATAGCAATTTTTTCACCCTGCTTTTTTAACTCTTGAAGTGTTTTAGTTGTGATTCGAGAATATGTTTTCTTAGACATTGACATATTTTTTTATCAAAAATAGTATTTCTTTTTATCACAATGATTTTGGATTTTAAGGGCGTTTAATTTTTCAAAAAACTAAACTTTAGAATAAAATAAATTAAACTGCCAAGGTGTCAGTAATTTTATTTTGGCATAATGCTTGACAATGTTTATGACACAACCTATTTAAAAATATCATGAGTAAAATAATTGGAATTGATTTAGGCACTACGAATTCATGTGTATCCGTAATGGAAGGAAATGAGCCTGTAGTAATACCCAATGCTGAAGGAAAAAGAACTACGCCCTCAGTTATTGCATTTGTAGATGGAGGCGAAATAAAAGTGGGTGACCCAGCCAAACGGCAAGCAGTGACTAATCCCACCAAAACGATAGCATCTATTAAGCGCTTTATGGGGAATAAGTTTTCTGAATCTAAAAAAGAAGTATCCTCTGTTGCTTACAAAGTAGTAAAAGGAGATAATGATACACCCAGAGTGGATATTGATGGTCGCCTATATAGTCCACAGGAGCTTTCTGCAATGACACTTCAAAAAATGAAGAAAACAGCAGAAGATTATCTAGGACAAGATGTTACGGAAGCTGTTATTACAGTACCTGCCTATTTTAATGATTCACAACGTCAAGCTACAAAAGAAGCAGGTGAAATTGCCGGATTAAAAGTGCAAAGAATAATTAATGAGCCTACTGCGGCTGCTCTGGCCTATGGTTTAGATAAAGGTGGTTCTGACAAAAAAATAGCTGTTTACGATCTTGGGGGTGGTACGTTTGATATTTCAATTTTAGAGTTGGGAGATGGTGTTTTTGAAGTACTTTCAACCAATGGAGATACCCACTTAGGTGGAGATGATTTTGACCAAGTAATTATTGACTTTTTGGCTGAAACTTTTATCAAAGATGAAGAAATTGACTTGCGTAAGGATCCAATGGCACTTCAAAGGTTAAAAGAAGCTGCTGAAAAAGCTAAAATTGAATTGTCTTCTTCCACACAAACAGAAATTAACTTGCCTTATGTGACTGCTACTGAAACAGGGCCTAAACACTTAGTGACCTCTTTAACTCGTGCAAATTTTGAAAAATTAGCAGACGAGTTAGTCAAGCGCTCAATGGCTCCAGTTAAAAAAGCTTTAGAAGATGCGGGACTTTCCAAATCAGATATCGATGAAATAATTTTAGTAGGTGGATCTACACGTATTCCTGTAATTCAAGAGGAGGTAGAGAAATTCTTTGGGAAAAAACCCTCAAAAGGAGTAAATCCTGATGAAGTAGTTGCTGTTGGAGCAGCCATTCAAGGTGGAGTTTTATCGGGTGATGTAAAAGATGTTCTTTTACTAGATGTAACACCACTCTCATTAGGAATTGAAACAATGGGAGGGGTTATGACTCGTTTAATTGAATCTAATACTACAATTCCAACTAAAAAATCACAAGTATTTTCTACCGCTGCAGATAGTCAACCTTCAGTAGAAATTCATGTTTTACAAGGTGAGCGTTCAATGGCCAATGATAATAAAACAATCGGACGGTTTCATTTAGATGGTATACCTCCAGCCCCAAGAGGAACGCCTCAAATTGAAGTAACCTTTGATATAGATGCCAATGGGATAATTAAGGTAAGTGCTCTAGATAAAGCCACAAACAAATCTCAGGACATTCGAATCGAAGCATCATCAGGTTTGACTGAAGAAGAAATTGAACGTATGAAACAAGAAGCTGAAGCAAATGCTGATGCCGATAAAAAAGCAAAAGAACAAGTTGATAAATTGAATAGTGCCGATCAGATGATTTTCCAAACAGAGAAGCAATTAAAGGAATTTGGAGACAAACTATCAGTAGATAAAAAAACACCTATTGAAACAGCATTAGCAGATTTGAAAAAAGCTCATGCAACTAAAGATATTGAAGCTATTGATAAATCACTTGAAGCTATTAATGAAGCTTGGAAAAATGCATCAGAAGAAATGTACAAAGCGCAAGCTGAGTCCGGAAATACAGGAAAACAAGATGGACAATCAGAGCCTAATGCTTCTGCTGCAAAAGGAGACGATGTGCAAGATGTTGATTTTGAAGAAGTGAAATAAACACTTTTTCAATTACTAAAGAAAACCTTCTGTAAGGCTACAGAAGGTTTTCTTATTTTAGCAAAAAGAGAACAATGGAAAAGAATGAAATACTAAAAATGGCAAATGCCATTTGCAAAAACACCCTTATGGAAACCTTATCCATTGATTTTATTGACGTAGGAGAAGATTTTCTAACTGCACGCATGCCTGTCACTTCAAAAGTGCATCAACCTGACGGTATATTACACGGTGGTGCTACTGCAGCTCTAGCTGAAAGCGTGGGAAGTGCTGCTGTTTTTATTTTAAATCGAGATCCTAATATGCAAGTGCGTGGCATTGAAATCACTGCCCGACATCTTAAGAGTGCTCATTCAGGGTATGTTTATGCAACTGCAAGACCACAACATCAAGGTAAAACCCTTCAACTTTGGGAAATAAGAATTGAAGACGAGGATAGTCAATTGATAACACTTTGTACCCTAACAACTATAGCTAGAAGTAAATAGCAAATGACTTACAACACATTGCGAGAACACTTAAAAAAACGCATTTATGAGAATAATGCATTTGTAGTGTTTCGATTACCTGAGGATTCGTTTATTCAACTTTATTACCAAAAGGATAACATATTAAATACTTCAATCGATTTAAATGTAAATGGTTTTATAATGGCTCCTTTTGATAAAGCCTCAATTATCCCTTTTATTCCAAACACAAATTCAGAGCGCATTTCGATTTCTAAGAAAGGAAAATCATTCTCACAACTAATTTCATATTCTGAAAAAGAAGAGGATCGAGTAGTATTTAAAAATAAAGTTGAAAAAGCAAAAAAAGAAATTGCTTTAGGGAAATTTAAAAAAGTTGTTTTAACACGCAGAGTCAAAGGTAAAGCCAATAAACCCCTTGAAGAACTTTTTTTGTCTTTAGAACAAAATTATCCAAACGCAATGGTGTATCTTTTTGTTCATCCTAAAGTGGGAACTTGGTTTGGAGCAAGTCCTGAACAACTTATTTCTTCAGAGGGTCAAAGGTTTACTACTATGGCACTTGCCGCTACCCAACTGGCTAAAACTTCTATTCCCAGATGGACTAAAAAAGAAAAAAACGAACAAGAGTTAGTGGTCCAACAAATTGAAAAGGACTTGTTGCAACATTATGCTCAAAATGAAGTTAAAAAAGGAGAAACACATTCAAGGAAAGCAGGGCATTTGGTTCATTTATGCACAAACTTTATTTTTCCTAAAAACAAAAATCACATCGGAGAAATAGTAAAAAGTTTACATCCCACACCAGCAGTTGGAGGAATTCCTAAAAAAGAAGCCTTGACTTTTATTAGCCAATATGAGGGTTATAATCGTTCTTTTTACACAGGATTCTTTGGTCCAATATCAAATGATTCAATTCAATTATTTGTCAATTTACGTTGCGCTCAATATTTTTCAAATAAAGTATTAATGTATGCAGGTGCGGGTATTACAAAAGATAGTGATCCGCAAAAAGAATGGGAAGAAACACAACGAAAATTAAAAACTATCTCAGGTTGAATTTTTAAAAAGAATAAGTATTTATTTTGTAGGAAAACAGTAACCCTAAAAACACCAAAACCCGATAGTTTAGGGTTTCAGTGCCGGTAGGGTTTAAATTCAAGGATTTGGGTAGACGAAAGGTACAAAAATTTGGTTAAACACCCTTTTTAAAAAGGTTTAAACCAGCTTGTTTTGTACTTTTGTGACCGGTGGTGAAGAATGATATGCAAAAATACCCTTCTATTCCTATAGCGCAAACTGTGGTTCGCATTTGTAGCTCCTTTAACATCCAACGTGTTGTAATTTGTCCGGGCTCAAGAAATGCCCCTTTAACAAATGGGTTTGTTTCACATCCTAATTTCATTACGTACAGTATAGTTGATGAGCGTGCTGCTGCATTCTTCGCATTGGGTATGGCACAACAGTTAAACCATCCTGTTGCATTGGTATGTACCTCAGGATCTGCAATTCTTAATTTTTATCCTGCCATAGCAGAAGCCTATTATAGTAATATTCCTTTAGTGGTTTTATCTGCCGATAGGATGCCTCACAATATTGATATTGGTGATGGGCAAACCATACGTCAAGAAAATATTTTCTCTTCTCACATAGAAGCACAAGCCTCTCTACTTCCAGATGTAATTCATGCTACTTCAACACTAATTGCAAATCCTCTTCAGACATTTTTAACCAACGGGGCAAAGCAAAAGGTTGTTGAAGATGTTCAATACAAACACCAACAGCATAATGAAAAGGAAATTGTTAGGGTGCTATCAGCTGCTATACTACGTAATGGACCAGTTCATTTAAATATTCCAATGGAAGAGCCTTTATACGGAATGACAGAAACGGAATTTCCTTTAAAAGATTATTCCTTACAGAGAAAAGAAGAATCAATTTCAGAAAATGAAATGAGTACTTTTAAATCCCTATGGCACGCAGCACCAAAAAAGTGGGTAATTATTGGACAATTAGCGCCAAATCAATTGGATGAAGATTGGGTAAACCAGCTGTGTGATGATTCATCCGTAGTTGTTTTTACAGAAACTACCTCAAACACCTTTATAAAAAAGGGAATAGCTTCAATAGACACTCTTATGGCACCCTTGGAGCAAATTGAGACTGATTTAAAATCTATAACCCCCTCAATATTATTAACTATTGGAGGAATGGTAGTTTCCAAAAAAATTAAAGCCTTTCTTCGCAAAAACCATCCTGAACAGCATTGGCATGTCGATCCTAAAAAAGCATACAATACTTATTATTGTTTGAATCAGCATTTTAAATGTTCTCCAAATGCCTTTTTAAAAAGTATATATACGAATTTTTCGAGTAATATTAATAGTTCTTTTCAAACTACTGTTTTAACTATTTACAATAAATTTAAGGATAGAGGACAAGAATATTTAAAGACTCTACCATTTTCAGATTTTTATGTTTTTAAAACTCTATCAGAGGTAATCCCGCCTTCTTATCATCTTCAAGTTTCAAACAGTTCTTCAATTAGATATACGCAACTTTTGAATTGGCCTAAAGGAATTCAAATTTTTAGTAATCGAGGTACAAGTGGAATAGACGGAAGTACTTCTACTGCTGTTGGAGCAGCTCAAATCAATGCTTTGCCCACACTTCTTGTCACAGGCGATTTGAGTTTTTTTTATGATTGTAATGGATTGTGGAATAACCATATACCTTCAAATTTTAAAATCATTTTAATTAATAATAATGGGGGAGGAATTTTTAGAATTTTACCCGGAGAAAAAGATACACCAATATTTGACACCTATTTTGAAACGTTACATCATCGTAATGCAAAATACATTGCTAAAACATTCGATATTGACTACCAAATAATCCGTTCAAAGTGGCGATTGAAAGAAAAGCTTACTCGTTTTTTTGCAAATGATAAACGACCAAAGCTTATTGAAATTGAGACACCTCGTCAATTGAATGATCAGGTATTGTTCAATTATTTTAAATCAATGACCAACTAATCTTTAATTTCGTAAAAAAATTATTCAAATGAGAAAATGGGAAACAATTGCTACTTACAGTGATATTCTATTTGAATTTTGTGAAGGAGTAGCCAAAATTACAATCAACAGACCTCAAGTATATAACGCCTTTCGTCCTGAAACCAATATCCAAATGTTAGAAGCCATGGAAATTTGTCGTGAACGTTCTGATATTGATGTAGTAGTTCTTACCGGTATAGGTAATAAAGCATTTTGCAGTGGAGGAGATCAAAATGTAAAAGGAGTAGGGGGTTACGTGGGTGAAGACGGCGTTCCCAGACTAAATGTGTTGGATTTACATAAACGTATACGTGAGCTCCCCAAACCTGTTATTGCCATGGTAAATGGATATGCCATTGGGGGCGGACATGTTTTACATGTTGTTTGTGATTTAACAATTGCTAGTGAAAATGCAATCTTTGGACAAACAGGTCCTAAGGTAGGCAGTTTTGATGGTGGTTTTGGGTCTTCTTACTTGGCCCGACATGTAGGTCAAAAAAAAGCAAGAGAAATTTGGTTTTTATGTCAACAATATTCTGCTCAAGAAGCAATGGAAATGGGAATGGTTAATAAAGTTGTACCCTTTGATCAACTTGAGGATACCGTTATGGAATGGTGTGCGATTATGCAACAACGAAGTCCATTAGCTTTGAGAATGATTAAACGTTCGTTAAATGCAGAATTAGATGGACAACATGGATTAATGCAACTTGCAGGAGATGCAACTTTGATGTATTACCTTATGGAAGAAGCACAAGAAGGAAAACAAGCTTTTTTAGAAAAAAGAGCACCTAATTTCAAAAAATATCCAAAATTTCCTTAAGCATGCTTCAAAATGTAAAGATTTGGATACGGGCTGCTCGACTACGGACACTGCCCCTTTCTGTAGCTGGAATTATTTCAGGTAATGCCCTTTGCCTATCTAACCGCGAATTTTCTTGGATTCTTTTTTCACTAATGATGCTTTCGGCAATGTTATTTCAAGTCCTCTCTAACTTTGCAAACGATTATGGTGATGGTATTAAAGGTACTGATAATGCACAACGTATTGGCCCAGAAAGAGTATTTCAAGCTGGATTACTCTCAAGAGATTCTCTAAAAAAAGGAATACAATTCACAGCCGGATTAGCTTTTTTAGTAGCCATTACTCTCATTTTTTTAGCTCTAGGAGGTAATTCTTGGCAATATATTTTTCTCTTTGTAGTATTGAGTGTTGCAAGTATTTGGGCTGCAGTAAAATATACCATTGGTAACAATGCCTACGGTTATTATGGATGGGGAGATATTTTTGTTTTTCTCTTTTTTGGGGGACTAAGTGTACTTGGATCCTTTTTTCTTCAAAAAAATTCACTTTCTATAGATGCAGTTTTATTAGTTTTTGTTATTGGGAATCTCTCTGTAGCTGTATTGAATTTAAATAATATGCGAGATATTGAAAGTGATAAGGTTGCAGGAAAACGCACTGTAGCTGTTATATTAGGGGTTAAAAATGCAAAGCGGTATCATATCTTTTTAATAATGGGCGCACTTTTAGGATTTTTTATATTCTTATACAAAACGCAACCCCTTAATTTTGGACTTCCTTTACTCTCTTGTATACCATTGGTTTTTCATTTAAAGCGCGTGATTAATAATACTAAACCAAAAGATCTAGATCCTGAACTAAAAATAGTAGCCTTATCTACTTTTGCTATATCATTTTCACTCTTCATTACCTTTTATTTAAACTAATGAAAGTAACTGTTAAAAAGCGCTCTTTTCAATTTGTGCGACCTAGCGGTACGTCAAGAGGAATTTTAACAGAAAAAACGAGTTGGTTAATTGTACTTGAGGAATCAACGAAAAGAGGAATTGGTGAATGTAGCCTTCTTCCGGGGTTGAGTCCAGATGATCGCCCTGAATTTGAATCTACCTTAATGAGGGTAAGTAATGCACTTTTAAATGGGAATCCATTGCCTGATTTGACTTCATGGCCCGCTATAGAAATGGGAGTAGAAATGGCTATACGTTCCCTTAAAAGCTCAGATGCCTATACTTTATTTCCTTCTCATTTTACCGCTGGAAAAGCAAAAATTCCAATTAATGGATTGGTTTGGATGGGAAATTTTGATTATATGAAATCTCAAATTGATGGCCTTTTGGAAGCCGGTTATAATTGCATAAAGTTAAAGATAGGAGCTCTTGACTTTCAAACCGAACTTCAATTATTAAAGTACATCAGAAATCGATATAATGCCGAAACCATTCAGATTAGAGTAGATGCAAATGGTGCTTTTTCCCCCCAAGAAGCCTTAAATAAATTGAATCATCTTTGTGATTTTGATTTACATTCTATTGAACAACCAATTGCGCCTGGCCAATGGGAAACTATGGCAGAATTGTGTCATAAAAGTTCGCTACCAATTGCTTTAGATGAAGAATTGATAGGAATTAATAGCACAAATAATAAAATAAAATTACTCTCAACTATAAAGCCTCACTATTTGATTTTGAAGCCAAGTTTATTAGGAGGATTTTCTGCTTCAGAAGAATGGATAAAATGCGCAGAATCACAAAAAATAGGGTGGTGGGTAACCAGTGCTTTAGAAAGTAATTTAGGGTTAAATGCAATAGCCCAATGGACCTATACTCTCGGAATAACAAAGCCTCAAGGTTTAGGCACAGGATCATTATATACTAATAATATTGAAGGTCCACTTTATATTGATAAGGGTTGTTTAGGCCTATCAAAATCAATACCTTGGCAAAAAGAATTTTAAATGTTTTTACAACAATCTATTTCGCATAAAAATCCATTTTGGTTTTATTTATTAGGATCGTTAGTGATTATACTTTTTACCTTTTTTGGTCAAATTCCTTTAACAGTAGTGGTTTTAGAAAATGGAGTTTCTAATGGTTCTGATCCTATGGAAAATATCCGTGCTTTAGATAAAAACCTTCAATTAGTACTATTATTACTCCCATTTGTTATTGGATTTTTAGGCCTATGGTTAGTTGTAACAAAACTCCACAATAGAACGTTACAAAGTATTGCAACTTCTCGTTCTTCAATAGATTGGAAACGCGTTTTATTCTCCTTTAGCGGTTGGGGCGCTGCAACATTAACTTTTGTTGGTATAGATTATGCAATCCAACCTGAAAATTTTATATGGAATTTTAAAGCAGGTCCATTTGCCCTTTTGTTTTTAATAGGTATAATTTTAATTCCCATCCAATCCAGTTTAGAAGAATATATTTTTAGGGGTTATTTACTCCAAGGATTTGGTGGGTTATTTAGAAATTCATGGCTCCCCTTAATATTTACTTCTATTATTTTTGGAAGTTTACATCTTTTTAATCCAGAAGTAGAAAAATTAGGGTATTGGATTTTAGTCTATTACATTGGAACTGGATTATTTTTAGGAATTCTAACTTTAATGGATCAGGGCATAGAATTAGCTTTAGGTTTTCATGCTGCGAACAATTTAATAACAGCACTTTTAGTTACCTCTGATTGGACAGCATTTCAAACAGAATCTGTTTTGATTGATACTTCAACACCTTCATTAGGAGCAGAATTATTTGTAACACTACTTTTATTATACCCTATTTTTTTGTGGGCTTGTTATAAAAAATATCGGTGGACAGATTGGAAAATTAAATTGATAAATCGCTTTTAATATGCTATTGCCAGAATATACAAAAGTGCATAACCGGTTCCGATTAAATGGATTTCATTATAATCGTGAAGGATTAAAAGAAGTTGCTTATAGCTTTATAAAAGAAGGTGATCAATTTGAACGTTATTTAGGTGATTTTTTAATGGATTGGTTAGATTCCTCGGAGATTATTTTTTTAGAGACATCAGGAACAACTGCTTTTCCAAAACGAATGGCATTTAAAAAGCAAGCCTTAGTAAATAGTGCAATAGCTACAGGCAATTTTTTTAATGTTTCAGTTGGAGATACCGCCTTACATTGTCTACCAGCAAATTTTATTGCAGGGAAAATGATGTTAATACGTGCTATGATTTTGGGTTTTTCACTTGACTTGATCTCTCCTTCTCGAAACCCTTTTCATAAAAATGAAAAATTATATGATTTTGTAGCCATGACGCCAATGCAGGCTTATCATTCGTTATCTCAAATGGCACAAATTAAAACATTGATAGTCGGTGGTGCACCCATTTCTTTTACACTGCAAAAGGCACTTCTTGAAACGGGAGTAAATGTTTATGAAACGTATGGAATGACAGAAACATTATCTCACATTGCAGTTAGAACAATGCGTGATCCCTTAGGTACATTTAAATGCTTACCCCACATCAAAATTCATCAAGACGAAAGGCAATGTTTGGTAATTAATGCTCCTTTGTTGGATGTCATTGATTTGGTAACCAATGATCAAATTGAAATTATTGATTCAAAAACTTTCCGTCTGATTGGAAGAATAGATAATTTAATCAATTCAGGGGGTGTAAAATTACATCCTGAGCAAATTGAGCAATCACTTGCAGAGATTCTTTCTCATTCTTTTTTTATTGGAAGTATACCAGATCAAACTCTAGGGGAAAAAGTTATTTTGGCAATAAAAGATCAAGCAGGAAGTCAGTGGGAAGAAATAGCTAAAAAAATCAAAACATTTGATAGGTTATCGGCTTATGAACGACCCAAAAAACTACTTGTGTATTCAACTTTCGAAGAAACACATAGCGGAAAAGTAAAAAGAGCTAAAACTTTAGCATTAAAACCCATTTTTAGTTTAGACTTGTAATATTCCTAAATTAAATTTTTCATTATTTGGGGCATGATTGGCTAATTCTATCCCTAAACTAATCCAGTTTCTTGTTTCTGTAGGATCTATTACTGCATCCACCCAAAGTTGTGAGGCAGCATAAAGGATGTCCGTTTTGGCCTCATATCGATTTAATATAGTTTTTCTAAGGGTTTCGTCTTTTACTTTTCCATTTTGGGAGGTAATAGAGGCTTTTTCAATTTGTAATAAAACTTCTGCTGCTTGTTGACCACCCATTACTGCCATTTTAGACGTAGGCCATGCTAGTATTAGTCTAGGGTCATAGGCTTTACCACACATTGCGTAATTACCGGCTCCAAATGAATTGCGTAAAACCACAGTAAATTTTGGTACAACGGAGTTGGCAACCGCGTTTACCATTTTTGCTCCGTCTTTAATAATTCCTGCATGTTCAGCTTTACTTCCTACCATAAATCCGGTAACATCTTGCAAAAATAATAATGGAATATTTCGTTGATTGCAATTTGCAATAAAACGGGTTGCCTTATCTGCAGCATCACCATAAATAACGCCACCAAATTGCATTTCTCCTTTTTTATTTTTAACAACTTTTCGTTGATTGGCAACTATTCCTATAGACCAACCATCAATACACGCATAGGCTGTAATCAACGTTTGTCCATATTCTTTTTTGTATTCGTCAAGGGAATGAGCATCTACTAATGCATTAAGGATTTCATAGGTGTCGTAAGGTTGAGTACTTGATTTTGGGAGAAGATTGTAAAGAGTTTCACTTGGTAGTTCAGGTAATTTAGGTTGAATTCGTTGAAATCCTGCGGTAGGTGTATGTCCTATTTTATGAATTAAGCTTTTAATTTTTTCAATTGCCTCTTGGTCTGTTTTTACTTTATAATCGGTAACTCCACTAATTCCACTGTGAGTATCAGCACCTCCTAATGTTTCATTATCAACCTCTTCACCAATTGCAGCTTTGACAAGGTAACTTCCTGCTAAAAAAATACTTCCCGTTTTTTCAACAATAATAGCTTCATCAGACATTATTGGTAAATATGCTCCACCTGCTACGCAACTTCCCATTATAGCAGCAATTTGGACAATACCTTTACTGCTCATTTTGGCATTATTTCTAAAAATTCGTCCGAAATGTTCTTTATCGGCAAACAATTGGTCTTGTAGAGGCAGAAAAATACCTGCACTATCCACCAAATAAATTATTGGAATTCGGTTTTCAAGTGCAATTTCTTGTGCACGTAAATTCTTTTTTGCGGTCATAGGAAACCATGCTCCAGCCTTTACGGTTGCATCATTTGCCACAATTACACAACTTTTACCACTTACTTTTGCAATAACAACAATTACACCTGCCGCGGGGCAGCCACCATAATCCTCATACATTCCTTCTGCAGCTAAAACACCAATTTCATGTACCTCTTTAGGATTATCTACCAATAAATCAATACGTTGACGTGCTGAAAGTTTCCCCTTTTCTTCTAATTTCTTTAACCTTTCTTTGCCCCCTCCATTTTTAATTTTTCTAATTCTTGCCTGAAATTCTGCCCAAGCCATTTTGAGGGTATCCTTGTTAATTTCTCCTTCAAGTTTTTTTTCACTCATAGTTTTTGGAGTCTTGCTACGAAAGTACTAATTTCTATGGCTTGGATTTTAAATAATTATTCGATATTTGTGTCAGTCACATTTATAAAAATGAGTTTAAACAAAAATAAAATAGTTGGATATACTGCATTAGTTATTGCTATACTAGGAAGTGCGTTAATACTTATTGGCGTATTGAAATATCCAGAATACGCAATTGGATTCTCAATTACAGGGGTAGGATTTTATGCAATAGCTTGGGCTTTTAATGCCTTGAGGGGAAGAATTTAGATATGGCTGACGATAAAAAAATAATTTTCTCCATGAATGGGGTATCTAAAACGTACTCTGGAGCAAATCAGCCCGTAATTAAAAACATATATCTTAGTTTTTTTTACGGTGCAAAAATTGGAATTTTAGGATTAAATGGTTCAGGAAAATCCACTCTTTTAAAAATTATTGCTGGAATTGATAAAAATTTTCAAGGGGATGTTGTTTTCTCTAAAGACTATAGCGTAGGATATTTAGAACAAGAACCACTAATGGATGAAAATAAAACGGTTCTTGAAATTGTAAAAGAAGGCGTTGCTTCAACAGTTGCCATATTAGAAGAATACAATGCGATTAACGATCAATTTGCATTACCTGAAATTTATGAAGATGCAAATAAAATGCAATCTTTAATGGATAGACAAGCTAAGCTACAAGATCAAATTGATGCTACAAATGCTTGGGAACTTGATACTCAATTAGAAATTGCTATGGATGCTTTGCGAACACCTCCAGGCGATCAAAAAATTAATGTTTTATCTGGAGGAGAACGTCGACGCGTTGCCTTGTGTCGATTACTTCTTAAAAAACCTGATGTGTTATTGTTAGATGAACCTACAAACCACTTAGATGCAGAATCTGTTCATTGGCTTGAACATCATTTGGCACAATATCAAGGTACAGTAATAGCTGTTACACATGATCGATACTTTCTGGACAATGTTGCAGGATGGATATTGGAATTAGATCGAGGAGAAGGAATTCCATGGAAAGGAAATTATTCTTCTTGGCTTGATCAAAAGGCGAAACGACTTTCACAGGAACAAAAGCAAGCTTCAAAACGCCAAAAAACACTTGAACGTGAGCTGGAATGGGTAAGAATGGCACCAAAAGGCAGACAAACAAAACAAAAAGCACGTTTGTCTAATTACGACAAGTTAATGAGTCAAGATCAGAAGCAGGTTGATGAAAAATTGGAAATATTTATACCTAATGGACCTCGTTTGGGTACCAAGGTTATTGAAGCTTCAAATGTTGCTAAAGCCTATGGTGAAAAATTATTGTATGATGATCTAAACTTTACTTTGCCTCAAGCAGGTATTGTTGGGGTAATTGGTCCCAATGGTGCAGGGAAATCAACTGTATTCAAAATGATTATGGGTGAAGAAACAGCTGATGGTGGAAAGTTTACAGTTGGGGATACAGTTAAAATTGCCTATGTTGACCAGTCTCATTCAAATATTAATCCAGAAAAATCGATCTGGCAGAATTTTAGTAATGAACAAGAACTTATTCAACTGGGTGGGCGTCAGATTAACTCAAGAGCTTTTTTAAGTCGTTTTAACTTTAGTGGCAGCGAACAGAACAAAAAGGTTAGTACATTATCTGGCGGTGAACGCAATCGACTGCATTTAGCGATGACCTTAAAGGAAGAAGGAAATGTGTTATTATTGGATGAACCAACTAATGACCTAGATGTAAATACGCTGCGCGCATTAGAAGAAGGACTAGAGAGCTTTGCAGGTTGTGCAGTTGTTATATCACACGACCGATGGTTTTTAGATCGAATTTGTACTCACATTCTCGCCTTCGAAGGCAATTCACAAGTTTACTTTTTTGAAGGTTCTTATTCTGACTATTTAGAAAATAAAAAGAAACGACTTGGACAAGATGTTTTGCCAAAAAGAATTCAATACCGCAGATTGACTCGCGATTAATAAAGCGAATTTGCTTTCAAATCGAGTTCCATTTTAATATTTCCTCTTGCATAAAGTTTAGTTGAATCTATGGGGATTTCATGAAAGCCATATTTTCTGTAGAGGTAAATAGAATTTTCTAAAGAAGTATTTGAATATAAAATCAATTTATTCCAATGGTGTTGTTCTGCAAATTGGATAGCAAATTGCATAATTTTATTGCCAATACCTATTCCTCTAAGGGAAGGTGTGACAGCCATTTTACTGAATTCGAAAAGACCTTCTCCCTTTTTAATAAAAGCAAAAGTGCCAATAATTTCAAGCTCTTTTTTAACCATAAAAATGAATCCGCCAGGATCTAAAATTTCTTCTTTTGGATTGCTGAGCACTTTTTCATCATAAGGCTCTATTTCAAAATAATGAGAAAGCCACTCTACATTTAGGGCTTTAAATGTTTCAGCATAAATAGAAGAATAGGGGATAAAATTTAAATTATTAACCATTCCCTATCATATCTTCAGGACGTACCCAATCATCAAATTCTTCAGGTGTAACATACCCTAATGTTACAGCGGCTTCTTTAAGAGTGGTGTTGTCTTGGTGGGCTTTATTTGCTATTTCGGCGGCTTTATAATATCCTATTTTTGTATTTAATGCGGTTACTAACATTAAGGAATTATTTAGAAGCGTTTGAATGCGCGAATGATTGGGTTCAATTCCTTCAACACAATTTTCAGAAAAACTGATACAAGCATCACCAATTAATTGAGCAGATTCGATAATATTAGAAGCCATCATAGGTTTAAAAACATTCAGTTCATAGTGTCCTTGAGCCCCTCCAAAAGCAATCGCTACATCATTCCCAATAACTTGGGCACATACCATAGTCAAGGCTTCACTTTGAGTAGGATTTACTTTCCCCGGCATGATTGAACTTCCAGGTTCATTTGCAGGAATAATTATTTCTCCTATTCCAGAACGAGGCCCAGAGGCAAGCATCCGAATATCATTTGCAATTTTATTTAACGAAACCGCTAATTGACGTAAGGCTCCATGAGATTCTACTAGTGCATCATGAGCAGCAAGAGCTTCAAATTTATTTTTTGCGGTAACAAAGGGATGTCCTGTAAATGTACTTATGTAGTCAGCAACTTTTTCTGAATACCCTTTGGGGGTATTGATTCCTGTTCCAACTGCCGTTCCTCCAAGCGCTATTTCAGAAAGATGCGCTAAAGTCCCTTGAAGGGCTTTTATTCCATAATCAAGTTGAGATACATATCCTGAAAATTCTTGCCCTAAAGTTAATGGAGTAGCATCCATTAAATGGGTACGTCCAATTTTTACTACAGAAGAAAAAGAGTTTGCTTTTTGGTTTAAAGCATCGCGAAGTTTTTTGACCCCAGGAAGGGTAGTTTCAATAATTTTTTTGTAGGCAGCAATGTGCATTGCTGTTGGGAAGGTATCATTAGAGGATTGTGATTTATTTACATCATCATTTGGTGCTAATGTTTTTTGCCCTTGACCCAGTATATTTCCCTCAATTACATGAGCTCTGTTTGCAATCACCTCATTTATGTTCATGTTACTTTGGGTTCCAGAACCAGTTTGCCAAATTACTAATGGAAATTGATCATCGTGTTGACCCGCTAAAATTTCATCACACACCCTAGCAATTAAATCACGTTTATTTTTTTCTAAAACTCCAAGTTCATGATTGGTGTAGGCTGCAGCTTTTTTTAAGTATGCAAATCCTTCAATAATTTCTTTTGGCATTGAGCCGGGTATACCAATTTTGAAATTTGTTCGTGAACGTTCAGTTTGAGCACCCCAATATACATCCTTAGGAACGTTTATTTCTCCAATTGTATCTTTTTCAATCCGGTATTCCATGATTTAAATTTTAGACAAAAATACTAGCTTTAATAGAAACCTCTTTTATTCCATCATAATTTTTAAATTTCCAATTGAAATTTTATTAGGAATGTAAAGGGAGGACACAAAAAAATGTTTTAATTTTGAAACTAAAATAAAACCATGTTTGAATTTGATCAATACCTCGGATTTTTAGCTTTCTTAACCATTTTGACCATAGGTTTTTGGTTAATGATTTTTTTGCTCACTTTTGTTATCCCTTATTGGTTAATAGGTTCTATTAGAGAATATTTAAAATATGGTCGAGATAAAGAGAAATTTTTAGCCGAACAAAAGAAATAAAAAAAGGGAGCTTTTAAGCTCACTTTTTTTATGATTAGAAGTCGGGTTCGTCACCTCCGCCACCATCTGAGTCAAAAGATTGTCTACCTCTTCTTCTTCTATCCATATTTCTTTCATTAATGCGATAAGTAAAAGTAAGTATGTAAGTGGGCTGTCTCCATTGAAATTCAGAATAGTTTATAAAATTATCTGTAATGGTAGTACTTTTACGTTTACTAGAATTGAGTATATCACTTGCATTAAAGGAAAGTGTTCCTTTTTTATTCAATAGTGATTTATTTAAAGCACCTGATAAAGTAAATACTCCTTTAGATTCAGTTTGAGCGTTAGCATTTGGTCCAAAATAAAATCCTCTTAACTGAGTATCTATTCCAAAAGGTAAAGGGAAACTACTGTTCATTCTAGCAAACCAACTTATAATCTCTCTATCTAAAATTATACCATTATACGAACCAATTGTGTTTGAATTAAAAACATTAAAGTTACCACTCACTCTTACTTTACGAGTTGGGGTATAAGTAAGCGTAAATTCTGTTCCTGTTCTGTGATTCTCAGAAAGATTAACAGAGGTGGATCTGAATTGAGGAAGTTCAACAAGTGGATTTTCACTTATTACTACCAACTCTCCAGTAGATTCTGTGATACGTTCAATTACTTGGGTAGCTTTTTGATAGTATAAAGAACCATTAAAAGTAAATTTCTCCCAGCGTTTCAAATATCCTACATCAAACAAGTTTGAATAGGAGGGATCCAAATCAGGATTTCCTTGTCGATAAAATGTTAAGCTTGTTAACGATCGGAATGGATTTAATGACCATGAACGGGGTCTACTTATGCGTCGACTAAAACCAAGAGTAATATTTTCCTTTTCATTAAATTCATAAGATAAATTAACTGTAGGAAACCAGTCTGTATAGTCTTTTTCTTTATAAATATTCGATGTTTTTTGATCAATTTCAATATGAGTATTTTCTACCCGTAATCCAAATAAATAAGAAAATTGATTTATTTTTTTACCAAATTGAGTGTAAGCAGCATGCACATTTTGGGTAAATCCTAAAAAGTTGGTTAAGTCTTGATTTACGGTTTTTCCAGAATTGAGTAAATCAAAAACATCATAATCCGTTTCTTGTTGGCTTAAATCACCTCGATACCCTAATTCAAACTGAGTATTTTCATCAATTGGGAAAACGTAATCTAATTGTAATAAGGTTCTTTTTTGAAGTTCATCAGTTGTAGATTCTTGATTAAAGGTGTCTGTGTTAGTTGCTAAGTCAGATTCATCTTCTGTACTTTTTTCAGTTTGAACTTCAATGATTAATTCATGGCCTTTATCATCAAACTTTTTAGTAAAGTTGGCTGTGAATTGTTGTGAATTATCCAATTCATTTTCATCTTGATATCTACCATATGAATTTAAAAGTGAACCAAATCGATCTAAATTGTCAATTTCTGTTATATTATTACTGGAGTTGTTGCTTTTTCGTTTAAATCCACTTACAGTTAATGATGTATTATCATTGAAGTAATATTCAGCTCCTAAGTTTAAAAAAGCATTTTTGTTTATCCTTTGAAAATCCCTCGATTCATTGACAAAGCTTACAGGATTGAAGTTTTCGCTTTCAAAAACACCTCCTCCTCTAGATTCTCCGTCACGTAAAGAAAATGTACTAAAGAAATTAATTTTATCAGTTCTCCAATTTAAGGTAGCATTACCTCCAAGTGTTTTTGGTAAACCTCCGTTTACTATAAAAGAACCATTAAAACCCTCCAATTCCTGTTTTTTTAGGATAATATTTAAAATACCAGCTGTACCTGAGGCTTCATATCGTGCTGAGGGAGAAGTAACTACTTCTACTTTTTCGATTGATTCGGCAGGAAGTGAGCGAAGACCTTGTGGACCAGAAAGCCCTACTAGCCCTGATGGCTTACCATTAATTAATATTCTAACATTTTCATTACCTCGTAAGGCTATATTACCCTCTACGTCTACTGATACTGACGGTACATTATCTAGTACATCGGCCACAGAACCACCTCTTACAGTAATGTCTCTCCCTACATTGTAAATCCTTTTGTCTAATCGAATTTCAACTTCAGTACGTTCACCAACAAGTTCAACTTCATCAAGAGCTTCTGTATTTATGGTTAGTGGTATAATACCCAAGTCTGAATTTTCTCTAAAGGTTTGGTTTTCTAATTCAATTTTATCAAATCCGATATATTCTATAGTTATTTTATATTGACCAGGTATAATTTCGATATCAAAAAAACCTTTAGAATCTGTAATACCACCTTGAATACGATCGGGAAAACGATTATTTACTAATGAAATAGTTGCATACTCAAGCGGTTGCTGGGTTTCAACATCAATAACATTTCCTTTTAAGTTAATTTTTGGTATTCCTGCACCCTGAGGCATACTCCCCGGGCGTTGACCAAAACTTATGGTGTTTGATAATAAAATTAGGGCAAAGAAAAATATTTTTTTCATTAATAATTTTTAAAGCCTTTTGACTTAGAATAAAAACAATAGTTTAATGAGCATTCAAATAATTTATTAAATTTTTAAAGGGGTGGGCTAATAATGAATTATATTTCACTTTCAACACAAGATATTCTATGCTTTTAGAATTTTATATTAAAAATTCTAATACTTCAGTTCTTTAATCTGAAAGAGTTTTTTTTCTGATTCATTTTTTCAGATCAATAAAAAAAAATAATTTATTTGTTTTAAAAAGTATGTTTATTAATCTTATACTAAGTTGATGAGCGTCCAAATAGAGAGGCATTTTAAACTCAAAAACTATTTTTTTTCAGAACAATAAGAGCCCCACTTGATTTAAAATAACCTAGGTTAAGAATAGTGTAAACATAAAAGAAAATACTACCCGTAGGTAGTATTTTCTTTACTTAATTTTTTCTACTATAGCTTTAAAAGCATCTGGGTGGTTCATAGCTAAATCAGCGAGTACCTTTCTGTTTAACGCTATGTCATTAGCTTTAGCTTTTCCAATGAATTGGCTGTATGACATGCCATTGAGTCGAGCACCGGCATTTATACGAGCAATCCATAAAGCTCTAAAGTTACGTTTTTTGGTTTTGCGGTCTCTGTAAGCATAAACCATTGCTTTTTCAACCGCATTTTTGGCAACGGTCCAAACGTTTTTTCGTCTTCCAAAGAATCCTTTGGCTTGTTTAAGAAGTTTTTTTCTTCTTGCTCTTGAGGCTACTGAATTTACTGATCTTGGCATTTTTTTTGTTTTTTTGAAGGAGGCGGTATTACAACACTTTTAGGCCTTACTTCGGGTTGTTAAAAAATTGAATAAACCGGGTTATTTGAGGCGTAATTGTTCTTTGATGCTATTTACATCACTTTCATGAACTAATCCAGCATGGGTTAGTTTCAGTTTGCGCTTTTTTGATTTTTTGGTCAAAATGTGGCTTTTAAATGCGTGCTTACGCTTAATTTTACCACTTCCGGTTACTTTAAACCGTTTTTTGGCGCTTGATTTTGTTTTCATTTTTGGCATATCGACTCTATTTTATTTTTTCTTTGGAGCGAGTAAAATACTCATTTTTTTCCCCTCCAAAATGGGCATCTGTTCTACTTTACCAAGGTCTTCCAAATCTTGCGCTAATCGGAGCAATAAAATTTGACCTTGCTCTTTAAATACGATTGAACGTCCTTTAAAAAAAACAAACGCTTTTAATTTGGCTCCTTCTTTTAGAAACTTTTCTGCGTGTTTCTTTTTAAATTCATAATCGTGTTCGTCTGTATTTGGTCCAAAACGAATTTCCTTAATCACAATTTTACTCGTTTTAGCTTTTAAGACTTTTTCTCTTTTTTTCTGCTCGTATAAAAACTTTTTATATTCTAATATTTTACAAACTGGAGGCACTGCATTTGGAGAAATTTCGACCAAATCTAGACCAAAATCTTCTGCAATAGCTAACGCTTTTCGAAGAGGATAAACTCCAACCTCAATATTATCGCCAACCAAACGAACTTCAGCAGCAGTAATTTTTTCATTAATTCTGTGCTGATCTTGTTTGATCACTCTTCCAGGAGCGGTACTTCTGCGTCTACGTATTGCTATGTCTTCTCGGTTTTAGTTAAACATCAAAGCGCACAAGGCTACTTTGTATCTCATTTTTAATTTGTTTTGCAATCTCTTCAAGAGAAAAACTACCTAAATCTCCTTCGTGATGTTTACGGAGTGAAACAGTTTGTTTTTCAGCCTCTTGCTCTCCTAGAATTAACATGTAAGGAATTTTGGCCATTTCAGACTCTCTGATTTTCTTTCCAATGGTTTCATTACGGTCATCTAAGAGGGCGCGAATTTCGTGATTTTCCAAGAAATTTAAAACTTTTTGAGCGTAATTTTTATATTTTTCACTTACACATAGAATATTGACCTGATTAGGCATAAGCCAAAGAGGAAAATTTCCTCCGGTATGTTCCAATAAAATTGCTACAAAACGTTCCATACTTCCAAAGGGTGCACGATGAATCATAACTGGTCGGTGGAGCTCATTATCACTACCTTTATATTGTAAATCAAAACGCTCAGGGAGGTTGTAATCAACTTGTATCGTTCCTAATTGCCATTGTCTTCCAAGAGCATCTTTTACCATAAAATCTAATTTAGGACCATAAAAAGCCGCTTCACCAGTCTCGATAACATAATTCAACCCTTTTTCTTTAGCTGCATTGATAATAGCTTCTTCTGCTAAATCCCAATTGCTGTTAGATCCGATATATTTTTCAGGCTTTTCAGGATCACGTAAAGACACTTGTGCAGTAAAATTTTCAAATCCTAAGGCTCCGAAAACATAAAGTACTAGGTCAATAACTTTTTTAAATTCTTCATCCAATTGTTCGGGCATACAAAATATGTGTGCATCGTCTTGGGTAAAACCACGTACACGAGTCAATCCATGCAATTCACCGCTCTGTTCATATCTATAAACGGTACCAAATTCAGCATAACGTTTTGGAAGATCGCGATAACTCCAAGGTTTTGCTTTGTATATTTCACAATGGTGAGGGCAATTCATTGGTTTTAATAAAAACTCTTCTCCTTCTGCTGGGGTATGAATTGGCTGAAAGCTATCGGCACCATATTTTTCATAGTGACCAGAAGTTATGTAAAGTTCTTTATTTCCGATGTGGGGCGATATAACTTGCTCATAACCTGCTTTATTTTGAGCCTTTTTTAAAAAATTTTCAAGTCGTTCTCTTAATGCAGCTCCTTTAGGCAACCATAAGGGAAGGCCTTGTCCTACTTTTTGCGAAAAGGTAAAAAGCTCTAATTCTTTTCCTAATTTACGATGATCTCTTTTTTTAGCCTCCTCTAATAGGGCAAGATAATCGGTTAGGTCTTTTTGTTTGGGAAAGCTAATGCCATATACTCGAGTAAGTTGAGGTTTAGTTTCATCTCCTCTCCAATAGGCTCCCGCAATATTTGTAAGTTTTACTGCTTTGATAAAACCAGTATTAGGAATATGACCACCCCGACAGAGATCAGTAAAATCTGCATGATCGCAAAAGGTGATTGTTCCGTCTTCTAAATTTTGAATTAACTCTACCTTGAAAGGATTATTTGACTTATTATAATATTCAAGGGCATCTGATTTAGAGACACTTCGCATTTTAAATTCAAATTTTTGACGTGCAAACTCTAAAAACTTCAATTCTATATCTTGTAAATCTTTTTCTGTGATGCTGTTTTCTCCAAAGTCTGCATCATAATAAAATCCGTTTTCTATGGCTGGACCAATTGTTAATTTACAATCAGGATACAAAGCTAAAAGGGCTTGAGCTAATACATGTGCAGAAGAATGCCAAAAAGCAGTTTTTCCTTCTTTATCATTCCAAGTAAACAATTGAATACTTCCGCTTTCTGTGAGTGGAGTTATACTTTCAACTGTCTGTCCATTAAATTTAACAGTTAATACATTTCTGGCAAGACCTTCACTAATACTTTGAGCAATTTCAATTGGAGTAATCCCTGAAGTATAACTTCTTTTGTTTCCGTCAGGAAATTGAATTTCAATCATATTTAAGATAAAATGCGGTGCAAAGATAGTGGGTTGTAAACTAGCACGCAATCGTTAGTTTAAAGATTTGTTTTTCGTTTACCTAATAGTGCATTAACCAAAGTTTTTATTCCCGTCAAGCCATAAAAAAAAGCAAGTGCTAGTAATAACATGCCTGATAAAAGAACAGGAATATAAAGCGCATGAGTTTTGTTTTGAAAAGCTTGATGAACAACCACTGGTCCAATAAAACAAAGAGGTAGGGCAAAAGCAAGTCGTTTTATTCCTTTTTGAAGTAGTGTTTTATTCATCGTGAATAAGCTTCAATTGCACCACGAATACTTTTATACTTTGCTAATAATTGTTTTGCTTCTTCTTGACTTATATGAAGTTCACTCATAACAATCCGTTCTGCTCGTCCCACTAATTTTTCGTTACTCATTTGCATATCAACCATTTTATTACCTTTCACGTGGCCAAGTTGAATCATCGTTGCTGTTGTAATCATGTTTAAAATAAGTTTCTGAGCTGTTCCCGCTTTCATTCTTGAACTTCCAGTAATAAATTCAGGCCCTACAATAACTTCAATTGGATAATGGCTTACTTTAGCTAAGGGTGAACCTTGATTGCAAGTTATACAGCCAGTTGTTATTCCCATTTGTTGGCATTTTGATAGTCCGCCAACAACATAAGGTGTTGAACCAGAAGCGGCAATACCTACTACGATATCATTTATTTGAATTGAATATTCTGTTAAATCTAACCATGCTTGGTTGGGATCATCTTCTGCATGTTCAATAGAATTTCTAAGCGCATTGTCTCCACCTGCAATTAATCCAATTACTCGTTCTGGTAGTGTTCCAAAGGTAGGTGGGCATTCGGAGGCATCTAGCACTCCTAATCGTCCACTCGTTCCTGCACCAATGTAAAATAATCGTCCTCCATTTTTTTGGGCTTTCACTACTGCTTGAATTAAAGGTTCTATTTGATGTAACACTTTACCTACAGCAGCAACAGCATTTTGATCCTCCTGGTGTATTCCAGTCAATAACTCCTTAATGGTCTTTTTTTCTAGATCATTATGGTTTGAAGATTGTTCAGTTATTTTTTCAAATTTCATTTTTTCGAAAAATTTTAACGAATTTAAAAAAGAAACCCCACAATGAGATATTGCAGGGTTTGAATTTTCACTTTTATAAAATGGTTAAGCGCTCCATTTGTTATCAAGATTTTCTTTTAAAGCATCTAAGAACGCTTGAGTAGTCAAAAAATGAGAATCATTTAATTTTTCCTCGTGGATTAAAATAGCTAAATCCTTAGTCATTTTACCGCTTTCCACAGTTTCTATACATACTTCTTCTAGGGTTTGGCAAAAAGAAATTAAATCTGAATTATTATCTAATTTACCACGATGTGCCAATCCGCGTGTCCATGCAAAAATTGAAGCTATTGGATTGGTTGAAGTAGCTTTTCCTTGTTGGTGCTGTCGGTAGTGGCGTGTTACCGTACCGTGAGCAGCTTCGGCTTCCATTGTGATTCCGTCTGGAGTTACTAATGTCGAAGTCATCAATCCAAGCGATCCGAAACCTTGAGCTACAGTATCGGATTGAACATCTCCATCATAATTTTTACATGCCCAAACAAATCCACCATTCCATTTCATTGCTGCAGCTACCATGTCGTCAATTAAACGGTGCTCATAGTGAATTCCTGCAGCCTCAAATTTTGATTGAAACTCATTTTCATATACTTCTTGAAAAATATCTTTAAATCGACCATCATACGATTTTAGGATAGTGTTTTTAGTAGAAAAATAAAGCGGCCAACCCTTATCTAAGGCAAGGTTCATGCAAGATCGGGCAAATCCATAAATGGAAGAATCTATATTATACATCGCCATAGCCACTCCATTTTCTTCAAATCGATAGACTTCCCAAGTTTGTGGTTCACCTCCTTCATCAGGAGTAAATGTAAGAGTAAGCGTTCCTTTCCCAACTGTGACTGTATCAGTAGCTTTGTATTGATCTCCAAAGGCATGTCTACCAATACAGATGGGCTTTGTCCAACCTTGAACATATCGAGGTATATTTTTCATAATTATGGGTTCCCTAAAAACCGTTCCTCCCACTATATTGCGAATGGTTCCATTAGGTGAACGCCACATCTTAGCTAACTTAAATTCTTTTACGCGATCTTCATCTGGAGTAATTGTTGCGCACTTAATACCAACATTGTATTGCTTTATGGCATTTGCTGCATCAATTGTTATTTGATCTTGAGTTTCATCTCTAGAGGTTACTGAAAGATCATAATATTTTATATCTAAATCGATATAAGGAAGTATAAGTTGTTCTTTAATGAATTTCCAAATAATTCGGGTCATTTCATCCCCATCCATTTCTACTACTGGGTTTGCGACTTTAATTTTCGCCATGATTAAGTTTACTTTTTGATTTCGGTTGCAAATATAAGGGCTAGACTTAATTTAATACCTAAAATGTTCAATAAAAAAAGCCAGTCTGAAATAACAAACTGGCAATATCATTAGATAGAAAGAGAATCAAAAAAAAGTTAATCTATACGCGCTTCTTTAATTCTTGCCTTTTTACCACGTAAATCTTTAAAATAATAAATACGTGATTGACGCACTTTACCTTTCTTGTTCATTTCTATTTTTTCAAGACCAGGCATATTAATTGGGAAAATACGTTCTACACCTACTGTACCTGACATTTTTCGAATCGTAAAGGTTTTTGAAAGCCCATGACCTTTAATTTGAATTACGACTCCTTTAAAAAACTGAGTACGTACTTTTTCACCTTCTCTGATTTGGTAGTAAACTGTTAATGTGTCGCCAGTGCCAAATTCTGGAAAATCTTTTTTTTCAATAAACTGGTTTTGAACGAAGTTGATAATGGATTCCATATCTTGAATAATTTAATTTTAAAAGTCAACATTCACGATTTTCGCCAGCGGTTAATCTTTTCGTGGTGCAAAATTAAAATTTATTTTTATCTGTACAACTTCTTTCATTTTTTAATCTATTGTATCTGCCCCATTTATTTTTATAACATGACAGCCGTCCGATAGGATTTCAAAAGTTTCAAAAATGGGGTTTTCAGGGCGTAAACCAATAAAAACAAAAGCTTCGGTTTGATTTCGTTGAAGTTGTTTAACAAGGTTATCATTTACAACAGGGTAATAATTTTCATAAATAAAATCAGATCTCAGAGTATCCATGGTTGCTAATCGGATAGTATAGAAATCAGAAGGGGGCAATCCTTTAATTTGGATTGTTATTGTAACAAATTGTTCTGTACAAAATAACAATTCATCATAATTTATAAATGATCCTTTATGGCATCCTAAGCAAATAAAAGTAAAATATCCCAAAAGCAAATGAGGGAAATTCATGGCGTTATTTTAAAAGGTCTGGGCGTAGACGATGGGTCCGATCTAGTGCTTGTTCATCTCTCCAAGCCTCTACTTTAGGGGTGTTTCCAGAAATTAAAATTTCGGGTACATTCCAGCCATTGTATGTTGCTGGCCGAGTGTATATAGGCGGTGCAAGCAAGTCATCTTGAAAACTATCTGTTAGGGCAGAGGACTCATCGCCTAAAACACCAGGTAGTAATCGGATAACGCTATCACAAAAAACAGCAGCAGCTAGTTCACCACCTGAAAGCACAAAATCACCTATTGAAATTTCATGTGTTATTAAATGATCTCGAACGCGTTGATCTACTCCTTTATAATGACCGCATAATAAAATTAGATGTTGAGTAGTTGCGAAACGATTGGCAATTTTTTGATTTAATGTTTCACCATCGGGCGTTAAATAAATTACAGCATCGTAATTACGTTGTTTTTTGAGATGGGTAATGCACCGATCAATTGGTTCGATCATCATTACCATTCCAGCTCCGCCACCGAATGGATAATCATCTACTTGCTTTTGTTTGTTTATGCTATAGTCTCGAAGATTATGGAAATTTACTTGTGCAACACCTGCAGTTAGGGCACGCTTTAGAATTGATGTTTCAAAGGGACTTGAAAGTAATTCTGGAAAGAGTGTTATGATATCAATCCGCATAGTGAAGAATTTCAATTGTAAAAATAAAAAAAAGTCGCCTAGAGGGCGACTTTTTTCTATATACTTCTATTAATTAATATTGAAGCAGAATTTTTTCTTTTCCCCCTTCAGGATTTAAGAATAAAATATTTTGAATGTCAGCAGGAGCCCAATTTTTTACATCTGATAATGTACTTACTTTTCGGTCATTAACTTCTAATATGATATATCCATTATCTATGCCATTTTGATAAAGCCTACGATTATTCATTTGAGAAATATATAGACCGTAATCAATATTGTATTGTTTCTTTTGTTCAGGGGTTAATTCTCGAACTTCCATATAATAGAAACTCGCACGGTTAATTTTTTCTAATTTAACCTTTGCGGTATTCAAAGCTCCTTTTCTGTTATACTTTATTGTAACGATCTCTCCTGGTCTTTTTGTTGACAAATAACCCGATAAATCAGCAAACTTATTGATTGAAACCCCATCTACACTCTTAATGATATCTCCTGGGCTTATACCTGCATTTTCCGCTCCCATTCCTTTTTCTAGTTCAGTAACGTAAAACCCTTCAGTTTCTTCAACTTCAAAGCGAGAGGCTAGATCAGAATTTAATGCCTGGCCCATAACACCTAGTAAACCACGTTGAACATCTCCAAACTCTATTAGGTCTTCAAAAACTTTTCTAGCAATATTACTCGGTACAGCAAAAGAGTATCCAACAAAACCTCCAGTCATAGAGGATATGGCTGTATTGATTCCAATCAATTCACCACGAGTATTGACTAGAGCACCTCCGCTATTTCCTCTATTAACTGCAGCATCTGTTTGAATGTAGGATTCGTTTTTACCATCACGCGTGTTTAAATCTCTAGATTTTGCACTTATAATTCCAGCGGTAACAGTGGAATTTAAATTGAACGGATTTCCAACTGCTAAAACCCATTCACCAATTCGTGTTGTGTCAGAATCACCAAAATAAACATAAGGGAACTTATCCTCTGAGTTAATTTTTAAAACAGCGATATCAGTTTCTGGATCTGCACCTATAACACGGGCTTTATAGGTTTTGTTATCGTTGGTTGTTACTTCAATTTCAGAATAATTTTCAATTACATGATTGTTTGTTATAATGTAACCATCGGGTGAAACAATGACACCTGAACCTGTTCCTATACGTTCTGGCATTTCATCATCACTATAAAAAAATCGATAGAATGATGGGATATTAGATGACCCCGTACTTGTATTTTTTACGTGTACAACAGCATGAATTGTTTTTTCAGCAGCAACTGTAAAATCTGTTGATTCAGCAGCTATACCAGGAGAAGTAAAGGTGTAATTAGTTGGAATTAAAGTAGGGTTTTCAGATTGTTGGATCGAGGAATGTGGCAATTCAACAACAAGTGTATCATATAAAAAAATACTGAAAACAGCACTTACAAGTGCAATAACTGTAGTTTTAAAAATTGATTTCATGTTAAATTTTTTTCCCAAAAATAGTAAAATGCACACTTTTTTAAATTCATTTAACTCAGCTTTAACAGGGTTCAATTTTGTTTATATTTGATCAATGGTTCTTACATTTGAAAAATATCAAGGGGCAGGAAATGATTTCGTTATTCTAGACAATCGAAAAGGAAGCTTTTCCACTTTAGATACTAACCAACTCCGCTTTTTATGTGATCGGCATAAAGGTATTGGAGCAGATGGTGTAATTTTCATTAATACACACCCTAATGCTGACTTTGAAATGATTTATTTTAATTCAGATGGTAACTTGAGCACGCTTTGTGGGAACGGTGGTCGATGTGCAGTTGCATTTGCTTTTCATAAAAAAATCATTTCAACTAGTACCTCCTTTATAGCTTCAGATGGAATGCATCAAGCAGCCTGGTTAGGTAAGGAGCAAGTAAGATTAAAAATGCAAAATGTAAGTGAAGTACAAAAGCAAAACGAGGCCATAATTACCAATACTGGTTCCCCTCATTACGTTATTCTTGCAAACAATTTATCTAACCTTGATGTAGAAAAAGAAGGCGCTACAATTAGATATTCACCTTCTTTCAAAAAAGAAGGAATAAACGTGAATTTTATTGAACATATAAGAGATTCATATTTTAGGATTCGAACGTATGAAAGGGGAGTAGAAGGAGAGACACTTGCCTGTGGTACAGGGGCAGTTGCAAGTGCCCTTGCAATTGATTGTTGGGGAAATTTTCCAAAATTAGAGAAAATACATCTTGAAGCTTTGGGAGGAAACTTAATTGTTGAGTTTAAAAAAGACAATACAGGGTACCATTCTATTTTCCTTGAAGGCCCAGCCAAATTTGTTTTTTCAGGAAGTCTAACCTTATGAGTTTGCAGTCTGTTCAATTACGTTCTCTTCAGCCTAAAGACTTTGAGGTATTAGTTGCTATTGAAAATGATCCAAAGTTATGGCGCTATTCTAATCAAAATATTCCTTATTCTGAGGAAGTTCTTTCGGCCTACATAGAAAATCAACATCGTTCTGTTTTTGATGTGGGACAAAAGCGTTTTGTGATTACAAACGCAACACAAATTCCAATTGGATTTATTGATCTTTTTGATTTCGAAATTGTTCATCAACGTGCCGGTGTGGGGATTGTAATTTTAGAAGAATATCGAAATATGGGCTATGGAAAAAAATCTTTATTATTACTTGAAATATATGCTATTAATAAATTGAATATCAAAAATTTATACGCTAATATAGGCGCTGAAAATCAACCAAGTATCCAGTTGTTTTCTTCTTCGGGGTTTGAACGGGTAGGGGTTAAAAAAAATTGGAACTTTTATGACGGAAGTTATCATGATGAATACCTTTTTCAAAAAGAATATAAGAATGTATAGACGCAAAATATTTTTATTTATTAGTATCATAGGTGTTATCCTTGGGGGTAGTTTTATCTTCTATTTTTATCAGGTTTTCTTTTGGAGTAATACAGCATTTGAAAACGATTCCTCATATTTGTTTATTGACCACGATGATAGTATAGACTCATTATCTATAAATCTATCCCCTCTGTTAAAATCTGTAGATTTATTTCGAATTGCTGCTGAAAAAAAGGGATATGCTTCTCGATTGAGATCAGGTAAGTTTAAATTATTGCGTGGGATGAATAATAATGAAATCATCAATGAACTTAGAGGCAATCCTTTGCCAGTTAAAGTGACCTTTAATAATCAAGAGCGAATAGAAAATTTAGCTGGACGAATTGCAGAACAAATTGAACCTGATAGTTTGTCTTTGTTGGAAACTTTTTTAGACACCGAATTTTTATATGAGAAAGGATTTACAAAAGAAACGGCTTTATGTTTGTATTTACCTAATACTTATGATTTGTATTGGCAAAGTTCAGGCGAAGACTTTAGGGCAAAAATCTGGGATTTTTATCAACAATTTTGGAATGAAGAACGCCGATCTAAGGCTAAATCTTTAAAGTTAACTCCAATTCAAGTCTCAATTTTAGCTTCAATTGTAGTAAAAGAGTCTGTAAAAAAAGAAGAACAGCCTATCATTGCAGGGGTCTATTTGAACAGACTTAATAAAGGAATGAAGCTACAAGCAGACCCAACGGTAATTTATACTATTAAAGAGTCTATGGGTGATTTTGACTACACTGTAAAAAGGGTTTTATACCGCGATTTAGAACTTGATTCACCCTACAATACTTATAAAGTAAAAGGTTTACCTCCTGGACCCATTGCCATGCCTGATTTATCATCAATAGATGCTGTATTAAATGCTGAAGAACACAATTTTCTATATTTTGTGGCTGCACCTGAAAAACCTGGATATCACTTATTTGCAAGTAGTTTGATGGAACACAATCAGAATAAGTTAATGTACACTCAATGGCTTAATCAACAGAAAATATTTCGTTAAAACCCCGTGTCTACAATAAATATACAAGGGCGCTTATTAAAATTAGGAATGAATTTTTTCCACTGATGAACCGATTGGGTAAGCACAAACTCATCATTTTGATTTAGGTTACAGGCCACACAGAGTAAAGTAGTTGGGGAAAGCGTAAGAATTAGTTCTTGAAATAAAGCATCACTCCTGTATGGAGTTTCAATAAAAAGCTGGGCTTGTTGATTTCGTAAAGCTTCTTTTTCATAACGTAAAATACTTTGACTTCGCTGTTTTTTATCAATAGGTAAATAACCATTAAATGCAAAATTTTGACCATTTAACCCTGAACTCATTAAAGCTAGTATGATGGAAGAGGGGCCTACATGAGGCATGACTTTAATTTCATTAGCATGAGCTTTAGATACAATAGCGGCTCCTGGATCTGCAATCCCTGGACAGCCTGCATCTGACATTAATCCAATAGAAATTCCATTCAAACAAGGGTGTAAATATGTGTCAATCTCTTGTTGTGCGGTGTATTTATTTAATGGAAAAAGAATAAGATCTTCTTGATTTTTTTGTGGGGTTATTTTTTTAATAAAACGACGAGCTATTTTTTCATTTTCTACTATGTAATAATTTAGATTTTCTACAGCTTTTTTAACTGAAAGGGGTAGTACTTCTAAAGGTGGATTTTCGCCGAGCGGAGTAGGGATAAGGTGAAGAATACCCTTTGCAAATATATTTTTACTCATTTTCCATGTTTTTTATCCAGTACTCAGAAGCTTCATTAAGAAGTTTGAAACAGTGTTCAAAACCTTCTGTATCTCCATAATACGGATCAGGAACTTCATTACCATTAGGTAAAAAAAGATGTACTTTTTTTGCCATCTCCACTGATGTGGCGAGCGCTAAAACGTCTTTATAATTACTTTTATCCATGACAAATATGTAATCAAATTTATCAAAATCACAAGATTCAAATTTTCTTGCTTTTTGGTTTCTAAGATCAATCCCATGATTGAGAGCTACGGCAATACTTCTGTGATCAGGAGCGCTTCCAATATGGTATCCAGCTGTACCTGCTGAGTCCACTTGAAAAGAAAGGTTTTTGGTTTTTTCTTCAAAGATACCTTGAGCTAGAGGAGAACGACAAATATTACCCAAGCATACCATGAGTACTTTTGTTGTTTCCATGAAAAGGAAGTTAGAGGGTTAGTTTTTGGTTGAGGTCTTCAACGTATTTTCTGAATTGTTTATCTGTAAAACTAAGGTTATCTACAGTTTTACAAGCATGCAGTACAGTAGCATGGTCTCTTTTTCCAATTTGATTACCAATACTTGCAAGAGAAGCTTTGGTGAACTTTTTAGCAAAATACATAGCTAATTGTCTGGCCTGAACGATATGACGTCTTCGGGTTTTTGATTGAAGTGTTTCAACGTCCATCTGAAAATATTCTGAAACCACTTTTTGTATGTAATCGATAGAAACTTCTCTTTTGGTATTTTTTACAAACTTCATCACTACCTCTTGAGCTAATTCAATTGTGATTTCTGCACGATTGAATGAAGATTGTGCAATTAAAGAAATTATAGCTCCCTCTAATTCACGTACGTTGGTTTTGATGTTTTTTGCTACATATTCAATGATAGAATCGTCAATATCAACACCATCACGGTATAGTTTATTTTTAAGTATGGATATTCGTGTTTCATAATTGGGAAGCTGCAATTCTGCAGATAGGCCCCATTTGAATCTAGATAGCAAGCGTTGTTCGATGTCTTGCATATCCACAGGAGCTTTGTCAGAAGTCAGAATAACCTGCTTTCCATTTTGGTGTAAATGATTAAAAATATGGAAAAAGACATCCTGGGTGCCTGTTTTACCTGATAAGAATTGAACATCATCAATGATTAAAACATCTAATAGTTGATAAAAATGAATAAAATCATTACGTGTATTTTTCTTTACAGCTTCTATATATTGTTGGGTAAACTTTTCTGCAGATATATACAGTACTGTTTTATCTTGATATTTTTCTTTAATCTCAACTCCAATTGCATGTGCCAAATGTGTTTTTCCAAGTCCTACTCCACCAAAAATAAGCAATGGATTAAAAGAAGTGCCTCCAGGTTTAGAAGCTACAGCTAGACCAGCAGATCGAGCTAAACGATTAGAATCACCTTCTAAAAAGTTATCAAAATTATAGTTTGGATTTAATTGAGACTCAATCTGTAGGTTTTTAATTCCTGGAATAATAAATGGATTTTTAAGTTCACCAGAATTTGTATTTAAGGGAGCATCAACCTCTTGAGGTGTGAGTTGAGACCTATTATTACTAGGAATATTTTCAGTAAAGGGAGTTTTGTTTCCAAATGTATTTTCCATTCTTATGGAATATACCAAACGGGCATCTTTTCCTAATTCTTTTTGAAGGCCAGTTTTTAAAAGTTTTACATAGTGCTCTTCTAACCATTCATAGAAAAATTTACTTGGAACTTGTATGCTGAGAACGTTTTCATTTAGCTTAACTGGAACAATAGGAAGAAACCATGTTTTGTAGGCCTGAGGTTGAATATTGTCTTTTATAAAAGAAAGACAATTTTCCCAAACCGAAGCTGCAGTAGTACTCATTTAGTTTAAAAAGTGAATTTAATTAAGATTGGTTTATAGTTGAATTTAATATTTGACAAATATGTTTCAAAAAAAATCAAAAAAAAAATCAAATACCTATTGAATTATAACTTTTTTTTTTAGAAATTCTGATGCTTGATTGGGTGATGTAAAATAAAAAAAACTTCTCTAATAACTAAAAAAAAATATGAAATTCACAACTTGCTCAACACCTGTACGTTATGCTGAAACAGACCAAATGAAATTTGTTCATCATAGCAATTATTTACTTTATTTTGAGAAGGCAAGGTTAGATTGGCTCTCTAGTTTAGGGGTTTCATATTCAAAAATGGAGCAAGAAGGAATTTTCATGCCCGTTGTTCGAGCAAACCTTGTATATAAATTTCCTCTTTTTTTTGGTGATTGTTTTACTGTAGAAGTTATTTTGGTAAAAAACCCAAAAGCAACACTTGAATTTGATTACTATTTATACAACCAAAATGGAAAGTTGATTTGTCATGGTAATACGGTACTAGCTTTTTTATCCGCAAAAACAAATCGCCCTATGCGTTGTCCAGAAATTATAGTTCGTCTTTTTGATTTTGATAAAGACTAAGCACATTGTCTCTTATTTGGATTTTTTTATATGGTTCTCTCATTAGTTGAGGAGCCTTAATGCCATTTATCAGAAATAAGGATGAAGTAAAAACACGTGCTTCATCCCAAAGGTTATTATTAATAAAATTTTGAATAGTTTTTTGGCCTCCTTCAACCAAAATTGAAGTATATTCCTTTTCCCAACAATATTTCATAAGTGAATCAATTGTATAAGGACTTAGAACGATGTTTTTTTTTGTACCACTTTTATGATTATCATATTCTTTTGTGAAAAATAGGGTGGGGTAAATATCTGAGAATACAAAAGTATCCTTTGGAGTTTTATTGTTGGGGTCGAGAATTAAGCGGACTGGATGTTTTCCTTTCCAATTTCTTGTTGTAAGTTGAGGGTTATCAGCTATCACTGTATTTACACCAACTAAAATGGATGCTTCTTCACTTCTCCATTTATGTGCAAGTTGTTGAGATTTTAAATTGCTAATCCAAAACACTTTTGGAATAGTGTTTTTTGAATTTTGAGGCGCAATGAATTTGTCTTTGGTTTGCGCCCATTTTAAAATAATGTAAGGACGTTTTTTTTGATGGAAAGTTATAAAACGACGATTCAATTCAATAGCCTCTTTTTCTAACACGCCCAAAGTAACATTACACCCCGATGCTTTTAATACATCGATCCCTCTACCCGAAACTTTAGGATTAGGGTCAAGGGTAGCTACTACTACATTGGGTATTTTATATTTAACAATCAAATTAGAACAAGGTGGAGTTTTTCCATAATGAGAGCATGGCTCAAGATTTACATAAAGTGTACTTTTTTTTAAAAGGGATTTATCTAAAACTTCATGAATTGCATTAACCTCTGCATGAGCTTCTCCTGCTTTATGATGCCAACCTTCTCCAATTATTTTTTGATTGTAAACAATAACACAACCTACCATTGGATTAGGCGATGTAGTTCCCAGACCTTTTCTGGCTAATTGAAGGCAACGCTCCATATAAATAAGGTCTAAATTATTGTTCAAATCTTCTTGGGTGTTAATTTGCAAGGCTTTTAAAGTGCACTTAACTTGCTTACAAATTTATAACAAAAACTAAGGAATGTATATTCGACCCATACAAAAGACTGACAATAATGAAATAGCTAAAGTCATACGCAAAGTCTTGCTTGAAATGGGTGTTCCTAAAATAGGTACAGCTTATGCAGATAAAGAGTTAGACGCAATGTATGAAGCTTATGACTTTTCAAGATCAAAATATTTTGTTGTTGAAAGTGAGGGGGTTCTTTTTGGAGGTGCCGGAATCGCACCATTAAAAGGTGAAGATCCATCTATTTGCGAGTTGCAAAAAATGTATTTTTTACCAGAGGCAAGAGGAATTGGAAAGGGAAACCAGATGATTCAATTGTGTTTGGATTTTGCAATAGAGCATGATTTTAGCTTGTGTTACATTGAAACCATGCCCAATATGTTGGATGCTCAAAAGTTGTATAAAAAAATGGGTTTTTCTTATATTAATCATTCCATGGGGTGCACAGGTCATACTTCGTGCCCAATTTGGATGACAAAGAAATTAATATGACGTTAACCGAAGGGAGAACTCTTTATAGGGAAAAATTAAAGCATTTATATAATCAAAATGAAATTGATTTTTATTTTAAAATTTTGCTTTCTCACTTTATTAATTTAGATTCTACGCAAATTGCACTTTATCCTGAAAAAATAATAGATGTTAATCATGTTCAGCTACTAAATAATGCGCTTCATAATTTACTTGATGAAAAACCAATTCAATACATAACTGGTTTTGCTTATTTTAGATCCTTAGATCTTATTGTAACTCCCGATGTTTTAATCCCTCGACCTGAAACTGAAGAATTGGTAGAATGGGTATTGGAAATCTACAGCGCGGAGCAAAACCCTAAAACAGTAGTAGATATCGGAACTGGAAGTGGTTGTATAGCTATTTCTTTAGCTAAAGAATTACCTCATTTCAAGGTGATTGGTGTAGATATTCATCCAGATACACTACAAATTGCTAAAAAAAATGGTTTACGAAACAATGTTGCCGTTGAATGGAGTCAGCAAAATATATTAGAATGGGAAAAAGGGTTTGGGGAAGTAGATGCCATTGTGTCAAATCCCCCATACATTATGCCAAAAGAAAAAAATCAAATGAAAAAAAATGTGTTGAATCACGAACCGCATATAGCCCTATTCGTTGAAGGAGAGGATCCCTTAGTCTTTTACAAAAAAATAATAGAATATGCTGATCATTGTTTAAAACAATACGGAAGACTTTTTTTTGAGGTTAATCCACTTTATATTGAAGTATTAAAAAAGGATGTAGAAAACAAAAAAGAATATACCTATTCCGAGCGATTAGATATCTTTGGGAAACGAAGAATGGTGTGTTTACAAAAAATATAAATGGAAACTGCTAAAGAACGTATACAAACTTTAAGAAAAGAATTACACGACCATAATTACAGATATTATATACTTGATAATCCAATTGTTAGTGACTATGAGTTCGACAAATTATTGAAAGAACTTCAAGACTTAGAAACTCAGTTTCCAGCATACTATGATTCGAATTCACCAACACAAAGAGTGGGTGGTAATATCACTAAAAATTTTGAAACTATTGCCCATCAATATCCTATGTATTCACTTTCTAATACTTACACAAAAGAAGAGGTTGAACAATGGGAGGAACGAATAAAAAAATCTTTAGGTAATCAAACAGTCATAGAATACACTTGTGAATTAAAATTTGACGGTGCATCTATAAACTTAACGTATGAAAATGGTCAATTAATTAGGGCTGTAACTCGTGGAGACGGTATTCAAGGGGATGATGTTACCACCAACATAAAAACAATAAAAACAATTCCGCTAGAATTAAGAGGTAATTTTCCTTCATTTTTCGAAATACGTGGAGAAATATTGATACCCTGGGATGGATTTAATAAAATGAATACACTTCGAGAAGAACTTGGTGAACCCTTGTATAGGAATCCCAGAAATACAGCGTCAGGAAGTTTAAAATTACAAGACAGTAAATTGGTTGCTGAACGTCCATTAATATGTTTTTTGTATGCATTAGCGGGTTCAAATTTAAAGGTATCCACTCAATATGAAGCCCTTGAAAAGGCTAGGGAATGGGGTTTTAAAGTGCCTGATTCTGCAAGAAAAGTAAATTCAATTGAAAAAGTATTCGAATTTATTGAAGAGTGGGAAATTAAAAGAAAAAAATTACCCTATGAAATAGATGGAATTGTTATTAAAGTAAATCGATTTGATCAGCAACAAGAATTGGGCTTTACTGCAAAAGCCCCAAGATGGGCAATAGCTTACAAATACCAAGCTGAAAAAGTTTCTACTCTTTTACAAGGGGTTCAATATCAAGTGGGACGAACTGGGGCAATAACGCCAGTAGCAAAACTTAAACCAGTCGAAATTTCGGGCACTATAGTTAAGAGGGCTTCACTTCACAATGCAGATCAGATTCGAAAATTAGATTTAAGAATTGGTGACCTTGTTTATGTTGAAAAAGGGGGAGAAATTATTCCTAAGATAGTTGGAATTAAAGAAGGCCACAGAGGGCAACCTTATAATCAAGTTCATTTTATTACTCATTGTCCTGAATGTAATACATTATTAGAGCGGGAAGAAGGAGAAGCACAACACTATTGTCCAAATGAAGTTTCTTGTCCTCCTCAACAAATTGGTAAAATTCAGCATTTCATTAACCGAAAAGCGATGGACATTGAGGGTTTAGGTGGAGAAACAGTAGCTTTATTGTATCATAAAGGAATCATAAATAATATAGCTGATTTGTATCAGATAACTGCAGAACAGGTTTTGCCTTTAGATCGGATGGCAGAAAAATCAGTTCAAAATCTACTGGAAGGAATTGAGTCATCAAAAGATAAACCTTTTGAAAAGGTCCTTTTTGGTTTAGGCATTCGCTACGTAGGAGAAACCGTTGCTAAACGTCTTGCTAAACAATTTAAAAGTGTAGAAAGTCTTCAGCAAGCGTCAAAAGAAGATTTGTTACGAACAGATGAAATAGGAGAACGGATTGCTGAAAGTTTAGATCGTTTTTTTAAAAATCCAGAGCAACAAAAAATAATAGAACGATTAAAAAATTCTGGCCTTCGCATGCAAGTTGATGAATCTTTACAATCTAAACATCCAGCATTTGTAAATAAGCGCTTTGTGGTTTCTGGTATTTTTGAAAATTTTGAACGTGAAGCCATAAAAACAGAAATAGAACAGTTGGGCGGGGTAATGGCAAGTTCAGTATCAGCTAAAACTGACTTTTTGATTGCTGGACAAGGTATGGGACCATCAAAAAGAGAAAAAGCACTTCAATTAAATATTCCAATATTAAGCGAACAAGACTATATTGCGCTTAAGTCATCTTAAGATTATGTTATATATGTAACATTTTATTAAAATATAGACTTAAAATGGGGAAAAATTATGAGTGATAGTTCACAATCAATACTTTTGAAACAATAAAATGGTAAATGGAATAGCCAACCTAGTGTTGCGATTCAAAAGAAGAGAAAAACTTTCTGAACTGGTCAAAAAGTCAAAAAAAAATTCTCCTTCTTTTAAAACACTGCTAATTATAATTCCTGAAGAGGTAAAACTTGATGAGCAGCTGTTATTCGATTTTGCCTTAAAGAATAAAATTTTATTGGAGAACATCACAGTGGTAGTTGTTAGTAAAAAAGAGATAGAGATGCCAGAGTTAAAAATTAAAAATCGATTTAATTTTTCAAGAACGAAAATAGGTCTTTGGGGTAGTATACCTAATGAATGGCAGCCTTTATTTAATAAGCCTTATGATTTACTTTTAAATTTTTTTAACCAATCCTCTGTATTTATTGAACTAGTAAGCGCTTCATTCAATGCCCAATACAGAATGGGTTTCTCTACTGTTGATTCACGATTAAACGACATTCTTTTTACATTAGAGACTTCAGATAATCACCAATTTCTATCTGAATGTTCCATTTATGTAAATGCATTAATTAAAACCAAAAAATGAATCTTAAAGGTTTAGGAGTTGCTTTAGTTACCCCCTTCACTTCAGAAGGTGAAATTGATTTTGATGCAATACCAAGAATAATAAAAAACATTATTTCTGGTGGAGCGGATTATCTGGTTGTTTTAGGAACTACTGCAGAGGTGTCATGTTTGTCATCTCTTGAAAAAAAAGAAGTTATTGCAGCGGTCATCAAAGCGAATAACAGAAACTTACCCCTTGTTATTGGTATTGGTGGAAATAATACCGCTGCAGTAATCGAAGAAATAATACAAACAGACCTATCACCATTTCAAGCCATTCTTTCTGTATCTCCTTATTATAACAAACCCACACAGGAAGGAATTTATCAGCACTATGCACATTTAGCTCAAGTAAGTCCAATTCCCTTAATTGTGTATAATGTTCCTTCTAGGACTGGAGCAGCAGTATTTTCTAAAACCTTTTTGCGATTAGCTAATGATTATGATAATATTATTGCCATAAAAGAAGCTAGCGGTGACATGGCTCAAGCTGAAGAAATATTAAAAGATTGTCCATCACATGTACAGGTAATTTCAGGTGATGATGCTCTTACTCTTCCGATGCTCCTATCGGGTGCAGTGGGTACTATTTCAGTTTTAGGGAATGCCTTACCCATACCTATAAAGCGTATGTTTTATTATGTAGAACAAGGAGAGTTAGAAAAAGCATATAAGATGCATTATCAGTTACTCGACATAATTCAGCTTCTTTTTGAAGAGGGTAATCCCGTAGGTGTTAAAGCATTAATGAAAAGTTTATCACTTTGTAACCAATCTGTTCGTTTACCCTTAGTACAGGCCAGTAAAGGACTCTCTAATCGCATTGAAAGTGTTTTGGAGGCAACACTTTTACAGCATAATTCCTAAAGAGTTTTTAACAATGTATTGGGAATTAAAATTTCTTATATCATTGATATTTACTACTTTCGCAGCATGAAACAAAGGCTTCAATTTAAGATTCTACTTTTAGTGACAATCCTTTCTTTGTTTTCCTGTTCAGAGTATCAAAAATTACTTAACAGTGATGATAACGCAGAAAAGTATAAAGAAGCAGAAACTTATTTTAATAATGGTGAATACCGAAAAGCTAATCGTTTATTAGAACAAATTGTTCCTGCTTATCGAGGAAAACCTCAAGCACAAAGAATAATTTTTTTCTTTGCAGAATCCTATTTACAAACCAAAAGTTATTACTTAGCGGCTTATCAGTTTGAAAACTTCATTAAAAGTTATCCCAAAAGTGATAGAATACAAGAAGCGAGTTTTAAAGCTGCTAAAAGTTATTATCATCTTTCCCCAATTTATAGTTTAGATCAAGAAGATACTTATACGGCAATTGAAAAACTTCAGGTTTTTTTAAATTTGTATCCTAATTCAGAATATGCCGAAGAAGCAAATCAAATGATATCTGAACTTCAGGAAAAATTAGAACAAAAAGATTTTGAAATAGCAAAACAATATAATACAATTCGTGACTATAAAGCAGCTATTAAGGCTATTGAAAATTTTATTGGGGGATTTCCAGGGACAAAATTTAGAGAAGAGTCATTGTATATCAAATTCCTATCTTCGTATGAAATAGCAATTAACAGTATACTATCAAAAAAACTAGAACGTTTAGAAGAGTTACAGCAACAATATCAACTCATTTTACGTTATTATCCTGAATCTCCTTTTATAGAAGATTTAAATAAAAAAATGGAAGTGATAAACGCCTCACTTGAAGAAATAAAAACGACAACAACACTATCTAAATAAAACTATGACAAAGTACAGAGAATCCAAGGCATCCCCATCAACAAAAACCTATAACCGTGAAGCAATTGAGTCTTTTACAGATAATATTTATAAAGCTGTTTCTGTAATTTCTAAACGATCTGTTCAAATCAATTTAGACATCAAAAAAGAATTACATGAAAAATTAGATGAATTTGCAACACATACTGATAGTTTAGAAGAAATTTTTGAAAATAAAGAGCAAATTGAAGTGTCTCGTTTTTATGAAAGACTTCCTAAGCCTCATGCCATGGCTATTGAAGAATGGTTAAATGAAAAGGTTTATTTTCGCCACACCGACGAATCTAACGACTAGGTTATGAATGCGTTAAGGGGTAAGAAAATTTTGCTCGGTATTACGGGTGGAATCGCTGCATATAAAACCCCTGAATTAGTTAGAAGTTTAATTAAAGAAGGAGCAGAGGTAAAAGTTGTAATGACACCCTCAGCGAAAGAATTTGTTACTCCTTTAACTTTAGCTACAGTTTCCAAAAATCCAGTTTTATCTAGTTTTATTGCTGAGGGCAATGATAATCCAAAATGGAATGATCATGTTGCTTTAGGGCTATGGGCAGATTTATTTTTGATTGCTCCTGCTACATCAAACACATTATCTGCCATGGCACACGGACGCTGTAATAACTTATTATTAGGAGTTTATCTTTCAGCAAAATGTCCGGTTTGGGTTGCACCTGCAATGGACTTGGACATGTATGCTCATCCTACTACACAAAAAAATATATCCCAACTAACTTCCTATGGAAATTATGTACTTCCAGTAGGAGAAGGTGCTTTAGCAAGTGGTTTAGAAGGAAAAGGTAGAATGCTTGAACTTGATACAATTCTAACGTATATAAAATCACATTTCACCAAAAATAAGCCTCTCTTTAAAAAAACTATTCTTTTAACAGCAGGGCCAACCTTTGAAGCCATTGACCCAGTTCGTTTTATTGGAAATTATGCTTCAGGTAAAATGGGATTTGCACTAGCTAAAGAGGCGCTATTGTTAGGGGCTAATGTTGTTTTAGTTTCTGGACCAACAATTGAAAAAATTGAACATCCTGATCTTACATTAATTTCGGTAGTTTCTGCAGAAGATATGATGAATGCTGTTCAAAAAGTATTCAAAAAAGTAGATATAGCTATTGCTGCAGCTGCTGTTGCTGATTATAAGCCAATAAAATCAGCAGTTCAAAAAATTAAAAAAAGCAATGGCGACTTAACCCTTCAATTAACTCATACACCTGATATTTTAGCTTATATGGGTGCACATAAAAAAAATCAAAAAGTGATAGGGTTTGCATTAGAAACGGAAAATGAACTTGAAAATGCAAGAACAAAATTGTTGAATAAAAATTTAGATGGTATTGTATTAAATTCACTTAAAGATAAGGGTGCAGGCTTTTCTGGATCAACGAATAAAATAACTTACATTCATGCAGATTTAACTTCACATTCTTTCCCACTTCTTTCAAAAGAAGAATGCGCTAAACATATTTTCGAACAAATTTTAGCTGAATGAAAATACCTACATTTTTATTGATATTACTATTTTTAAATAACAACATAAAAGCTCAAGAGCTAAGTGCACAAGTAGTTGTAAACTCAGATTTGGTAAACCAAACCAATCAACAAATATTTAGAACATTAGAACGCTCTTTAAATGAATTTATAAATACTCAAGTTTGGACGAATCAATCCTTTCAAGATCAAGAGCGAATACGTTGTTCATTTGTATTAAATTTAACTTCATACAACAGCGATCGTTTTGAAGCTACACTTCAAGTTCAATCTCAGCGTCCAGTATTTGATTCAAATTACGATAGTCCGGTATTAAATTTTTTAGACAAAGACATTGTTTTTTCGTATCAAGAATTTCAACCCTTGTTTTTTAACCGTGCAAGTTTTGAGTCAAATTTGGTTTCTTTAATTAGTTTTTATGCATACATCATCTTAGGTTTAGATGCAGATAGTTTTGACCTTTATGGAGGCAATTCATATTTTGAACAAGCTTTTCAAATTGTCAATTTAGCTCAGTCCTCCTCTCAATCTGGATGGAAACCCTCAGATGGAACACGGAATAGATTTTGGTTAATTGATTCTATGCGTTCCAATAGTTTTAGAGAATATCGTGAATCATTATACACATATCATCGGGAAGGACTTGATCAAATGACCCAATTACCTGAACAGGGGAAAACGGCAATTATGAAAGCAATACAACAATTGGAACCCTTATATCAACGAAGGCCAAATGCTTTTTTGCTTCAAATGTTTTTTGATGCAAAAGTTGAAGAAATTGTCAGTTTATTTAGTGATGGACCAGCAGTTGATTTTGATCAAACTGAATCTATATTAAGGAAAATAGCACCCTTTTTTACAGCTCGCTGGAAACAAATCAAAGCCTGAATTATTTTTGAATAATTGTATATTTAAGCACAAAAAAATCAGTCTAAAACTGTGTTAACTCACCTATATATTTCAAACTTTGCGCTAATAGATCAGCTTGAAGTTTCTTTTTCCGAGGGTCTTACTTGTATTACTGGAGAAACAGGAGCAGGAAAGTCTATTTTATTAGGAGGATTGTCCTTGGTTTTAGGCAAACGTGCTGATTTAACCAGTTTACTTGATCCTGAAAAAAAATGTGTTGTTGAAGCAACTTTTTCTATTGAACGTTACGGATTACAATCTCTTTTTGAAGCCCTAGATTTAGATTATGATTCCATAACTGTAGTTAGAAGAGAGTTATTGCCCCAAGGAAAATCAAGGGCTTTTGTAAATGACACTCCCGTTAATTTAAATGTTTTAGAAGAAATTGCCGCAGCTTTAATTGACATTCATTCGCAGCACGATAATCTTCAACTCGGAGAGGGTGATTTTCAATTTTACTTATTAGACGCCCTTGCAGGAAATCAAGAGTTAGTGATAAATTATCAGAGCACTTTATCTAAATACAAAAAAACACTCAATGAAAAGGATCAGCTTTTGTTACTCCAAAAGCAATCTCAAGAAGACTACAATTTAAATCAATTTTTATTTAACGAACTTCAAGAAGCAAATTTAGTTGCTGGAAAAGAAGAAGAGTTAGAACGAAAACGCACACTTTTAAATTCAGTTGAATATTTAGGGATTACCCTTTCTGAGATAATTCAGCTCATTGAGCAAGAAGAAGTAGGAATTATGGATCAGCTCTATCGTTTGAGACAATTGATTTACGGGTTGTCTCAAAAATCAGATCATTTTGATTCTTTATCTCAACAGACTCAAAATTCTGTAGTCGAAATTGAAGATCTTTTAGAAGCTTCCAAACATCATCTAGACCAATTAGAAGCTGATCCAGAAACACTTAAGCATCTTGATGAACAATGGGATCAATTACATTCCCTTTTTCTTAAGCATCATGTAAACTCTACATTAGAATTACTTAAAATAAAAGATAACCTAGAAAAGGAACTAGAACAATCATTAAACTTAGAACAGCAATACGATAAGGTAAATAACGAAATAAATTCATTGTTATCATCACTTCTTTCCATAACTGAAAAATTAAAATCTAATCGAAATAAGGCTATTCCAATACTAGAAAAGGAAATCAAAAAATATCTAGATCAAATGGGGATGAAAGAAGCTCAATTTAAAATTGAAATGAAATCAACATCCTCCTTTTTGCCTTTTGGCAGTGATGAATTAACTTTTTTATTTAACGCTAACCTAGGTGGAGAATTTAAGCCGTTAAAAAAAGTTGCGTCAGGCGGAGAGTTATCTCGAATTATGTTGGCCATTAAAAGTATACTTTCCCAGTATAAAAAATTACCCACTTTAATTTTTGATGAAATTGATACTGGAGTATCAGGTCAAATATCTGATCGAGTTGCTGAAGTAATGAGCGCTTTATCAAAAAATTTACAAGTTTTTACCATAACCCATTTACCCCAAGTTGCTGCAAAGGGTAAACATCATTTAAAAGTTGAAAAAACAACTCTTGAAGGAAAAACCTTTACGCGTTTACGGCCATTAAATTTTGAAGAACGAATACATGAAATAGCAATAATGCTTTCTGGTAATCAAGTAACACCAACAGCAGTTGCTCACGCTAAACAATTAATGAATTAACTGTATCTTTAAAATCAAATTAAAATTTATGTCACATAAAATATTAGAAGGAAAAAGGGGAATTATTTTTGGCGCTTTAGATGATCAATCTATTGCATGGAAAACAGCAGAATCAGTTCACTTAGCAGGTGGAAAATTTGTATTAACAAATGCTCCTGTAGCCATGCGTATGGGAACAATCAATACTTTAGCTAACAAAACAAACTCAAAGGTTATTCCTGCAGATGCCACAAGTGTTGAGGATTTAAATTCTTTAATCGATCAAGCTCAAGATATTTTAGGGGGTAAATTGGATTTTGTATTACATTCTATTGGGATGTCAGTAAACGTTAGAAAAGGAAAACACTACACAGATTTAAATTATGATTGGTTAGAGAAGGGCTGGGATGTTTCAGCAGTTTCTTTCCATAAATTAATGCAGTCGTTGTATCAAAAAGACGCAATGAATGAATGGGGAAGTATCATTGCATTATCCTATATTGCTGCTCAACGGACGTTCCCTAATTATAATGACATGGCTGACAATAAAGCCTACTTAGAATCTATTGCACGAAGTTTTGGCTATTTCTTTGGAAAGAATAAAAAAGTGAGAGTAAATACAATTTCACAATCACCAACACTAACTACAGCAGGTAAAGGTGTAGCTGGATTAGAAGGATTTTTAAAATACGCTGAAAAAATGTCTCCACTAGGGAATGCCACAGCAGAAGATTGTGCGGATTATATTGTCTCTTTATTCTCAGACTATACTCGTAGAGTTACACTTCAAAATCTTTACCATGACGGTGGATTTTCAGGAGTTGGAGTAAGTCAAGAAATTATTGATGAAATAAGCAAAGAGTAAACAATTTGCTTTAAAAAGGCATATGAAATCAAAAGAAAATGATGCTTTGCCTCTAATACAATCAGGCCCTTTATTAGGTAGAACTTATTTTTTATTTTTTGTTCACCTTTCTATTGTGCTAGTAATGAGAACACAACTTTCAAAAACATTTAAAGTTGTTAAAACTTTTGAAATGGTATGGTTAGATGCCCCTAAGTCAAAATATCTTTGAAGGGAATGAAAATTATTGGACTTACTGGAGGAATTGGAAGTGGAAAATCTACGCTATTAAATTGGTTTTCAAATCAAGGTATTCCCTGTTATGATGCTGATGCTTCTGGCAGAAGACTTATTGAGGGACCTTTGAAAAGTAAGATCATTGAAGAATTTGGAAAAGCTTATTTACATTCTGATGGTTCAATAAACCGGAAAAAATTAGGTGATTTTGTTTTTGCAAACACAAGCGCATTAAAAGCCCTTAATAATATTGTACACCCTGCAGTTGATAAAGATTTTAAGAATTTTGTCAACGAAAACTCTCAGGTGGATTTGATAATTAAAGAGGCAGCTATTTTGTTTGAATCTGGCGCTTCAAAAGATTGTGATGCCGTTATATATGTATCTTCACCTGAAGATGTTCGTATTCAACGTGTTATGGAACGTGATAAAGTTGATAAAATCTCGGTTTTAGCCCGAATAAATCAGCAATGGCCAGAAGCTAAAAAAAGAAAAATAGCTGATTATGTAATTGAAAATAGATATATTGAACATACCTTCAGTCAAGCGGCCCAAATTCTAGATGAACTTTTAAGTCAGAATAGAGATTAACATCTTTTTGACACTTTTATGCGATAAAAAAAATGAAATTTGCAAAAAAAACAGTTCTAATCCCTTTGCATTAGAATCTAGCCCTTATGAAAAAGTCTTTATTTGTTTACTTAGTCGTTTTTATGATAATTTCCATTTTAGGAATTATTGTATTACAAGGCTATTGGATTTATTCTGCATGGAATGATAAAGAAGAGGAGTTCTCTTTAGCGGTAAAACAAAGTATACAAAATGTAGCAGAAGAAATACAAGAGCGTGAGTTAAATGATTATATAAGTGCTTATGAAAATCTGATCGATTCTTTAGATACTCCTGATAATGCAAGTTTTGCTAACGTTTTTTTGTTTTTAGATGAAGATAAAACCAATAATTTAATTTCATATTATGCCTATGGTATTCTTGAAGAAGATTATAAAATAAAACCTTATTTAGATCCTAAATTGGGGGATACTATTGATACAGTAACGGATGTAAAGCAGGTTAAGAACACAACCATTATCAATAAAAATGATGTGTTTAATCGAGAAAATAACTTAGCAAGTTCCATTGAAAAGATTAAAACTATTGAAAGGATGAATGTAGCCAATCAACGTATTCGTAGCGCCTTTTTGAATTACACCTCTAATACCCCTTTACATAAACGGATAAGTGCTAAGGAATTGGATTTTGTTTTAAAACGTGAATTTGATTCAAAAAATATTAGCACACCTTATGAATTTGGTATATATGACAACGGATTAGCCACGAAAATAATCTCAAATAATTATTCAGAATATCAAAAAGGTTTTCGATATACCACTCCAATATTTTTAAATCAAGACGGTTCGAATCGATATGAATTAGTTGTTTCATTTCCTGAAAAAGAGCAATATGTTTTTTCATCAATTATTGGATTGGGCGGATTGACCCTCTTTTTTACTCTTTTTATTGTATTGGTTTCTTCAAGTGCCTTATTTCAAATTATTCGACAAAAGAAGATTTCAGAAATGAAAACTGACTTCATCAATAATATGTCTCATGAATTTAAAACTCCCATAGCTACAATTAATTTAGCATTAGACGCTATTTCAAATCCTAAATCGCTTCATGTTCCAGAAAAAGTGACTCAATATGTAAAAATGATTCGTGAAGAAAATAGCCGAATGTTATCACAAGTTGAAAATGTTTTACGAATCTCTCAATTGGAAAAAAGCTCTGATCCACTACCTATGGAAGGGATTAATTTGCATGCTATTGTTGAAGAGGCAGTGAGTCATATAAAATTAATTTTAGAAGATAAAAAAGGACTAATTAACAATCATTGGAATGCAAAAGACGCCTTGATTTACGGCAATAAAAGTCATCTAACTAATATTGTAATAAATTTATTAGACAATGCGGTAAAATATTGTGAAAAACAGCCCAAGATAGCAATAGAGACGTTTAACGAAGATGGGTGCATTCTTTTAAAAGTAAAAGATAATGGAATTGGAATGACACCTTCTATTCAAAAAAAGGTTTTTGATAAATTTTATAGAGCCACCTCTGGAAATATTCATAATGTAAAAGGACATGGTCTAGGGTTGGCCTATGTAAAAAAAATTATAGATATTCATAAAGGAGCGATTCATTTGGAAAGCAAAAAAAATATAGGAACTACATTTACAATAACACTCCCCTTAAAAAAATAATAATGCCTCATATAATATGAAAGAAATCAATAAAAAAATACTTATAGTAGAAGATGATCCCAATTTTGGAAGCATTTTAAAAGAATATTTAAGCCTTAATGATTACGATATAACCTTAGCTAAAAATGGGATTGAAGGGTTTGAAAAATTTAAAAAGGAAGATTTTGATCTTTGTGTCTTAGATGTAATGATGCCCTATAAAGACGGTTTTACTTTAGCAAAAGAAATAAGGGAAATAAATGAAGTTGTTCCTATATTCTTTTTAACAGCTAAACATTTAAAAGAGGATGTTTTAAAAGGTTTTAAAATTGGAGCGGATGATTATTTGACCAAACCCTTTGACTCGGATGTTTTATTGGCAAAAATAAAAGCGGTTCTAAACCGAAGTAAGGCTCCTATATTGCCTGTAGATGATCGATTTGAATTTAGTTTTAATGAATTTTCATTTAACTCTAAATTACGCACATTGCAGCACAAAGATGGCGATTCAATAAAATTATCTCCAAAAGAAAATCAACTTTTACGCCTCTTGGTATTGCATATAAATGATTTACTTCCTCGAGATATCGCATTAAATAAAATTTGGCGTGATGATAATTACTTTACCTCAAGAAGTATGGATGTTTATATTGCCAAATTGAGAAAATATTTGAGTGTAGATCCAAAAGTTCAGATTTTAAATATTCACGGCGAGGGGTTTCGTCTTGTAATTTCCTAGAGGGGATTTCGAGGGTGAAATTTTTCTACTACTTTTCTTAAATGCTGAGTATCTAAATGTGTGTAAACTTCAGTAGTGGTAATGCTTTCATGACCAAGGAGCAACTGAATTGTTCGTAAATCGGCTCCGTTTTCTAATAAATGAGTTGCAAAGGAATGTCGAAAGGAATGTGGACTAATGGCTTTTTTAAGATTTGCTTTTTCAGCTAAAGATTTAATAATAGTAAAAATCATTTGCCTAGTCATGGCTTTTCCATTTTGATTTAAAAACACAAAATCTCGATATTTAAAATCTTTTTTTTGGAACACTCTATTTTCATTAATGTAAATTGACAAATATTTTTTTGCATATTTACCCATAGGTACTAACCGCTGTTTATTTCCTTTTCCTGTTATCCGAATTAATTCTTCTTTAAACATCAAATTTGAAAGTGTTAACTGAGTGATTTCAGACACACGCATACCACAACCATAAAGGGTTTCAAAAATAGCTCTATTTCGATGTCCTAAGGGTTGCCCCAGATCTATTTGGTCTAATATCAATTCAATTTCTTCAACTGTTAACACATCGGGTAGTTTACGTCCAAGCTTGGGTGCTTCAATTAAATCAGTAGGATTACTGTCACGGTACTTTTCAAAAATCAAAAAATCAAAAAATCGACGAAGTCCTGAAATTCGTCTAGCTTGTGTACGAGCACTTACTTCCTTAGCAGATTCATAAATAAATTTTTGTACGGTTTCAGAAGTAATTTGAATGGGATTTTCTTTAATTTGAAAGGTTTCTATAAAATGAACTAAATTTTGAACATCAAAACTGTAGTTCTGGATAGAATTTTCAGAAAGTCCCCGCTCTATTTTGAGGTACATTTGAAATTCGGAAAGCGCAAGTTGCCAATTCAATAGAATGCTGTTAGGGGGATTACACTAATTTCAATACTTTTACTAAAATAATTAAAATGAAGATTAGTATTGTCAATGGTCCAAACTTAAATCTGTTGGGTAAACGTGAACCTAACATTTATGGGAATCAAACTTTTGAAGCGTATTTTAAAACCCTACAAGAGCGTTTCCCAACAATTGAGTTTAATTATTTTCAATCTAATATAGAAGGAGAATTGATAAATTATCTTCATAAAGTGGGATTTGATGTAGATGTTATTTTACTTAATGCAGGTGCATATACCCATACCTCAGTCGCTATTGGTGATGCAATCAAAAGTATTGATAGTGATGTTATTGAAATCCACATATCCAACACTTTTGCTCGAGAAGATTTCAGACATAAATCATACATAACACCTGTTGCCAAAGGATTAATAATTGGATTTGGTTTAGATTCTTATCGTTTAGGGGTTGAAAGTGTTCTTATTAAAAATTAAACTTGAAACCCAAATAGATAACCTACCCCCGCGGTTATTCCCATGGCTACGGTTCCCCACAGTGTAATTCTTAAGACTGCTTTTAGGGGACTAGATCCTCCAAATTTTGCAGAAAGTGCTCCTAAAAGAGCAAGAAAAACTACTGAGAATCCGTAAAGACTAGAAATCATTGAATTTAAAGGGATGAAAATTGTAATCAGTAGAGGTAATGCACCTCCAAGACTAAATGCACCACAGGAAGCAAATGCTGCTTCAAGCGGATTCGCTTTATGTAAGTCTGTAATTCCTAACTCATCACGTATATGAGCTTCTAAAGCATTATTTTCTGTAAGTTCATTGGCTACTTTTAATGCAGTCTCTTTTTTTAAACCTCGTTCTTCATAAATTTTAGCTAGTAACAATCTTTCTGCCTCTGGATCTTCTTCTAATTCAATCTTTTCACGCTCAATATCTGCATTTTCAACATCAGTTTGTGAACTCACTGAAACATATTCTCCTGCCGCCATAGAAAGTGCACCAGCAACTAAACCAGCCAGAGTAGCTAAAAGTATAGCTGACCTGTTATCTGTTGCCGCTGCAACACCAATTGCAATACTAGTAGTAGATAAGATACCATCATTCGCACCTAAAACGGCTGCTCTTAGCCAGTTGCTTCTATGAATATAATGTTGTGCTAAGTAGTTATCAATCGTTTTTTCTTTGTTTTCCATGAGTTTGATATTATCTAAATATACATTTAATACATGTATTTTTTTAAAAATAAAAACTTATGTCAAAGGAAAAATGAAAGCAAACAAAACATTCTAGAAATATTTTTACATGACTAATAGTAGTATATTTGCGGCTTTTAAAACTCTATGTCAGCCATTAAAAATATTGCAATAATTGCACACGTTGACCACGGTAAGACAACACTTGTAGACAAAATACTACATCACTGCAATTTATTTCGTTCAAATGAAAAAACAGGAGAATTGATCCTTGATAATAATGATTTAGAACGTGAACGGGGTATCACTATTCTTTCCAAGAATGTTGCAGTAACTTATAAAGGAACAAAAATTAATATAATAGATACTCCTGGGCATGCTGATTTCGGAGGTGAAGTAGAACGTGTACTTAACATGGCAGATGGCGTTTTACTTCTTGTTGACGCTTTTGAAGGTCCGATGCCTCAAACGCGATTTGTGTTAAAAAAAGCGTTAGAACTAAAATTAAAACCGATAGTAGTGATTAATAAAGTGGATAAAGAAAACTGTACTCCCGAAGCTGTTCACGAAAAAGTTTTTGATTTAATGTTTGAATTGGAAGCCGAAGAATGGCAACTGGATTTTCCCACTGTTTATGGCTCTGCCAAACACAATTGGATGAGTACGGATTGGAATAAGCAGACCACATCTATAGAACCCTTATTAGATATGGTTTTAGAGCATGTACCCAGTCCAATTATAAAAGAAGGTAATACACAAATGTTGATTACCTCCCTTGATTATTCTTCATTTACGGGTCGTATTGCAATTGGACGATTACAAAGAGGGTTTTTAGAAAGTGGGATGAAAGTGCAGCTTATGAAAAGAGAAGGTGGCCAAATGCCATCTAAAATTAAGGAGCTGCATTTATTTGAAGGTTTAGGGCGTAAAAAAGTTGAACGTGTTAACGCAGGTGATTTATGTGCAATTGTAGGTTTAGAGGATTTTGAAATTGGAGACACCATTGCAGATTTTTTAGCCCCTGAAGCTTTACCTTCAATTGCAATTGATGAGCCTACAATGAGTATGTTGTTCACAATTAATGATTCTCCCTTTTTTGGAAAAGAAGGAAAGTTTATCACTTCACGTCACTTAAGAGAGCGCTTAGAAAAAGAACTCGAAAAAAACCTAGCCATGCGCTTAAAATTTACGGATAGCGCTGATAAATTTATAGTCTACGGAAGGGGAGTATTACATCTTTCGGTACTTATTGAAACTATGCGTAGAGAGGGGTTTGAGCTTCAAATTGGACAACCTCAGGTAATAATTAAAGAAATCAATGGGGTTAAAATGGAACCTTTAGAAGAACTTACTATTGATTTACCCGAAGAAGTATCCGGAAAAGCAATTGAAATGGTTACTTTACGGAAAGGAGAAATGGTGGGTATGAAACCAAAAGGGACTAGAATGGTATGCGATTTTAAAATACCCTCTCGAGGAATAATTGGATTGAGAAATCAATTATTGACTGCTACAGCTGGAGAAGCAATTATGAATCATCGTTTTGAGGAATATAGTCCATATAAAGGAGAAATTCCAGGACGTATAAACGGATCTTTAATTTCCATGGAAAAGGGTGCAGCAATTCCTTATTCTTTAGATAAACTACAAGAACGTGGGAAATTTTTTGTTGCTCCAAATGAACCTATTTATGCAGGGCAGGTCATCGGTGAAAATACACGTCAAGATGATTTAGTTGTAAATGTTACTAAAACAAAAAAGCTCTCAAATGTTCGTGCATCAGGTTCAGATGATAAAGTAAAAATTGCTCCTCCTATTAAATTTTCATTAGAAGAAGCTTTAGAATATATTCAAAAAGATGAATATGTAGAGGTAACTCCAAATTCATTACGTTTACGTAAAATATTTTTGGATGAAAATGAACGAAAGAGGCAAAAATCCTAATTCGCTTTTTTTGCTACTACTTCTTTAAGCTGACCTTGACCACACTGATAAATTTTACCAGGAAATTTCATGATCATGTTATAATCATGGGTAGCCATTATAATACTGATTCCTGATTGGTGTAGATTTCTGAAAAGCTGCATTATTTCTTGACTAGTTTCAGGGTCTAGATTTCCGGTAGGCTCATCAGCCAATATTATTTCGGGGTGATTTAACAATGCTCTCGCAATTGCAATCCGTTGCTGTTCTCCACCTGACAATTCAAATGGAAATTTTTTCTCACTATTGATCACATTTACTTGTTTAAGAACATCAGCTATACGTTCATTTATTTGAGAATGATCATTCCATCCAGTTGCTTTAAGAACAAATAATAAATTTTCAAAAACCGTCCGATCAGGTAATAATTTAAAATCTTGAAAAACAATACCAAGTTTTCTGCGTAATAAAGGAATATCTCTATCTTTTAATTTGGTCAAATCATATCCTACAATTGAACCGGTACCTTGGCTTAAAATTAAATCACCATAAAATACTTTAAGTAGTGAACTTTTTCCAGAACCTGTTTTGCCAATCAAAAACACAAAATCTCCTTTTGATACTGTAAAATCTATTGAGGAAAAAATCAAGTTTTGATCGTTATATATAGTGGCTTTATCTAGCCTTAATACGGAAGTTTGCATCCAGTTATAAGATTTAGCTAAAGGTACTTTTTTTCTCCTTTTACCCCTAAAATTGTTGATAAAATATACGTTTATACTTCTATTGTCGTTATCAATATTATAAGGAATGCAATACCTTTAGCGTTGATGAGAAATGATGTAATATGGAAGAGGATTTTTGGAATTTTAATTGTATTTATTCCATTAAATCTCCATGCTCAAATCTATGATAGTTCTACTTTTTTAGATCGAGGACAACATTATTTTGGAGCAGGATATTACCATGCATCTTGGCAAGCTTCAATTTTAGAAACAAGTATTTACGAAACTCCAAATACATTTAGAAAAAAACAATTCAATACATTGTCAAATGCACTTCGATTAAACTTATCGGGTGCAGAAAAAATGCTGACACTATTTAAAGAGAATTACCCCACTGAAAGGGAGTCTCTAGCTATAGATTTTGATGTTGCAAATTATTATTTTGCCAATGAAGAGTATCGTTATGCTTTAAAATGGTATTTAAAAATTGATGAATCATATGTTCCTAAATTAGAGCAACCTACTTTTCAATTTAATAAAGGATATAGTTTATTTTCTGCAGGAAGATATGCCCAAGCAAAACCTTTTTTAGAAAAAGTTAAAACAAATAAAAATTTTGAATCGGATGCCCATTATTATTTAGGCCATATAGCCTATCAACTTAATGATTATGATAATGCTTTTACAGAATTTTCTGCTACTTCAGATAGAGAGCAAAAAGAAAATCTAAGATATTTCCAAGCCGATATGAATTTTAGATTGGGTCGGTTTGAACAGGCCATTGCATTAGGGAAAGAAATTTTGACTAATGGGACAGAAGACACCTATTCAGAACTTTCTAAAATTATTGGTGAGAGTTATTTTAACTTAAAGCAATATCAAAACGCTTTAGGTTATTTAAAAAATTTTAAAGGTAAAAAAGGGAAATGGTCAAACGAAGATTTATATCAATTAGGTTATACTTACTATCGTGTTGGTGAATATGAAAATGCAATGGACCAGTTTAATAAAATTGTAGGTGAAAAAAATGCATTGTCTCAAAATGCATATTATCATTTGGCAGATTGTTATTTAAAAATAGGGAACAAACCAGCTGCTCTCACTGCTTTTAAAAGTGCATTTAATATGGGTTTTGATTCAATTTTGCAGGAAAATGCCTTTTTGAATTATGCAAAATTAAGTTATGAAATTGGGAATCCATTTGAAGAAACCCCAAACGTTTTGGTGTCCTTTCTTGAGCGTTACCCTAAAAATGAATCAGTTGAATTAATAGAAGAATTATTGATTGATTCTTATACACAAAATGCAAATTATGATGCAGCTATTTCTATTTTAGAGGAAAAAGGTGATTTTAAAAATGACTATACTCTTCAAAAAGTTTATGTATTAAAAGGAATAGCTTCATATAATTCAGCAGATTATAAAAATGCTGAAAAATCATTTCGATTAGCACAGAAAAATAAAGAAAACAAATTTCTTCAGGCATATGCTTTGTATTGGTTGGGTAAGTCATTGTATGAATTGAATAAATTCGACCAAGCACTATCGTTTTTTAAGGAGTTTAAGAACCATCCTATGTCAGGTAAAATTGAAATAGCTGATCGTTTGCAATACGACATAGGATATACTTATTTTAAATTAAATGAATACGAGTCAGCACTCGCTGCTTTTGAAACATTTAATCTTAACAACAGTACATTTTCTGCTCCAATCCAACGAGATACATTTTTGAGAATAGGTGATTGTAATTTTGCTTTGAAGCAATATTGGCCTGCAATGGAACACTATAATACTGCAATTGCTTTTGATGAGTCCAATGGAGCCTATCCTACTTTTCAAAAGGCAATTAGTTATGGTTTTATAGGTAGAAATGCACAGAAAATTGAAACCCTAACAAAATTAATTGAGCGTTATAAAACAGATCCACTGGTGGATGACGCATTATTTGAACTTGCAATAGCATATAGTTTAATAGGTGAAAACCAAAAGGCAATTATAAGTTATGATGATTTGCTTTCGTCATATCAACGTAGCCCTTACCTTGCACAATCATCATTAAACAAAGCATTGATCCTCTATAATGATAATCAATTAGAAAAAGCCCAAACTCTTTTACAAGATATAGTAGTTCGATATAAAGGTTATGCTGTTGCAGAACAAGGGATTCGGACACTTAGAGAAATAGCAATTGATATTGGACAAGTAAATGAATTTTCAACGTGGTTAAAAAGTCAAAATCTTGAATCATTAACTGATATAGACCTAGAAAAAACAACATTTGATGCTGCAGAAAAACAGTTCTTGTCTGGAAAGTTTAAAATTGCAGAAAAACTATTTGAAGATTATTTGAGTACTTTTTCAAAGGGAATATTTTCAATTCCAGTCACTTTTTATCTTGCTGAACTCAATTTTTCAAATGAAATGTTTGAAAAAGCATTGGATTATTATGCGATTTTAGTTGAATCAGAAGTATCTATTTATACTGAAAAGGCTTTAGTTCGATCAATTACTATATTAAAAAATCAATCACAATTACTACTTTCCATTCCTTATCTTGAGAAACTAGAGGAGGTTGCCACTTCTGAAGAAAATAAACGCTTTGCCCTTCTAAATTTAATGCACGCCTATTTTGAAAGTAAAAATTATGACAAGACTTTGCAATGTGTTGAAAAAGTATTTCAATTATCTGAACTTGAGGAAGTTTTACTTTGGGATGCACGTTATTTAAAAGCAAAAGCGGCTATGTTAAGTGGAGATATTGAAACTGCAGGGTTAATGTTTGAGAAATTAGAAAATGCACCAAAAGCTGAGTGGGCAGCTGAAGCTTTTTATTTTAAGGCACTAAAGTTATATGAATCAAATAGCTATACTAAATCCAATGAATATATTCAAAAAATAGCCTTAAGTATTGGCGGGTCAGGGTACTGGAATGCAAAAGCATTGGTTCTATTGGCAAAAAATTATTGGGCTTTGGAAGATTCGTTTCAAGCTATTTTTGTGTTAGAGTCTATTTTAGAAAATTTTGATCAATTTGAAGCTATTAATGATGAGGCTTCGAAGCTTTTAGATGAATTTCAGAAAGCGTCTCAATTAAATGAAAAAGGACAATAACATGATGTATAATTCTATTTCATTATTATTTATTTACAGCATATTTTTCCTAAGTATACCCGTATTAGCTCAAGATAGTGAACAGGAAGGCATTGGAACTCAAGAAGTACTTGTAATAAAATCTTATACTCCAAGCCTTTCCGATGCTTTTCAAATAAAAATAAATCCTGTAATTTCTGATAGTTTGGTGCAATCCTCTAAATCTTTAGATTTTTCTATCATTGAGACCCCAGTTATTTCTACTTTTCAGCCCAATAAAGCGAATCCTTTAAACCTTAAAAAAAGAGAGTCCTCTATTCCCTACAACACTTTATTTAGTGGAGGATTGGGATCCATGAATCAGATGTTGTTTGATGTTTCAAGTGTTTATACAATAGATCGTCAGCAAAGACTGGGAGTCCATTTTTATCGTGATGGATTTAAGGGAAAAATCAATAACTCATTAATTGACGGGGATCAAAGTTTTAGTCGAATTGCATTTCAACATAACTTAAGGAGTAAAGACTATAATACTCACACTACTTTGCAATTTAAAAATTATACCCATAATTATTTTGGATTATATGACCAAGATTGGGACCCACTTCTTATTAATAACATCGATTCAAAAAGCAAGCGCAATCTTTTTGAACTGAGAACAGACTGGAATTGGTACGATTTTAATATCCGAAGTATAGAATTTCAAGTCAATCATACTTCTGATAATTTTGGTTCTACAGAACAACAAATAGGATTACGAAGTGAATTTAATTTTGAAATTTCAAAGGATAACTTACAAGCTAACCTAATTGCTAATGGACTTAATACCATTTTTGAAAATTCGTATTATGAAAAAAGTAATGAACAATACACCTACGGTATACTAGGAAGTGAAATACAATGGCAAAGAACGCAATCTGACGTAAAGTTCAAATTAGGCGCAGGAATTGCTTACGTAGCAGGGTCGGTGGATGGTGTAAATTCGTTATTATATTATCCTAAAGTTGAGATAGTATACCAAAAGCAAAATGCAATTTTAACTCCTTATGCGCAAGCTTTAGGAGGTGTTAAACCCAATAGTTATCGAAGTTCATTTATTGAGAATCCATATTTATCTCCAACTACTAAGTTACGTCCTTCTTTTGAACAATTTAATGCTGCATTGGGTGTAAAATCAAGTTTAGCTTCAATTGTTAATTTTGATTTTGGAGTTCTTTATGACGAAGTTGATAATTTTTTATACTTCCAACGACTTCCTTTTGATATCCAAAATGAATCTGTCCCTTACCGTTTGTCTAATGCATTTGAAAATCAATTTGCTTTTGTTCGGTACTATGGAATTAAATCTAGTTTACGTTTAGACGTAGCAAAAAATAATTTTGTTCGTTTTGAAACTAAATACCGATATTTTGAACCCCAAGAAAATCAGATCTTATGGAATACACCTGGATTTGAAATGGCATGGGAAGGCCAACTTACATGGAAAGATAAGATTGTTTTTACATTTAACGGAAGAGCTTTTGGTGATAGAAGTAGTGCCTTTAGACCCATATTTGTCAATCAACAATTGGAAAATGTGCCCTTTTTAGAAAATAAGTTATCCTTATTTGCTCAATCAAACTTTCATATTTCTTACAAGTTGATTAATCAATTTGATGTATTTCTTAAAAGTAAAATTTCTAGTAAAGGGTTAAATGGAAGGTGGGCAAACTATCCAGAACCATCATTTTTACTTTTAGGTGGAATACTTTATAAACTTGATTTGCAATACTAAAAACATCAACTTTAAGTGTGTAATTATTTTTTTCACTCTACCATTTAAATTTGTGTAAATTTGCTCGAAAATTTAACCCCATTATACTTTGTATGAAAAATTCTAGATTATCTATTTATATAGTAATTATCTTATTTTCATTGACTTCTTGTCAAAATAAAGTTGATTTAATTGTTCATAATGCCACAGTTTACACCATGGGAGAAACTAGAGGCATAGCATCAGCATTTGTTGTTAATAATGGAAAGTTCATTGACGTAGGAGGTGAAGAATTATTAAATCGATACGAGGCAAAAAAAACACTTGATTTACAAGAATTAGCAGTATTTCCAGGCTTTATTGATTCTCATTGTCATTTTTTAAGTCTCGGCTTAAGTCTTCAGCAAGCGGATTTAGTAGGGACAAAAAGTTTTGAAGAAGTTCTCACTAGAATACAGCAATTTTCTAATCAATCCAAAGCAACTGTCCTTATGGGAAGAGGTTGGGATCAAAATGATTGGGAAAATAAAAAATTACCAACTAAAGAAAAATTAGACCAACTATTTCCAGATATCCCCGTGGTGTTAAAAAGAATAGATGGTCATGCGATGCTTGTCAACCAAAAAGCTTTGGAAATGGCCGGTATCAATGAAGATACTTTTGTAGAAGGGGGAACGATAATCAAAGAAAAGGGTAAGTTAACCGGCGTTTTAGTAGATGCCCCGATGCGACTGATTACCGAAGTATTGCCACAGCCAACGGTTGAAGAAAAAATCAAAGCCCTCAAAGATGCTGAGGAAATTGCTTTTGCAAACGGACTTACAACTGTTTCTGTAGCAGGAATGGATCGTGAGGATATTACACTTATTGATAGCCTTCAAAAATCAGGACAACTAACTATTCGCGTTTATGCAATGGTGTCTAATACAAAAGGGAATTTAGAGTATTATTTAAGTAAGGGGCCAATTAAAACAGAAAAATTAAATGTCCGTTCATTTAAAGTATATGCCGATGGTGCATTAGGATCTAGAGGAGCAGCATTAAAATCTTCATATAGTGATTTAGAGGGACATAACGGTGAATTTATAACATCAATAGATTCACTTGAAAAATTAGCTTATAAACTTTCTACAACCCCATTTCAAATGAATGCTCATGCCATAGGCGATGCTGCAAATCATGCTGTTTTAAATGCCTACCGGAAAGCACTGTCTTTGGTTGATGATCCGCGTTGGAGAATTGAGCACGCTCAAATTATTGATACGGTGGATATCTCTCTTTTTAATCGTAAAATCATTCCTTCCGTTCAACCCACTCACGCTACTAGTGATATGTACTGGGCAGAAGAGCGTTTAGGTAAAGACCGATTATATGGTGCCTATGCCAATCAAGCGCTCCTCGAGCGTTCTGGTCGGATTGCCTTGGGAACGGATTTTCCTGTTGAAGAAGTAAATCCTTTTATGACTTTTTATGCAGCTGTTTTTAGGCAAGATGCAAATCAATATCCTGAAGAAGGATATCTAAAAGAAAACAAACTTTCAAGAACTGATGCTATGCGTGGAATGACAATTTGGGGGGCCTACGCTAATTTTGAAGAAAACGAAAAAGGATCAATTGAACCTGGTAAAGTTGCTGATTTTGTTATTCTTGATCGCGATATTATGAAGGTTTCTGATAAAAGAGTTCTTAAAGCACGAGTGGTTGCAACCTTAGTTGATGGGAATATTGTTTATAGCAATAGAATCAATTAAACAATTTTAACAATCCTTTTGTTGATAATATATGATTCGAATGAATTTATATTAATTTTGAATATTTAGTTAATAAAGTTAGTTAAAACTTTAATTTAGTTTTATAAAATTAATTATTAAACTATTTTTGACAAAAAATATAATCATGTGTGGAATTCTTTGTGCTTTTGAACTTAAACAATCTTCTGAATCTCTGCGTCCCCAAATATTAGAAATGTCCAAAAAATTAAGACATAGAGGACCAGATTGGAGCGGAATTTATGCATCAGACAAAGCTATATTGTCTCATGAACGATTGGCTATTGTAGACCCAACATCAGGAAAACAACCCTTAATTAGCCCATCGGGACAATATATTTTAGCTGCTAATGGGGAAATTTATAATCACCGTGATTTACGTAAAACCTTAGTGGGTTCATATAACTTTAAAACTCAATCTGATTGTGAGGTTCTATTAGCCTTATATCAAGAAGATGGTGTTGATTTCCTTAATAAACTCAACGGAATATTTTCTTTTGCAATCTACGACGCTGAAAACGATTCTTATTTTATTGCTCGTGATCATATTGGAATCATCCCCTTATATATGGGGTGGGATGGTAATGGAACATTTTACGTTGCTTCAGAGTTAAAAGCCCTTGAAGGAGTTTGTTCTAAAATAGAATTATTTCCTCCAGGTCATTATTACCATAGTAAGGATAAAAACATGACTCAATGGTATACTCCGAAATGGAAAAAATATGATTCAGTGAAAGATAATTCTACTTCAATAGAAGAACTTCACAATGCCCTTTCAGATGCTGTTCATCGTCAATTAATGAGTGATGTGCCATATGGTGTATTATTATCAGGGGGACTTGATTCATCGATCACTTCTGCATTAGCGAAAAAGTTTGCTGCAAATCGAATTGAAACTGACGACCAACAAGCTGCTTGGTGGCCCCAACTTCATTCTTTTTCAGTTGGTTTAGAAGGATCACCAGATTTGGCTGCAGCTCAAGAAGTAGCCAAGCATATCGGTACTATTCATCATGAAATAAAATTTACAATTCAAGAAGGACTCGATGCTATTCGTGAAGTAATTTATCATTTAGAGACATATGATATCACAACTGTAAGGGCTTCAACACCCATGTTCCTTATGGCACGTGCTATAAAATCACTTGGAATTAAGATGGTATTATCTGGTGAAGGAGCCGATGAGCTTTTTGGTGGATATCTTTATTTCCACAAAGCGCCTAATGCTCAAGAATTTCACGAAGAAACCGTTAGAAAGCTAGAAAAATTACATCAATATGATTGTTTAAGGGCGAATAAATCTCTTGCAGCTTGGGGAATAGAAGGGAGGGTTCCTTTTTTAGACAAAGAATTTATAGAAGTAGCAATGCGACTTAATCCCAAAGACAAAATGATTACCTCTGATCGTATGGAAAAATGGGTTCTACGCAAGGCTTTTGAAAACTATTTACCTGCAAGCATAGCATGGCGTCAAAAAGAACAATTTTCAGATGGAGTAGGATATAGTTGGATTGACACTTTAAAAGAAATGGTAAATCAGGAAGTGACAGATGAACAAATGCAAAATGCACATTATCGATTCCCAGTTCAAACCCCACAAAACAAAGAAGAGTTTTATTATCGATTAATTTTTGAATCTCACTTTCCAAGTGATGCAGCTGCTTTAAGCGTTCCATCTGTGCCATCAGTTGCATGTAGCACACCTGTTGCCTTAGCATGGGATGCTGCTTTTCAAAATCAAAATGATCCTAGTGGAAGGGCTGTTTTAAAAGTACATTCTAATAGTTATAAATCTTAAACATAGACTTTAATTTCCATCAGTTTTCATCTTAATTTTTCACAAGCTAATGTTGATAACTTCATCAATATTTACAAGGGTTTAGA